>DASCSY010000182.1:0-4136 GCA_034399415.1 Acidimicrobiales bacterium
GCACAAGTCCCCTTCAACGGAGGGGGTTCTGGGAGGTTACTAAGACTCTTGCGTGTCCCGGGGGGCGTGCATCGTTACGGGGGTCGCTAGAGCATGAGTCCAAGAATCATCTCGTGCGTCGGGGGGCGTACCACTAGACCTGAAAACCGCATGGCCGGCTCTGGCAGGCTGTAGTCCGTACACATTGACAGCGAAGCCCTGAGTTGGTGGTTGTTCCTGACCTGTGCCGTGGTGTTCGTGGTGGAGTCGATCCGAGACGGTGACTTGCTGCTCACCGTCAGCTCGCTCCTATTCCTCGCCGCTTGCGTGGTATTTCTTGCCGGGCGCGCCGAGGAGCTGGTCAACTTCGAAGAGCTCCTGTCTGGCGACTGCCTGAGGGTACTGGGCATTCCGAGACCCACCGGCCCGTTAGCAGGTGCGGCAGCGTGCGTCGATTGCACAGACTGCGCGTGATTAGACGAACACAGGCTTACTCGACCTTCAGCGTTAGGTCTTGACGTCGAGTACGCCGTCAACGATTTGAACGGTGCGGTCGCAGTAACTGGTGATGCGACCATCGTGGGTGACAACTATGGCTGAAGTACCCCTGGCCTTCATTTCCTTACGGATTAGTTCCATTACCTGTGACCCCAGCTCGGTATCAAGTGAAGAGGTTGGTTCGTCAAAGAGCACCAAACTGGGCTCATTCATTAGGGCTCGTCCGATAGCGACGCGTTGACGTTGGCCGCCTGAAAGTTGGCCGGGCAGGCTTCCGGAGCGATCGGCGAGGCCAAGTTCGTCTAGGAGTCGGTCTGCTCTCTGGCGGGCCTTGCTTCTTTCTCGACGGCCCATCTCGTCGACGATCAATAGATTCTCGCGGGCGGTGAGAAAGGGTACGAGGTTCACGGTCTGGAAGACGAACCCAATTTGTTGTTGCCGAAATTTCGTGAGTTGCCCAGCTCCATGATCGGTGATGTCCTCACCGTTGACAATCACGGTACCGCTGGTCGCGGAGAGGATGCCCCCCGCGATGGAGCACAAAGTGGTCTTGCCCGATCCAGAAGGACCAACTAGGGCAACGATCTCATCCTGGGCCACAGTAAGGGTTCCGTGGTCGAGTGCGGTGACCTCGGTATCAGCTATGGAGTAGGTCTTTCGAACGTTGAGCATCTCGAGCGCAGGTGTTGGCGGTGTGGTCATAGCGAATCTCCGAGGGCAGTGGCAGGGTCAATGCGTAGGACTCGACGCAGCGAAAATGTGCACCCGACTACTGCCGCGAAGAGAAGCGAAGCGGTGCTAGAGACAATCCGCTGTGGTGAGATGAATAGAGGGATTGAACCCGCTGGGATCGAGGCATTGAGCACCAGCACCGTCACCGTTGCCAAGGTGGCGGCAATTGCTGTGACCAGGGTTGCTTGAACAATGAGTCCGGCAAAGATGTACCTTGAACTGGCCCCTATTGCTTTGAAGACTGCATACAGGCCGGTCCGTTCGACGGTTACTAGGGCGAAGAACAGCGCGATGACCAGTAGCGCTATTACCAGGGTCACCCCGAGGATCTGATTGAAGGTGGCTTGTTGTTCGGTAACACCCGGGATGGCGTCTCGCGTCTCGGAAACTGTCAGAGCGGTGTAACCCTCCCCAAGTGCCCTGGTGAGGGTGTTGAGCACCTCGCGTTCGGTCAGTGAATCGGGGCCGGAGACGGTGAGAGCCTGGAAAACCCCGTTGGCTAAAGCGGCGTCAGGCCGGTTCTTGTTGAGAATTCCCCGCCAGGTGCCAATGTCAGTCCAAAGAGATGCTTGGCCGTTGTATGAGGTGTTGTCGACCCAACCGGCAATAGTCAGCGGGGTTCGTTCTGAGCCGACCAGTAGTTCATCGCCGACCTCTAGGCCGTTGGTTTTCAGGCTCCGGTCAGCCCAGGCCCTGCCTGGCCCGGCAGGCTTGGGTACGCCGGTGGGGCTGATCTCATAACCCCAGACGGCGACACTGGTGAGGTCGCGGGGTCCTCTATGAGGGATGCGGGCACCGAGGAGAACCACGCCGAGTCCACCTACTTGCGAGTCAAGATGATCTCTAATGGCAGTGCTAGTTCCAGGTTCGATGCGGCTTCGAAGAAATGACGAGTGGGCAGACTCTGAGAAGATGATCGCGTCTGCATCAATGGCGCTAACTGCACCGGTTGCATTCTTAATTAGTCCGTCCAGCAGACCACCAAGGAACATCAACAAGATGGCGATGAGCGTCAAGATGGCAGTTGCAGCGGAGAACCTCGATGGGTGCCGCCGCAGTTCTAACCAGGCGGTCTTCATCGAGAGGCACCCCCGGTTGCTGCTTCAATCGGATCAATTGCGAGTACCCGTCGGGCGGCAACGAGAGAACTACCGACTCCGAGAACCAATAACACAATCGCCCATGCGAACACTGCCGTAGTCTCAAACTTCAGTGGGATTCCTCCTAAACGTCGGGTTGAAAGTGGCCAGTAGAGAGCTACTCCGAGTACAAAGCCAGCACTGGTAACCGCCACGGCTTGGATTAGAAGAGAAACCACTAGGCGTCTAGGAGGAGCGCCGATCGCTCGCAGCAGTGTCAGCGCTCGGCTCTTTTGGAAAGTAATGATCAAGAAGAACAGTCCAACGACGCATGGAATGACCAGTCCGTAGAGAAGAAAAATCACTTGGAACGATTGCTGAACCTGTGACACCCCTGGCGTGTTATCGGCCGCTGCGTCGCGTTCGAGTGCATCAAGGTCGGGTGAGATGGCGTTCACTTGATCGACGACCACAGCTGGACTCACATTGTCGGCTGGGGCAATTGCCAAGACGTTGGGCAGGGGGGTGCCGGCGTCGGGATTGACTGCGCTCACAGCATCTTCATAGGTCTCATAGGGCGTGAACAGCGTTGGACCTGCGTTCAACTGCACTTCTTTGGCAATTCCGACGATCTTGATCTGCAGGCCACCTGGTTCGACCACCACGACATCGCCGATTCCGAACCCTTCGGAAGAGTCAGACTCACTTCCTACTGCCTCGCCCCGGTTGGGGTATCTGCCCGCTACCAGATCCGTGGGAGCCCCCAGGTTGCGTTTTTCGAATCCCAGAATCGTCGTGTCAAACCGGTGTTGACCTGCTCGGACCGTGAATGTTCCCTGACCGATACGACCGATCGATTCGATGGCGTCGTGACTTCGCACCGCTTTTTCGAGAGATGGAGTGATTGAGCTGCTCTGGATCACTCGCTGACCATCGATCGAGTACACCAGGATTGGAGCTGATTGGTTCCGAATCGCTCCCACGAAAGATGTAACCAAACCGTTTTTCAGAGACTGTTGGAACAAGATCAAGAAAACCAACATCGTTATCGCAGCGACAAGCACGCAGAACCGGCCCACATTCCGACGGATTTCCGCCAGTGCCAAGAACAACATTGACCTCTCGTCCTCTCACCTTGGTGCCATACCGTCCCGCCAGGAGCCCTATCGAGGACTTTGGGAGTTTCCGAAGCATTGAAAATGCCTGCCGACTAATCTACGACGCACAGTCCCGTCGACTACGCCACCTGTGGAAGCCATTGCGCCAAGGGGTTTGGCAAGGTGACCTTGTACACCTGGGTCGACACGACGTTTGCAGAATCCTTCGAGGTGGCTTTGCCGCGCCCCAAAACAGCCACACCCCCTTCAAAGTCGAATCCCAAGGAAGCAAACCAACCCCGCCTATACCCTTCACAGCGACACTGGCCGTTATCAGCAGTAACGCGCCACATAACGCGCCTCCCCCGCCCTCGTAGCTCAGTTGGATAGAGCGACCGCCTCCTAAGCGGTAGGCCACAGGTTCGATTCCTGTCGAGGGCGCAACCAGCCGAGAGAGAACATGAACGAATCCCAGACTCCAGACCAGACAGCACCGGGCTGGTACTCGGCCGCCATGTCAGTGCCCTACGAGGACCGGACCGTCCACGTGGGGGGTGCGGACATCCACTACCTGGTCTGGGGTGAGCCGGATCGCCCGGGGCTGGTGTTCGTACACGGCGGCGCGGCCCACGCCCACTGGTGGACCCATGTCGCAGCCCAGTTCGCACGCGTCTACCGGATAGCGGCGATCGACATGTCCGGCCACGGAGACAGTGACCGGAGAGACCGGTATTCCCTCGAAGCATGGTGT
>DASCSY010000183.1:0-4113 GCA_034399415.1 Acidimicrobiales bacterium
GACAGCGATGCCGTACTTTTCGGCCGTATCGACGTCGACCATGACTTCGCTATTGCCCGGCGCTCTCCCTTCGATAGTTTGAAAACCGCTTAACTCCTCGGTTTCTTCCTCAAAGTTGAAGGCCAGAGTAGGAGCTCCACCGAGTGGCTTAA
The DNA here is from genome assembly GCA_034399415.1 of Acidimicrobiales bacterium. Classification (GTDB taxonomy): domain Bacteria; phylum Actinomycetota; class Acidimicrobiia; order Acidimicrobiales; family Poriferisodalaceae; genus UBA2110. The sequence continues at coordinate 153 of DASCSY010000183.1, forward strand.
TCAGAGTTTCGCCAACTGAGATTCTGGGGAACCCTTGAATAACTCCTAAAGCGCCGTACACGTCCTCGGTTGAGTTGATTTGATCAACGACTGACTGGGTAACCGTCGGCCGACTAAATGGATCCCCTTCGATGGTTTCGACTCCTCGAACCTGAAGCCAGTCAGGGCCGGCAATTTCGATAGCGATTTTGTCGAATACGGCCCGGAGGCTGTCGGCGAGGATAAACGAACCCGAAACGAATGAGACACCCAACACAACCGCGAAAGTGGTCAAAGCCAGCCTTATCTTCCGGGCTAATAGCGAATTCAGGGTGAGTTTGAACACCTCAGTCGCCTAATTGTTTCATGGTGTCGAGGATCAGATCGGCAGACGGCGCTGCGAGTTCGTGAACGATGCTTCCATCGGCCAGAAATACGACGCGGTCGGCGTGAGCCGCGGCCGAAGGGTCATGGGTGACTAGGACAATTGTTTGACCTAGGTCGCGCACGGCCTTCTGCATGAACTCGAGAATTTCGCCACCTGTTTTGCTATCGAGGTTGCCTGTGGGTTCATCAGCGAAGATAATTTCGGGCTGCCCCGCCAGAGCCCTGGCGACGGCGACCCGCTGCTGTTGGCCACCGGACAGTTCATTAGGTCGGTGTTTCAGTCTGTCGCCAAGTGCTACGGCTTCAATGACTCGTTCAAGCCAGGAAGCATCGGGTGCTCTTGCCCCTAGTTGCTGAGGCAACACGATGTTTTCTTGAGCAGACAAAGTCGGTACCAAATTGAACGCCTGAAATACGAAGCCGATGCGATCTCGTCGCAACAAGGTGAGCGCACGTTCGGACAACTCACTGATATCGGTTTCCCCGATGAACACTTTTCCCGAGGTGAGATCGTCAAGGCCAGCCAAGCAGTGCATCAGGGTCGATTTACCTGAACCGGATGGGCCCATAATTGCGGTGAGTTGCCCAGATGCAAGATCAACAGACAATGCATCGAGTGCTCGGACAACGGTCTCTCCCGAACCATAAATCTTTGAGGCTTCGACCGCGCGAGCCGCGAACGGTGTGGTGCTATCCATATCCGCACCTTATGGGTCAATCTGCTGCGATTCGAGGTGCCGGAGACAATTTCTCTCAATGAACTGCGTCCTGATGCGCGCATATGAACTAGGTCCTGGTCGATCCATAGGAAATGGCTAATTCTCGGCTGCATTTCGAAACCGCATTCGCTCCCTGTCACCGAGAGGGCTAGGGTCCAAGGCCATGGCAGAACGCGTACTGGTGACGAAACTAGGACTCGATGGCCATGACAGAGGGGTCAAAATCGTGGCGCGAATTTTACGCGACGCAGGCTACGAAGTGATCTACACCGGTTTGTTCCAAACCCCTGAGACCGTCGTCGCTGCGGCTATCGACGAAGATGTTTCCGCCATCGGAGTCTCGATGTTGTCCGGAGCCCACGAAGCCATACTCCCAATGGTTACCCAAGCGCTTTCTGATGCAGGGGCCGACATCCCCGTGATCCTCGGTGGCATCGTTCCGGAAGATGATTTTCAATCTATGTACGACGCTGGTGTGGCCCGGGTGCTGACTCCAGGCGCTACTGCCGAAGAAGTAGTCGAAGCTGTTAGAGGAGCCATCGAAGAGTCACGCGTCAGCTGATCCCCAGGCGAAACCCCTGGGCGCTCTTGTACCCTCGCGCATGTGATTATTGAACGATTTGGAGTTGTCGGCTGCGGACTCATGGGGTCAGGCATTGCAGAGGTCGCCGCACTCAGCGGCTGCGACGTAAGAGTCGTCGAAGCCAACGAAAGTGCTCTGCAAGCTGGCATGGCGCGTATCGAAAAAAGTCTCGACCGTGCCGTACAGGCCCAAAAAATGACCGACGATCAGCGGGCAGAAGTAATGGGAAGTATTTCTTTCTCTACCAAGCTTCCCAGCCTTGCCGACAGGGAATTCGTCGTGGAAGCGGTGATAGAGCAAGAAGAGGCGAAGTTGGAAGTATTTCGACGCCTAAATGATGTAGTCGATGACCCTGAAGCAATTCTCGCAAGCAACACCTCTTCCATCCCGATCATGAAGCTTGCGATGGCTACCAACCGACCGCAGCAGGTGATCGGAGTCCACTTCTTTAACCCCGTACCCGTAATGGGTCTCGTAGAGATCATTTCTTCCCTACTAACCGGAGACAAAACTGCCCTGCTATGCCAAGAGTTCGCATCTGAGCAATTGGGCAAGCGCGTAGTCAGCAGCCAAGACAGAGCGGGTTTTGTGGTCAACGCGCTTCTCATTCCGTACATACTGTCGGCGATTCGAATGATGGAGTCTGGATTCGCCAGCGCCGAAGACATCGACGCCGGCATGGTGTTGGGATGCAATCACCCGATGGGGCCGTTGGCGCTATGCGACCTGATCGGGTTAGATACGACCATGGCGGTGGCTGAATCACTGTATGAAGAGTTCAAGGAACAGTTGTATGCACCGCCGCCGCTTCTCAATCGGATGTGCGACGCGGGTCTCTTGGGGCGAAAGAGCGGGCGCGGGTTCTACCGTTACGGCTAACTCCCCAGATGTACAATCTTTCCGGTTCACTGAGGAGAGAAGTCAATGAGTGGCGACGTCACTGAGGGGATTGATGACACCAACGTCGCTTCCTGGTTTTCCTCTCACGTATCTGGTTCGAGTCCCCCTTTCAAGTATGAACTGATTGCTGGAGGCCACTCGAACCTCACTTACAAAGTGCTGGATCACGTAGGGAACACCTTTGTGCTTCGTCGACCTCCTTTAGGACATGTATTGGCGACCGCTCATGACATGGCGAGAGAACATCGAATCGTTACCGCAGTTGGCACAACCGAGGTGCCCGTGCCACCAACATTGGGAGTGTGCGAAGACGTTGAAATCAACGGAGCGCCCTTTTATGTCATGGGGTATGTCGACGGTGAAGTTCTACACAGTGACGTTGAAGCGGCGTGTGTTCCTACCCCTGATCGCATGACGTTGAGCCGGCAAGTGGCCGAAGTCCTCGCCGAGTTGCATTCAATTGAACCTGACGACATTGGGTTGGGTGACTTAGCGAAACGCGAGGATTATCTGGGGCGGCAACTCCGAAGGTGGAGTCGCCAGTGGGAGCAATCAAAAACCCGGGAACTTCCGATAATGGAACATGTCCAAGGCCTTCTCGAGCAGCAAAAACCGACCCAGGTTGGATCCACGATCGTTCATGGGGACTACAGACTCGGAAACATGTTGACCCGATCTGGGGAGATCTTGGCTGTTCTTGACTGGGAGTTATGCACGCTGGGTGATCCTCTCGCTGATGTCGGCTACTTGTTGAACAACTGGGTTGAACCTGATGAAGCTCCTGCCGGTTCTAGCGCCCCCACCCTCGCCGGTGGGTTTGCTTTCCGGGACGAGTTGTTGCAGTGGTACGAAAATGTTTCAGGCAGAGACGTATCCGATGTCGGCTATTACCGAGCGTTTTCCTACTGGCGGCTAGCTGCGATCGTTGAAGGCGTCTTGAACCGTTACTTGAACGGAGCAATGGGAGACCAGGATGACGTCGATACCAATGTCTTCAAGGAACAAGTTGAGATGCTCGCGGCTATGGCCCTCGAAGTTATCGAGAACTAGCCAGAAAGAACGCGGGTTAGCGACCGGAGTAAATAGTCACCGGAACTTCAAAGCCATGGACCTCGAAGCGCGTTTCATGAACCCCATCAACCAGTTCACTCACTGATACGCCTGATTCCTTCAGAGACTCACGCAACGTTTCCAGACACTCGCTTTTGATCAGTATCCCAGGGTTGTCGCTGGTTCTGTCGCTGCCCGCCAAGGAGATTCTTGTTCCGCCAACGTCAAACTGTGCCCACCGGTCTCCGTCGATAAATGTCGGAGAAAGACCCAACAACCGTTCCCAGCTCTCAACCGCAGCCTCCATATCGGTTACGGGGATGACAGTAGAAACACTTGTTGC
>DASCSY010000184.1:0-4061 GCA_034399415.1 Acidimicrobiales bacterium
CAATGTTCCCAAGCCTCTCCGCGCCGCGATTGAGGAACTGCTGCCACCGGCCCTCACATTGCTCAAGGAAGTGGTCACGGATGCCGAAACGACAATCAAACAGCTCTGGCAACTCACTGACGGACGGTTGATCGAGTCGGTTCTAATGCACTACCGGGATCGCTCAACCGTGTGCGTTTCTTCGCAGGCTGGATGTGCGATGGATTGCAGTTTCTGTGCGACGGGACAGGTTGGGTTCGATCGCCATCTGACGGTTGGCGAGATCGTTGAGCAGGTGGTGAGAGCCGTTCAGCGTTCGGAAGGGCGACGCGTTAGCAACGTCGTATTTATGGGCATGGGAGAGCCGTTGGCGAACTTGGATCACGTTTGGCCGGCGATTGAGCGAATCCACGATGACCTCGGCATTGGTGCTCGAAAGATCACCATCTCAACGGTAGGGGTAGTACCTGGAATCGAGCGACTCGCCAAAGAAAAGTTACCGGTGGGTCTCGCCGTTTCTCTGCACTCAGCGAATGACAGAACTCGAAATCGCATCGCTCCAATCAACCGAACCTACCCGTTGCGGAAACTTGCCGAAGCTCTTCACTCCTACAGAAGAGTTAAGAACCGTCGGCTTAGCTTCGAATGGGCGATGATGGCTGGTGTTAACGACAGCGAAAACGCCGCTCGTGAACTAGCAGCCTTCGCTCGTCCCCTTAATGCTCATGTCAATTTGATTCCGTTGAATCCAACCCCTGGCTACTCAACGCCAGGAACCGACGCCAACTCGATCCTCTGGTTTCGAGATGTACTCGACTCCTTCGGCGTCAACGCCACCATTCGTTCTAACCGCGGAACTGACATTGATGCGGCATGTGGACAATTGCGCGCCGAACAACAACTCGTAGTTCGGGGAAAATCTCGACCTGCGAAGACTTAGGGATCTGGCTAAGCCTCTGCCACACTGGCAGAGTGAACAATCTTCGCTGGTTAAACCCGAGCCAACCTCAAACACTCCACAGTGGAGTCATGCTTGCCTATTTTCGGGCAATAAGCATTGTCCTGTTCGGCAGCGTTTACTATCGCCAACTGGCTTACGACGTTCTCGGGCTCTTCGCGTCGCGGGTTTTGCCCATCGTCATGCTCGTCGCGCTGGTTGGTGGAGGTCTCGGCATCGCCAATGAAAAAAAATGGGGCTTCAAGTTGACAACAGCGGCCGCTATCTACTCAGTCGTAGCTACTTTGTGGATTGGAATTCGTTATGACGTTGAGTTACTTGGGTTTCTTTTGCGACTGATGTTCGACTTAGTTCTGGTCGTGTTACTACTCCACCCTCAAAGTAAGGAATATAGGCGCATCTGGTTCAGCTAGGTAATGGCCGTAAACTCCTGCATATGACCAACCAAATTGACGGTATTGATGATCTGGAGGGTCGCGTTGGGCAGCACCTCGGCTACAGCGACTGGCACACGATCACACCCGAACAAGTTCAGAAGTTTGCGGAAGCCACCGGTGACTTTCAATGGATTCATCTTGACGAGGAACGAGCGAAGTCCGGACCATTTGGAACAACCATCGCCCATGGCTATTTGACGCTTTCACTGGCCCCAATGTGCATGGCGGAGGCGTTCGTTATCGCCGGCGATGTCAAAATGGGTGTCAACTATGGCGCGAACAAACTCAGATTCACGGCTCCGGTCCCAGTTGGAGCGAACGTGCGAATGGGTGCCACGCTCAAAGAGGTCTCGCGGTTTGACGGCGGCGCCCAATATACCGCCGAACTGATTTTCGAAATTGAGGGCTCGGAGAGACCGGCATGTGTAGCCGAATGCATATATCGGGCCTATACCTGAACCGATCGCGTAACTGTGCCTCAACCCAACGATCTTCCTCAAGGTGAAGACAAAGCCATCATCGTCGAGGAAATGTTTGACCAAATTGCTCCCAGATATAACCTCATCAACCGTTTGATGACCTTCCGCCTAGATGTCGGGTGGCGGCGCAGAACTGTACGGGGTCTCGATCTTGAAGCTGGATCGACTGTCCTTGACCTCGCGTGTGGCACCGGGGACTTTTGTAACGATCTGATGCGTTTCGGCCTTAACCCGGTAGGAATTGATTTCAGCGCCGGGATGTTGGCTGCTGCTGCAACCGACGCTCCGTTAGTCAGAGCCGACGCACTCCAGTTACCGGTTCCCGATGGTCATGTAGACGGGATTACATGCGGATTCGCGCTGAGAAACTTCACTGACCTTACCGATTTCTTTCATGAAATCGCCAGAGTGGTGAAGCCCGGCGGAAGAATTGGTTTACTTGACGTCGGCCAACCCTCTAATCCCCTTTTACGTTGGGGCTATAGCGCATATTTCGGAACGATCGTCCCGAAAATAGGTGCATTGCTATCAGATCCAAACGCGTATGCCTATCTCCCAAAATCAGTGGATTACCTGCCCAGCACTGAAGAACTTCTACATGAGCTTCGGACGGTCGGTTTTACCGATGCCACCAGAGTTCCGCTGACCGGCGGGATCACACAACTTTTCTTGGGTACGCAAGCAGTGTGAAGTCAGCTACCAATTGTTAACCCAATAACCAACAGGAGCCCATAGAACATCTCGAGCCTTCCAGTAGCCCCAAGAACCGGTATGAGCGATTGGCCTTCTTCTCCGTTCAGAATTGATCGAATCGGCTTATAAGCCATCGGGACAGCCAGAAACGCGAGTAACGCCCAGGGCCTCACCAAACTCAGGTAGGGCAGACATAAGAACGCCATAGCGACGACTGCCACGTACAGCACTCTCGTAGGTCGATCACCAATTCGGACAGCGAGGGTCTGCTTTCCAGCCACGCTGTCAGCAGGGAGATCGCGAAGATTATTCGTGATTAGCAAGGCGACTGTCAAAAGACCAACCGGCACCGACGCTCCCACCGCAAGCGCCGTAACTCGTTCGTCTTGCAAGTAAGTGCTCCCGGCTGAAGCAACTAACCCGAAAAAAACAAAGACAGAAAGTTCACCCCACCCCCTATACCCGTAGGGTTTTGGGCCGCCGGTGTAACACCACGCTGCACCAATACACAGTGCTCCAACCAAGAACAGCCACCTAGTGGTAACCAGCGACAGATACACACCCGGGACCGCAGCGACAAAAAAGGCGAGAAATGCCGCCCGCTTCACAGCCGTCGGAGTTGCCGCTCCAGACGCCACCAGTCGCGTGGGGCCAATCCGACGATCATCCGTGCCGCGGATCCCATCGCTGTAGTCGTTCGCGTAGTTGACACCGATTTGAAGTGCAAGAGCAACTAAAAGCGCCAACATCGCTCGTGACAAATTCAGATCAGCCTGCGCTGCAGCCGTTCCGACTGCTACCGGCACAATTGCTGCGGGCCAGGTTCTAGCTCGAGCTCCCGCAAACCAAACACTCGCCGAAGTCATGCAGCTAGCTCGGGTCTACCCACTACGAGGCCTCGCTCATTAGGTACTGCCAGAACAACCCGATCGGTGGTCCTTGATCAGTAGAGATAGGTGCCACCGCGTCCCGAAGATGTACATCCATGGAGCGAACGATAGAAGACACAACCCGGGTTGCCCTGTTACCCATAGAATTCCCTCATGAAGTTCGGTTACTTAACAGGAAACCACGCCGGCGGAATACTTCCCGGCCACCTCGCTAGAGAGCTCGAAGCGCGCGGTTTCGATTCGGTGTGGTTCCCGGAGCACAGCCATATCCCCGTTGAGCGTCGCAGCCCTTACCCCAATGGCGGCCAGCTACCCGGCGCCTACTTTCACATGATGGACCCTTGGGTTTCTGTCGCTGCTGCCGCCGCTGAAACTACAACCCTGACTTTAGGAACAGGTATTTGCCTCCTCCTCGAGCATGATCTTCTCGATCTGGCGTGCACGGTCGCCACGGCCGATGTCGTGTCACAGGGGCGAGTTGTCATGGGCATCGGCGTTGGATGGAACGAGGAAGAACTGGAGAACCACCGGCCGGATCTACCCTTCCGAAAGCGTTATTCGGCGATGCGCGAACGGGTCCAAGCGCTTCGAGTTGCCTGGCGAGAGGACGAAGCAAGTTTCCAAG
>DASCSY010000185.1:0-3959 GCA_034399415.1 Acidimicrobiales bacterium
GGTGCCGTCGGCCATATAGCCGGTCCAGATCTTTTGAGTCACATTGGGACAGAGGTGATGTTGTTGCCGGTCGCAATAGAAGCAAGCTTTGCAGCTGGGGACCCAATTCAAAGCAACTCGATCGCCGATCTGAACGGTCACGACATCCGGGCCGACTGCTACTACTTCGCCGGCGCCTTCATGGCCGAGAACACACGGCAGATCGGCGTCATGCTGACCGGTAACGACATGTTGGTCACTGTGACATATACCTGAAGCACCCATCTTGATTAACACTTCGCCGCTTAACGGACCGCCTAGATCAAGGGATTCGACATGGATAGGGCCGCCGATTGCGTCGAGGGTAACCGCCGTGATCTTCATGAATCCTCCTGCGCAGGGGTTGTCAATCGACTATGTAAATCTTGAAGTTCGGACCAGACAGCGGGATGGATTGGTATCCCATTGTTGAGGCGCTCAGTCATGATGAAATGCTCGCGTTGACCAGGCACCTCAACACGGTCGAAACCGGGCGCTGGCCGGGTGGATCGCATGTCATCAACTATCTCGGAAACCATTTCTGAGATCTCGTCAGAGCTTCTATATGCTGCGACGTCGATTAGCACTATCACCCAGTTGCACTCCACCGTTTCGGTTCCAAGCATCGCTGTGGCGAGCAATTCGGCAATGAGCCCCATGCCGTAGCCACGGGCCCCAGCGAAGGGACGGATCGCACCACCATCGCGAAGATAAGCGTTGGGATCATTGGTTGGAACACCCTCGGAGGTTTGCAAAAAGACGCCCTCCATTGGCTGTCCACGTTTTCGAGCCTCTTGGGCCTTCCCACCAGAGGTCATACCTGTCGCAAAATCAGCGATGATCGGTCCGTCGCCCGTGCCTGGGAAACCAAACGCCCAGGGGTTGGTCGGAAGCTTTGCCTCCACACCCCCATACGGCGCGACCTGCCGCCAGTGCTCGCGACGTCCCCCGCCGCCGATGATGGACGCCAGTCCGGCCGTAGCGGCCATCTCGGCGTAATGTCCGAGACGCCCGGTGTGGCCACAGTTGGTCACAGCCACTACTGAGGAGCCACGTTCCTTAGCTAGGGTCATCGCTTCGGTCATCGCAAGGTTCATGGCTGGATGACCGAACCCGGCGTTACCTTGAATGACTACCGCACCGCGCCCCGTTTGTTCCACCCTTGGCCGACCGGTCGGGTCGAGATACCCAGAGGAGGCCTGTTTCTCATATTGTGTAAGACGCATGGTGCCGTGAGAATGAACTCCTCGAAGATCGCTACCAACGAGGTGTGATGCGATCGCGTCAGCGATGTCCTCGTCGCACCCGACGGCTCTAAGAATTTCGGATGCGAACGACGTCAATACATCTGCGGACACTACGACATCGGTCACGAAAGCCAGCGCCTGTCAAGGCCTTCTGGACCCAAGTCACTTAGCCGATAGCGACGTAGGTAAATCATCTCGACGACTATCGCTCGCCCTGGCGGCGCACGTCAAGACCGAACAGCGCTTTATGTAGACGAGGCGATCGAGCGGGTCTATAACTCCGGTGTCTTTTGTGGGTGTAGCCGTGAGTCACATGCGAAACTGAACATATGGGGATCGACTACGAGCAGCTTGTTCGGGGTGACCGTATTCATGCGAGCTTGCTACACGATCCCGAAGCGTTCGCCGATGAGATGGAACGAATTTTCGTTAACGGCTGGGTGTTCGTCGGACACGAATCAGAGATCAAAGAACACGGCGACTGGGTAACCCGCCAACTCGGCACCGAATCGGTGATCATGGTTCGCGAATCCGACGGGTCGGTGAAGGTGTTGTCCAACAGATGTTCACATCGCGGTACTGCTCTGTGCTGGGAGCAGCGAGGAAACGACACATCTTTCCAATGCACTTACCACAACTGGCGGTTCGGCCTTGACGGATCCGTTCGAGCGATCCCTTTCCCAGATGGTTATGACACACCAAAAGAGGAACTCGACTTAGACGCAGCGAAGAGATTAGAAACACATCGCGGGTTCGTCTTCGTCAATCTGGACGGATCAGCAGGCCCATTGGCCGACCATTTGGGCGCTGCGGGGTACGAACTAATCGACAGACTTTGTGATCTCAGTCCGACAGGTGAAATCGATCTCTCCAAAGGCTGGATCGCACATCGGGTGCAGTCCAATTGGAAACTGTGGCCTGAGAGCGACAGCGACGGCTACCACGTCGGCTTTGTTCACGCGTCTATGTCAGAAACAACTGATACCTACTACGACGAGGTCGCAGTCGGTGGAGAGGCGGTGCGTAGATCCCGCGCTATCGACTACGGCAAGGGCCACATCGAACTTGACTGGCGACCGAGTTACCAACGACAACTGGCGTGGCTAGGTACAACCCGAGACAAAGTCGACTCTTACTGTGAAGCGCTTACAGAGCGAACTGGAACAGAATCAGCGGAACAGATGCTGTGGGACGGACCACCTCACGCCTTCCTATTCCCGAACCTATTCCTGGGGGAGTTGGTCATAGCGATCGTCGAACCGGTTGGGCCTGGCGAGATGATCCACAGGCATACGTCGGTTCAATTCCAGGGTGTCAGCGAAGACTTCAATCGACGATTGCTGCGCCAGACCGAGGCGGCAGTAGGTCCGGCCTCCTTCATCACCAGTGACGACGCAATAACGGCCGAACGTATTCAAGCAGGGATATCCGGCACTCAACGATCTTGGGCTGATCAAGATCGCGGGTGGATTGATCTCAGTCGCGGACTTCACCGCGAACAGATTGATGAAACCGGTGTTCGATCCAGTGACGCATCGGATGAGACAACTAATCGTGGTTTTTGGCATCGGTACCTGGAACTCATGACAGGGCAGGTTTCAGCGTGACCTCACTCCAACTAAAAGCAGAAGTAGAAGGCTTCTTGTATCGCGAGGCGCGCCTCGCGGACGAGTTCCAACTAGATGAATGGGAGGCTCTACTCACAGATGACTTTCATTACTGGGTTCCAGCTGGACGGCTTGAAGGGGACCCCGCGGAGCAGCTGGGGTATTTGAACGACAATCGGGCTCGAATAGCGACCCGCATACGCCAGCTCAAGACCGGTAAACGCTTATCGCAACTTCCTGTCTCCCCGATGCGTCGAACGATCTCAAATATTGAGGTTGTGGATCAGGATGACGGCACGATTTCAGTGAAGGCGAATTTTGTTATCTATGAGATCGCTGCGCAATCAACCGGGGAGTTACGAATCTGGCCGGGTCAGGCGCAATATCGGCTCCGTAGAGTAGATGGATCCCTGCGAATGTCCTCCAAGTGGGTCGAGCTCGTCACTGCCGAGCTAGGGCAGCGCAACCTAACGTTCTTGATCTAGTCGCGGCGGTTGGTTTACAGCGGCCAGGGTGGCGATCGCTGGTGTGGCCTTGCACTCCGAGGACTCCTGGCGGCTACTCGTTGGTCCGTGATGGAGCCTCACGCGTTCGGAAGGTTGCCGATGATGCGCGCGGGAACAACTAGCACTGCTGCTCTGCGACTGCGAACCATCTCACGGTCGTACTCTTCGAAATCAGCATGCTTGCCGCCGGCCGCTTCATAAATTTCCCGAAGTAGCAACCGGAGTTTCTCGTCGTCGATGCCGGCGGCTTGGTCGTCGGGACCGATCAAATCAGCCTTTCCAGTGACAGCAACCCAGTTCCAGCCTCGGCGAACAGCGACCGTCATCTCGGACCCGCGGCGCACATGTCTCAAACGCGCGGCTTTCCCCATCGACACTAAGGCAACGCAGCCTTCGTTGGTGAGGGGATGACTGATGATGCCGCAGTTAGCGATGCTGGAAAGTACCCGACCATCGTTTTGGACGGTGCTAATTGTCGCTAAGCCAGTTTCGGAACTGAGAAACTTCCTTACATCTTCAAGTTCGAGCATTGACGCATCCAGGTTCTTAAGTCGGGCAGGTTCAAGTGAAACTAGCGGAGT
>DASCSY010000186.1:0-3951 GCA_034399415.1 Acidimicrobiales bacterium
CTTACACAATTACAGTGGACGCCGCCGAGGGGGCCACTACTGGAATTTCCGCAGAGGACCGGTCGCGCACCGTGAATTTACTAGCGGCGCCCCACAGCGAAACGCATGATTTTGTCCGACCTGGCCACGTGCTGCCGCTCCGCTACCGCCCTGGTGGCGTACTCAAGCGAGCCGGACACACCGAAGCGGCGGTCGACCTTTCCCGCCTGGCCGGTTGCGAACCAGCGGGTGTTCTTGCCGAAGTCGTCAATGACGACGGCACGATGGCTCGGCTACCGCAACTCATAGAATTTTGCGAAGAACATGATCTGCTTTTGATATCTATCGCTGATCTGATCCGATACCGACGCGCAAATGAGCGACTAGTTGATCCCGTCGCTGAGGCGCGTATCCCAACGACTTACGGAACCTTTACCGGACATGTCTTCCGAGACTTTGACGGGACAGAACACCTTGCTTTGGTCCGCGGACGGATCATGGGATCAGAGCCCGTATTGGTCCGAGTCCATAGCGAATGCTTGACCGGAGACATCCTTTCCTCAATGCGATGCGACTGTGGTGGTCAGCTACATACCGCTCTTGAAGCGATAGCCCAAGAGGAAGCCGGCGTCCTTGTCTATCTGCGGGGCCATGAAGGCAGAGGTATCGGAATCGGACACAAGATCGCCGCATATTCGCTACAAGACGACGGGCATGACACCGTCGATGCCAACCTCGAACTCGGATTACCCGTTGACAGTCGCGAATACGGAATCGGCGCACAAATTCTCGTCGAGCTTGGGGTCACCAAGATGCGACTCATGACTAACAATCCCGACAAGATCGGCGGACTCGGCGGTTATGGCCTCGAAATAGTTGAACGTGTACCGACGACTACCGAGGTCAATCCCGAAAACTTGGCGTATCTTCGAACAAAGCAAATGCGACTGGGGCATCTGATCGATGGTCTCGACGATGCCGTTGCTGATTAGCAGGACTTGGCGTCAGTTGTGAACTCCGTTGCTTCTTCGGACGACTGTCGCACCGTAAATCAACTAGGAGTCCGACTGCCTGGAACGGTACCGTCAACAACATGCTGAAAATCGTGCTCCCCAAGGGTTCTCTCGAAGCGGCGACAATGAAGCTTTTCGACGAAGCTGATCTCACGGTTCGTCGGAGTAGCGAAGTCGATTACCGAGCGACTATCGATGACCCCCGAATCGACGAGGTGAGAATACTTCGTCCCCAAGAGATCCCCGGCTACGTCGCCGACGGCCTTTTTGACGTAGGCATAGCCGGGAGAGACTGGATTGAAGAAACAAGAAGCGACGTAGTTTCGTTGGGCCAACTGAAATACTCCAAAGCAACCGCTAAACCGGTCAGAATTGTGCTGGCGGTCCCAGCTGACAGCGCCTATGAATCGATCTCCGATTTACCACAAGGTGTTCGAGTATCTAGTGAGTATCCCGAATTAACAAATCACCACTTTTCGGCAGCCGGCATCGAAGCCGATGTCCGACTTAGCTACGGAGCAACTGAAGCCAAAGCCCCCGACATAGTTGACGCGGTTGTTGATCTCACCGAAACCGGCAGCGCGCTCAAAGCAGCCGGGCTCAAGATAATCGATGAAATCTTGACCAGTTATACCGAGATCTTCGCCAACGGCGAGGCCTACGCTGATGCCGAAAAACGTAAAGCGATGGAGCAAATCAAGACACTTCTTGATGGGGTCTTAGACGCCCGTGGCCGAGTTCTCATGAAGTTGAATGTCGGAACCACCGATTTAGATCAGGTGATCAGCGTTCTACCTTCAATGAAGGCGCCCACCGTCAACGAGCTTTGGGGTGGTGGAGGTTTCGCCGTTGAGACTGTCGTCAATAAAAGCGACATCAACATTCTCATTCCCCAGCTACTCGATCTGGGAGCGACGGACGTGATCGAACTCCCGATCTCGAAGATTGTGCCCTAGATTTCACCCGCCGTTAATCGTTGAGATTTTCCTGCGTTTGATTCTGAACCTCAACGTAGGCCAGCCTGATCTGATGCAGAGCAGCAGTCAAGGTCTGGTGCTCAGGAAGTTGATCGCCGAGCTGTTCCACCAACACACCCATAGCGTCAATGGGTAGACGAGCCTCCTCAAGGTCGGGTGGATCTACGCGAAGGTGAAGAGCAGCTAATTCGAAGAGGCCGATGACGTGGTTCGCCACTATCTGACTTGCCGGTACCGAAAGCAGCTGTTCTTGGGCTTCTCGCAGCTGCTGCTCCATTGCATCAGCTGTCTCAGGATCGATTTCCGGCTGGCCGCCGGGTTCGTTACTCAGATTCGGCGCCGGCGTCGCATCTGAATCTGTTGGAACTTCGTGCTCTCCTGACGGAGTCCAGAAGCTGCTCACGGTACCTCTCTTACAGGTTGATAGTTCTACCCCAAAGCGCTGTCGGCTGTGCAAATAGCGCTCTTACCCTGCTACCCTACGCCCTCAACAATAGATACAAGCGGGGTCCGCCCCCACCGTTCCACCGGAAGGTGCGTTTCGGTCACTGTCGGTCTGCTCAGCGACCTAAATTGCTGACAGTTCGTTATGTGAGGCGGGCACCAAAGTGTGTCCGCCTTTCGTTTGTTGACGAGAGGTGCCATCAAACGGACGAGGAGAACGTCCTTGGTTAAGCGAGTAAGGCCATAGCACGCCCAGACGAAGGCGACGCCAGAATCAACGAACAGATTCGGGCGCGGGAAGTTCGACTGGTCGCCCCTGACGGCGAACAGATCGGAATTAAACCCTTGCCAGAAGCACTGGACATTGCACGTGAACTTGATCTCGACTTGGTGGAAGTAGCGGCCGACGCCAACCCACCAGTTTGTCGGATCATGGACTACGGCAAGTTCAAGTACGAGTCATCCCAGCGGGCGAAGGAGTCACGGAAAAAGGCCAGTTCGATCTCCCTCAAGGAGATGAAATATCGGCCGAAAATCGGAAAAGGCGATTTCGACACCAAGACTGCCAAGGTAGAGAAGTTTCTGTCCGGCGGCCACAAGGTGAAGATCACCATCATGTTCCGAGGCCGAGAGGTCTTCCATCCTGAACTTGGTCGCGAAATTCTTGAAAGAGTCGCAGAAAAAGTAGAAACGGTTGGAAAAGTTGACCAATTCCCAAAGCTTGACGGTCGCAACATGACCATGGTGCTGAGCCCTGACAAGGCAGCAAAGCAGCGCCGCAAGGACACCGAGGTAACCTCCGGCGAGTAACGGATCTGACAACAGTTCCCGAGAAATTTAGGAACACACCTACCTCCCATCTCGAACCCCCTTCGATAAGGAGATGCAATGCCCAAGATGAAGACGCACAGTGGAGCGAAAAAGCGGTTTAAGACGAGCGGCTCCGGTAAATTGATCCGCCGCAAGCAGGGCCGCAACCACATTCTTGAAAAGAAGTCAGCGAAACGGAAGCGCCGGCTTGCCTTAGAAGGCCAGATCAGTAAAGCCGATCTTCCGCGCATCAACAAGATGCTGGGCAAGTGAACCCAGATCTGTAGAGGAGACTAAAAGTGGCACGAGTAAAGCGTTCTGTCGCTGGTTGCAAGAGGCGAAAAGCGACCTTGAAAAAAGCTAAGGGTTACTACGGCAACAAGAGCCGTTCCTATAAATCAGCCAATGAGCAGGTCATGCACAGTGGCAACTACGCATTTAGGGATCGTCGTGCGCGTAAAGGTGAATTCCGCCGACTTTGGATTCAACGCATTAATGCTGCCGCTCGACAAAACGGTACGAGCTACAGCAAATTGGTGAATGGGCTTAACGCTGCCGGCGTCCAAGTCGACCGAAAAATTCTGGCCGACATGGCCGTCAACGACCCTGAGGCATTCAGCAAGCTTGTCGAAAGAGCTGAATCCGCCCGTCAAGCAAGCTGACTCTTTCTCCTCGGTCTCAAAGACTTACTCGCCTTCGGCGATTAGTTGGCGACAGGCGTTACCGCG
>DASCSY010000187.1:0-3942 GCA_034399415.1 Acidimicrobiales bacterium
TCAGCGGGTACGGCACCGAAGGGCCCAGCGCCTCAGAACCGGTATACGACTACGTGATTCAGGCCGTTACGGGCATGGTGGATGTGCAACGCGATCCCGCCACGACTGATCCAGAACTCACTCGTCATTTTCTCGCAGACAAGATCACGGCACACTCCGCCGTTGAAGCGATTCTTGCGGCATTGTTCGCCCGCGAACGTGACCCGCAGCGCCACGGTCAACACGTTGAGGTCAGCATGTATGAAGCCAACCTCGCTTTCGTCTGGCCCGACTCGATGATGCAACACAGTCTCGTTGAAGAGCCCGACGCGGCCACCGTTTACCCCGGTGACTACTACCGCGTGTATCCGACAAAAGATGGGGCAATAGTGACGATGCCGTTGATGGGTCCTTTGGATGGGATCTGCGCCGCTATCGGTAGCCCCGAACTGGCTACCGATCCTCGCTTTGCTGTCTTGGGAGCGGAAAATTTGCATCAGTTTCAAGATTTGCTTGCCGGTCACATCAGTCGTTGGAGCACCGAGGAAGCTCTCACCATTTTCGGCAGGCACGATGTGCCTGCCGGTCCGGTGATCCCTCGTTCCCAGGTCCATGAACATCCTCAGGCTGTTGCGCTCAACTCGGTTCCCGAACACGACGATGCCGTCATCGGCAGAGTCCGTAGTGCTCGTCCAGCTTGGCGTATGAGTGGCACCCCTGAGGTTCTAAATGAGGGGGCGCCAATATTTGGCGAGCACACAGATGTGGTGCTGCGCGAACTCGGGTACAGCCAAGAGGAGGTGGAGAGCCTCCGACAGGACGGTGTGGTTGCGTGATCGGTAGAGCTAAGTCACACAGCCGAGGCAGAAAGCGGGTTGATCAATCGACCGAGATGCAGACACCTGCTGATTCAACCTGGGCTTGATCTCCAGCCGCGATACACAGACCGCCTTGAGGAATCCGGAGATCGAACGATAAAGAAAATGCGCCGTCAGCTGGCATCCCCATCTGAAACTGAGTCAGGTCACAGGTGTCAGTACCGGTTCGCACCAGCGTAGCCATGTCGTTAGCGGCACAGGTCAAAACAAAGATCGGCGCTGTAGTCCACTCCGTTCCCACAATATTCATGGTCCACAGCCCGGCGCTTGGCACGGTAATCGACAACCCCCCAAGGGGATACAAGGCAATCTCCACCTCGCCGAGAGGCCCCGCCGGCACGGTTGTGGTTGGTGCAGCTGTCGTGGTTGGTGCAGCTGTCGTGGTTGGTGCAGCTGTCGTGGTTGGTGCAGCTGTTGTGGTTGGTGCAGCTGTTGTGGTTGGTGCAGCTGTCGTGGCCGGTGCAGCTGTCGTGGCCGGTGCAGCCTCGGTGTCGCTACCTCCGCATGATGCGAGGACAAGACAACTAGCGATCAGGGCGAGGCGAAAGTTCATACCATCAATGATGTCATCCAGGCACTCATGATGCAGATTTCGGTCATCAGCGGCGTATTTCGTCAAATCTGCCTCGCCGAGCTATAACGCGTAGTCTGTGACGGATGAACGATTCGTCTGATCAACCGAAGCCAGACACTCTCAACGACATAGGTGTGCTGAAAAGACGTGAAGTAGAGGCCCGAATCATCGCGCCCCTCGTCGAACGATTCGCGAAGGAATTTGGGGAAGAACGCGTCACTGAACTTGCGCGAGAAACCGTCATCGACGTCGCTCGAACCCAGGGTGCGGCTCTAGCCGAAGCTATGGGTGGCAACGGCCTCACCGAGTTCGCAAACTCTATGGCCAACTGGACTAAGGGCGGTGCCCTGGAAGTAGAAGTTCGCGAGCAAACCGAAACAACCTTCGCTTTCGACGTGGTGCGCTGTCGATATGCCGACATGTACCGCGAGTTAGACATCCCGGAGTTGGGTGCTCTGCTCTCTTGCAATCGCGACGGAACAATGGTTGAGGGTTTTAACCCAGAGATTCGCTTCGAACGGAACCAGACAATCATGGGAGGCGCTGATCACTGCGACTTCCGTTATTCACTTAGTCCAAGTGAAACCCCTGTCGCAATAACCGACCAGTAGTGTCTAATCGTTACCGGGGCTGAGCTTCCCGACCGTCAGCTAACTACATCACTGCAGTCTCTTATGACAAAGGCTTAGTTTCGTTGGGTTACTCCCCGACCGGCGCAATAGATGCATCCGCCGCGTCCTTGCCTTATTGATGAATGTCGAGGAGTGACTTCGCGGCCACACGCGTTGCATCTGCAACGCCAAGGCACCTTGGAACCCGGGTAAGTCTCTAGGGGCGTCACGCCCGCCAAGATCATGAGTGCCTTCGCCTCACTTTCGTTGACCTTTCGAGAGTGCGAACGTTGCTTGATGCCGCAGCTCCGGCAACCTCTCCCGATTTTTTGCACGTTGTGAAACGACGGCGAACAGCGCTCTCCACATATCGTGCATTCGCAGAGCCATGCCTTCGTCGCCCCTGGGTAGGGTTCCAGGGGTATGAGGCCGGCCGCTCTCATCACTGGGCCCGCTTCGGCATCGGTTAGCCGACGAGTGGATGATCTTTTGTTGACCGCGCAGAATCGACATCCACTTCCGTTTCTTACTGACGTGTAGAGCGGTGTTACTTCACCCCCGCAAGCGTTACATCTACACCGCCAAGGATTGTCGGCCCCTGGGTAGGGTTCCAGGGGTATGAGGCCGGCCGCTCTCATCACCGGAACTGCTTCGGCATCGGTCAGTCGGGGACGCATAGGTCAATTCTGGTCGTAATTTTACACCTCCAGCTGCTCGCGCCTGTCAGGCGGATACCACCACATGACGATCGCCGACACGAAATAACCGGCGGCGGCGAAGGTCCAAGCCCAACGAAAGGCGGCAAGGCTAGATGTGTCTCGATTACCGAGGATCGCGAGCACCGTAGCGGCTCCTAGTCCCTGCACCAGTCGGCGGTTGGTCTGCAATGCTGCGTTGCCTTCCGCTAGCAGGCGATCATCTAACGAGTTCAGGGCCGCGCCCATGCCAATGACGCCAACTTGGCCGGCCCCCCAACCAAAAACGATCAGCCCCAGGACGAGCGCGAACGAAGACGGCTGCCTGTTCAGCGCGATGATCCACCATCCCAGTCCACTGGCGGCGATCAGGCCACCTGTGACAAGAACTGTTCGATAGCCGTGGCGATCCGCGTAGCGCCCAGCTAACACCGAATTGAATGAGAGGAGCATGGGAACTGCCATCACTACGCCACTTGCAAAGGTTGACCATCCCCAGACATTGGCAAGGAAAAGTGGCATCGAAAAAAACCAAGCAAAGATCGACATCTGAGTTGCTATTTGGCTGATTGATGCCCAGAGGTATCTGCGGTCACTAAATAGCTCGGGGCTGACAAGCGGGTGGCGATGTCGCGCTATTCGAAGACCAAAACCGAGGAGCAGTAACACAGCAGCTGGCGATAGGAGCCACCAGCGCTGCAAGATGACCAAAGCGAGTGTGGCTGCTCCCGAGCCGCCGAGCAGAAATCCGAAGAGATCAATCGGACGCGTGTCACCTCGGCGCTCGTCGAGCACTCTGGGAGCAACAACTGCGGCCAGCACGCAAAGCGGGATCGGAAGTAACAGTCCCGCTCTCCAGCTAGTGAGAGTAATCAGCGTGCCCCCAACGACGGGTCCCAACAGCGCTGCGGTGGCACCACCCACCCCAATCCACCCCATGGCTGTTCCGCGACGATTAAGCGGGAAGGCAGGCAGTGCAAGCGGAAACGCTGTGACCGTAAATAGAGCAGCACTGGCTCCTTGGAGCACGCGCGCGGCGATTAACACGCCGACGTTTGGGGCGCCAGCCGCGACGAGGGCGAAACAAACGAATGTCATCATTCCGATCACGAATGTTCGTCGCCAGCCGATCCGATCGGCGAGTTGACCTACGAGCAACATGACAGCGGCGATCGCGATCGTGAACCCGGTCGTGATCCATGCCA
>DASCSY010000188.1:0-3920 GCA_034399415.1 Acidimicrobiales bacterium
GTACATGCTGACGCCGGCAGCTACCCCGACCGCGCCAACCTCCGAGAACACCTTTCTGGCAGCGGAGTCCGCTGCCAGAGGAAGACCGCGTCCGTGCCACTCCCGCGGCCACGATGGACAGCCCCATCCGCTATCCGCTAGCAGTCCTCGCCATTCGACCAAATCGGCGTTCGGGTCCCAATGCCGTTGAAGCCAGGTGCGGACTTCGCTCTCGATAGCCGCTATCGAGTCCATGTCACCAACCATTTACATGAACGAATTTACTCTCTGGTTTTCGTCTCCCTGGTCGAAAGTCAGTCCCCTGCGTATACGCAACCGGACTCAACGCGACTTGCTGAACTTCGTCATATGGAATGCCCAACACTTCTGCCACATCACGTTCTCGTTGGAGGTGAACAGTTGTCCAGCACGTACCCAGGCCGCGTTCCCTGGCCGCGAGCATAAAACTCCACGCGGCCTGAATCACCGAACCCCATTTGACTGCTTGAGTCATAGCATCCGCACCATCAAGGCGCCCACTGATACAGGGAACAAAGACGGCGGGTACTTCAGGAAAGACTTCGGCCAGGTGGCGGGCAGACCCCATCATGCTCAACCACGATGACTGGTCACCGGCATCGCCCTGGCGCGATGCCGAGGATGACAGGTAGTCATCAGTAACCATTGACGTCCACACCTGTTGATAGATCAACCCCACCTCACGGCATTGGTCGCGATCATTGGACACCACAAAGTGCCAGTCCTGTCGAAGTGATCCGGTAGGCGCCTGAAGGGCCAAGTCGAGACAGTCTCGAAGGACCTGCTCTCCGACCGCTTTTTCGAGGTCAAGACGTCGCCTAACCGAGCGCGTAGTGCTCAGTACTTCGTCGACTCCGAGCTCAAGTTTCATCGAACCACCCTCCCAGGCGTACGCCGCTAGACCGGGAACTCCACTGTTGCAGTCCCTATAACGCCAGTCCGACCATCTTCGGCCACGATGGTCAAATCAAGTTCAATGCGACGCTCTGACTCGTCGGTGTCGGTCACTGCGCCGGTCATCGTGATTTGCGAATCAACGAGGAGTGAACCCCGGAACACCGTGTCAATGCTCTTTATGGTGCAACCCGGAGCCCACCGATGAATCATTGAGGCCAAAAGTCCTTGACTCATGATTCCGGGCACGATTGCTCCCGGAAACCCTTCCTTTCGAGCGGCGTCGTGATCGATAAACCGCTCAAAGGAATGTTTTGCTGCGCCACAAAACTTTTTGACGTTCACCATCGATACGTCAGGGTGAACTACAGCAAGCTCATCCCCGAGTTCTATGTCTTCAAATGAAAGAGAATCTGACATGCTGTTACGCCTTTTTGATCATCTTCCAGTCAACGGTGGACACCAAATCGCCCTGCTCGTTTCGAAATTCCATTCGTTGAACGATGAAAATCATGGTTCCGCTTCTACCTGTCTTGTCGAAGACGTCGGCGATCGTGGTCGTCGCATTGAGAGTGTCACCAGATCGGATCGGCAAATGAACCTCAACACTTTTCCCACCATCAATTCCAAACCCGCTCCCTATCTGCGGGAACCCGTCCGGAAGCACTCGGCCGGACATGCAATGCGTTGTGTACCCAGGGTGGGCTTGAAAATCGGGATGGGCTGGATCGATGAACCGCTCGTCGTCCTCACCGCATGCTTCCGCCCACTCGATCATGTCGTCTGTTTTCATTTCAAAAGTGGCCCAATCGAATTCCACCCCAACCCAATCATCACGGATAGTTCCGAGGTCTAGGTCAGAAGAGCCGCTTCCCATAGCTCCCTTTCATTCCGCCAGGTCGTCAACGGTCGATGTTAGAAGGCGCCGTTCTCAGGGCGAAAGTAACACTTGCGAACGGAAGTCGCTGTCCTGGGTAATGATTGTCGGTATGTCAATCGAGAACAACGTTTCCTACCGGTCACGAATTCGAAACGCGTGGGCGGGTCGAATCAGCGGGTGCATGCTGGGTAAACCCATCGAACACATGTCCATGCGGAAAGGCCGAGAAGTTCTCCGTACCTACCTTGCCAACGCAGGAGCATTACCTCTTCGAGATTATGTGCCGTTAACGCAAGGATTCGAGGCTGACATCGAACACCACGCGGCGTGCCGGGAGCAGATTCAACGCGCCATCCCAGATGATGACATCAACTACACACTGATCTCTCTCTTGATACTGGAGGAGTACGGCAGGGGGTTCGCTACAGCAGACGTTGGACGGGCCTGGCTTCGATATTTACCTGGGGCAATGGTATTTACCGCAGAGCGCGAGGCGTACGCGCGGCTCCTGGCCGATGCCGGAATGCGGTTCCCTTTGGGTGCGCCCCCAGCCTTTGACATTGAGGAATGCAGTGACAACGCATACAGCGATTGGATAGGTGCGCAAATTAGAGCAGACCTCTACGGTTGGGTGAACCCTGGCGAGCCTGCTGAGGCGGCCGCTCTAGCACAGACCGATGCAGCACTGACT
Source organism: Acidimicrobiales bacterium (assembly GCA_034399415.1). Lineage (GTDB taxonomy): Bacteria > Actinomycetota > Acidimicrobiia > Acidimicrobiales > Poriferisodalaceae > UBA2110. The sequence goes on from DASCSY010000188.1 coordinate 2,484, forward strand.
CACCGTGGGGAAGGCATACATGGAGCTGTAGTGATCGCAGTCGCCGGATCCCTCATCGCGGCTGGAACAACACTTCCGGAGGCAATGGAGGAGGCGGCAACCTATATCCCGAGCGGATCCGACTGTGCTGCAGCCGTCTCTTTGGGTCTGGCTTGTGCGGGCGACGCTGAGCCGTCGCGACTACACGCCGAATTCGATGGAATGTCTCCGGTTCATACGGTCAATAATCTTTCACTTGTTACGTGGGGTTTGGCCCGACATCCGCACGACTTCAGCGCCGCAATTGGCGATACGGTGAGCGCCGGATGGGACACTGACTGTAACGGGGCGACGGTCGGAGGCTTGTGGGGATTGACAGGTCGCACCATCCCCGATGAATGGGTCAATAGCTGGAACGGGGTCATAGAAACCAGTCTTTCCGGATATGCGGTTGTTACTCTCGAGGAACTCGTAGACCGGACCCTGACGGTGGCTAATTGATTTCAGTTTCGGTTCGAAGCGAAATCGGCTGAAAATTTCCGGCGGTTAACGCGTCGACGAGGTCACCGACGGATGTGATGATTTCGTTAGGGAATTCCGTCGCACAAAAGCCGATCCGACTGACAACGTGACTGTCGCTGCCGCCAAAACCCCTGTAGCCAAGGTCTTTAGCCCTTTGCAGCGACCACTCGTCCTCTCCAGGAATCGACCCGCCGTTAAGAACTTCGACGGTATGTACAGCGTCGACGATTCCTTGCTCCTCATAATGGGAAAACAGGCCGACTCGTTTACGTCCCGGATGACATGGCGCAGCGAAGGCACCGCACCGCTCTGCTTCCGTCAACACCATGTCGATGGGTAGTCGAATATCAGAAAAGTCCAAAGCCGCCAGGAGGTCGTCGTTCACTCCAAATACAAGTACGTGCCCAAAATCGGTCTCAACTTCGCTCGCTTTAAGGATGAGTAGGTCGTACTCGTCTTCGAGATGTCGATAGTCGGACTCCTCATCAAACTGGCGGTGTTCGGTGAGGACAAAGCCGTCAAGGGGCAGTTCTTTCTTGCGGATCCACTTGCAGTAGTTCTCAACCTTGGCCCGCCCATCATCTGATTTGACTGAATGCGTATGGAGATCCAGGAGCATCGGAGCTAGGTCGCTGAAGGACGGAATACGGGAACTGCGAAGACTTCGTGGTCGTCACGTTCTTGGTTGACAAAGTCAGCGACCACTGACATGCCGATGGTGACTACGTCTGGGTCACAATCAACGATGACCGTGAGGAGGCGCGGACCTTCCTCCAGGGTGACATACGCCATGACGTAGGGGCAGGCTTCCGCGAATCCCTTGGCCTGGTTCTGTTCAGTGACGGTAAAGCTGTAAACCTCGCCTCGACCGCTTGCCGGGAAGTGTTCAAGATCAGCGCTTTCCAGACAGTGAGCACAAACCCCTCGGGGTCGATG
>DASCSY010000189.1:0-3917 GCA_034399415.1 Acidimicrobiales bacterium
CCGCTTTTCTCGAGAGTGATCAAGGTGGAGGCGTACGCGCCGTCCCAGAGTACTTGAGTGGTGTCGGACTTCTCGCAGGAGGTTTTCGCTGCCTGCTGGTTCTAGCAGGTTCGAATAATGGTTCTCAAAGTTTTGAAGGATGCCGTACGCCAACCGTGGTCGGTCAATGGACGAGTGAGACAGCAGGTCGAGGCTCGAAGCTACGAGTTCCAGTTCGGGTGGCACCTGTCCCCAACCTGTGTTCAGTCCCATGCCTACGACCAGGGCTGAAATCTGCGCGTCGTCGATGAGGGTTTCTGTCAAGATGCCTGCCACCTTGCGATATCCGGGGTCGCCCGGGGTGTCGGTCGAATCATTGACGACGAGGTCGTTGGGCCATTTGATGGTCAGTTTTACCTTCGTGGTGTCAGTCACTGCTTTCACTGTGGCGACGGCAAGGGCCGAGGTAACCAGCGACGCTTTCTGCACCGGAAGCGAATTTCGCGGTGGGCGAAGAAGAATGGACATCATTAGAGATGTTCCTGGTGGCGCTGTCCAAACGCGACCTCTTCGGCCTCGACCTTGTGTTTGAAGATCAGCGATGAGCACCTCCCCTTCATTTCCTCCATTTCGCGCAAGTTCGAGTAGGGCGGTGTTTGTGGAGGGAATCTCGGAGATCCAAGTAACGTTTTGGAAGCGAGTTCCCTTCACCGCGTCAAATTGGTGGCTTTCCACAGGCCTGAGCGTACTTACCCCAAAGTGGTGTTATTTCAGAAAGAAAATCGGTCAGATGGGAAGAAGCGTTGGATTGTGGCACGATTGCAGATCGTACGTCCGTGCTCGGAAGGCGAAATCCGTGTTCTCGAAGATTCTGATTGCTAATCGTGGAGAAATAGCTGTACGGGTTATTCGGACGTGCCGCGAGTTGGGTATCACCAGTGCGGCGGTGTATAGCGAACTGGATCGCAATGCGTTACATGTTCGGCTCGCGGACGAGGCATACGCGCTCGGCGGTGAGACTGCGGCCGATTCGTATTTGAATACTTCGGCCATTCTGAATGTGATCGAGCAGTGCGGGGCTGATGCAGTTCATCCTGGCTACGGGTTCTATAGCGAAAATGCCGACTTTGCTCGCGCCATTACCGAACTTGGTGTGACGTTCATCGGTCCGCCACCCGAGGCCATTGAGGTAATGGGAGACAAGATTTCGGCTCGACTTGCCGCTGAAAAAGTGGGTGTCAAGGGAGTGCCTGGAACCACAGAGATACTTGAGCATCCGGATGAGGTTCGCAGCTTCGGCGCAGAGAATGGTTATCCGGTTGCCATAAAGGCTGCTTACGGAGGTGGCGGTCGTGGAATGAAGGTGGTGTCATCTCCCGAAGATGCCGACGCTGCTTTGGAATCGGCTCAACGCGAAGCAGAAAGTTTTTTCGGCCGCAACGAGTGCTACATGGAACGTTATTTGACGTGGCCTCGGCACATAGAGATGCAGATCATTGCCGATCAACAGGGCAACGTAGTTTGGCTTGGGGAACGCGACTGTTCTGCGCAGCGACGGCACCAGAAACTTGTTGAAGAAAGCCCGGCACCTAATTTCCCTGAGGATGTCCGACAAGCGATGGGCGAAGCAGCAGTGGCGGTTGCGAAAGGCTGCGGTTACACCAACGCTGGCACTGTCGAATTTCTGTTTCAAGACGGCGAGTTTTACTACTTGGAGATGAACACCAGGTTGCAGGTGGAACACCCAGTGAGTGAGTTGGTGTCGGGAATCGATCTGGTGAGAGAACAGATACATGTTGCTGCGGGTCAGTCGCTGTCATTTACCCAAGGTGACGTTCACTGCAGCGGTCACGCGATCGAAGTGAGAATTAACGCTGAAGATCCGGCGGGTGGGCGTTTTCTTCCTTCGCCGGGAACAATTACGAGTTTGAAGCTTCCGCAGGGTTTCGGTGTTCGTTGGGACGGCGGGTATGAAGCTGGGGACGCTGTCTCGCAGTTCTACGACAACTTGGTGGGCAAGCTCATTGTCTGGGGATCAAATAGGCAGATCGCTATCGAGCGGATGCGTAGTGCTCTAGTCGAGTTAGAGGTAGGCGGAATTGCGACTACCGCCAGCGCCCATGAAGTCATTTTGGCCAGTCCCGATTTTCAATCCGGTGACCACAGCACCAAATGGGTTGAAGAATCGCTTGACCTAACGGAGGTCATAGGGAAATCCGAAGTGGTTGAAGGCGACGTCGATCAAGAGGATGCGCTGGTTCGCAAAGATGTCGTTCTTGAGGTGAACGGCAAGCGGTTTGAGGTCGCGGCCTGGGTCCCAGAGTCAGCTGCCGTTACGGTAAGTCAGAAACCCTCGAAAGCTCGTCGTTCGGCTTCCAACACGGGTGGAACTGGGGCAGGTTCGGGTCAGGTCACTGTTCCTATGCAAGGAACGATTGTCAAGGTCCTCGTCGAAGTCGGACAAGAGGTGAGCGAAGGTGAACCTGTCGTGGTGTTAGAAGCCATGAAAATGGAGAACAACATTAATGCTGATAAGTCGGGGACGGTGAAGGAAGTGAAGGTCGGTACAGGCGACACAGTTGGTGCAGGCGACGTTGTTGTCGTCATCGATTGATGGTGCCGATGCACTCGTGGGCTATAGCTGCGCCAGACTGGTAAACGTGATTAGCGACGGTATGCCGGGGTTGTGTTGATGAGGGGCATGATGCTTGCCGGTGGCGCGGGCACCCGTTTGTTCCCTTTGAGTCGGGTTTCAAGCAAACAGCTGCAGCCTGTTTATGACAAACCAATGATTTATTACCCGTTGGCGACGCTGATGAGTGCGGGCATCAGGGAGATTCACCTCATCACTACTCCCAATGATCTACCCGCGTTTCGCGAGGCATTGGGTGACGGTCGCCAGTGGGGAGTCGAGCTTTCCTACGGGGTGCAACCAGCGCCCGGCGGGATTGCACAGGCCGTGGTGATTGGCGAGAGCTTCATTGGTGATGAGCCGTTCACCTTGGTCCTGGGTGACAATATTTTTCATGGGCCTATTGGATTGGACGACGAAGTGGCGACTTTCGACCGAGGGGCTGTTATCTGGGGATACCCCGTAGATGATCCGCAGCGCTACGGAGTAATTGAAATCGACCAGGCTGGCGCCGTGCTTTCCATTGAGGAAAAGCCTGACCATCCTCGAAGCGATCTTGCTGTCCCTGGTCTCTACGTTTATGACGGCACCGCTGTGTCTAGAGCTAAAGATCTCCAGCCGAGTGCGCGAGGTGAGTTGGAGATCACTGACCTCAACCTGAGTTTTCTGAATGATGGCGAACTGCGCGCAGTGAAGTTGGGAAGGGACATCACCTGGCTCGATTCAGGCACTCATGAGAGTCTGCTAGATAGCTCCAATTTCATCGCCGCAATTGAGAAGCGGCAGGGGTCAAAGGTCGCGTGCCTCGAAGAGGTCGCGTTCCGCATGGGTTTCGTTTCGGTCCGTGAGATAGCTCAAACGATCGAAACGATGCCCGGTTCGCCGTATCGCGCCTATTGCGAAAGATCGATATTGGGGTGACGGAAAGACGCGTCAGTAGGGCCACTCGTTGGACGCTGGGGATTGTCGCTCTCACCGTGATAATTAGCTTGGGGTTGCCGTTAACTGGCGCGCGTACATTTCTGCGTTCGGACACGGTGTTGCGGTGGGCACCGTGGAACGAAAGTCAGCCGATAGATCTTGAGCTCACGTCCATTCCGGTAGCAGACCCTGTGGATTCTGGGTTCCCGGCGCAAGAATTGTTTCACCGCAGGCTTTTAGATGGTGACATCGCCATGTGGAATCCGTTTCCGGCGGGCGGCACTCCACTCGCATCAGTTCCCCACCAAGGCCTTTTCGACCCTCTGAATCTCCCGTTTCTTCTGTTGCCAGATCGTGTGGCTCCCGCGTGGATAAAACTTGCGGA
>DASCSY010000190.1:0-3879 GCA_034399415.1 Acidimicrobiales bacterium
CGGCGATTTTCCGTCAGCGGGATTCGACAAAGTCCTGGATGTCAACCTCAAGGCCCCGTTCATGTTGACTCAAGCCTTTCTCGATCTGTTGAAGGCCGCTGGTGAACCAGATAGCCCCGCCCGAGTCATTATGATTGGGTCGATCGATGGAGTTCGGGTTCCCTTCGGTGACAACTACTCCTATTCGGCGTCAAAGGCTGGCGTCCACATGCTCTGCAGGCATCTGGCCCACCATTTGGTGCGCGAACACATCAATATCAATTCAATAGCTCCGGGCCCATTCGAATCTAAGATGATGAGCTACATGCTTGACGATCCGGACCGCAGAGCAGGCGTCGTAGCTTCCACTCCTCTTGGAAGAATTGGCGAACCGGAGGACATTGTCGGGGCCACAATCTTTCTAGTTAGCCGTGCCGGAGCGTGGTTAACAGGGATCACCCTGCCCGTCGATGGGGGAATCTCCACGCATGGATGACCGCCCTTGGGTCACTGTGTTAGCTGGCAGCCTCCGCGCAGATTCTTTGAATCGGGCAGCGGCAGATCTTGCAACAGCGCATCTTTCCGCCAAGGGCAAGGTCGAATGCCCTGATCTTGCCCCAGTTCCGTTGTTCAACGAAGACCTGGAACGATCCGGTGATCCTTCGCCCGTGCAGCACCTCAAACAGGTCGTAGTTGCTAGTGAAACGATTTTGATCTTCACCCCTGAATACAACTCGGGGGTTCCCGCTTTGACGAAAAATGCTATCGACTGGCTGTCACGCCCATACGGTGCTGGCTGCTTGATCGACCGAGTTGTGGGTATTGCCTGCGTCGGGCCGAGCAGCCGTGGTGGGGAAAACGTCCGAGAGCATCTTCTGCAGACCTGCAGTGGGTTGACGGAACGCGTTTACCCGCTCACGTTAGGAGTTCCGAATGTTTTTGAACTCGAAAGTGGCCGTCTCCCAGCCACTGCCGAAGCCTCTATCAAGGCCTGGTTAGATGAACTCTTGACCTACAGCCGCAAGTGGTTCCCCGAAACGAATTAGCGAATGGTCGTCCAGCCATCCCTTTTGCTGTCATCGAAACTGGCTGCGTAGCGGTCAATGAAGCCAGGGTCTACTTCCGCTGACACTGCCGTGATGTGATCTGTCGCAGCAAGCCAGGCGTCGATAAGTCGATCTTCGCCGGCGTAGTCAAATCGATCACCTAACGAGAGTTCAGTTCCGCTGCCGCGTTCCACGGGGTTCTCTGCCAGATGTCGTGCTGTCATGGCGAGCGCCTCCATTGGGTCCACAACGTCGCGATAACCCAATTCGAAGAGTGCCTTATCCGATGAAGTAACTCGGTGATGAGGGGTTCCGCGAAGCGTGAGGTGATGTGAAACAGTGGCGAATTCCCAGGGAATATTGATGATTTCGAATTTGTGGTCTAAGGCGTCGGAAATGATCTCTACCCATTGAAGAAGGGTCGGCGTCCACTCGTCGCAAACGTTGTAAACCTCGCCCGACGCCTTTGACCCACCGTCAACCACCGCGAGTACAGCCGCCGCGGCGTTTTGGCCGAACGCTGCCGCCTGCAACGACGCCCCACCGTCCGGCAGGACCAGGCGGTTGCGGCCGTCCAATATTCGGCGCACAATCTTCCATTCCCGAGGCCCGACTTGCCCCGGACCGTAGATCCAGGGATAACGGAGATGGGAGGCTGTGGGGTGATGGTCGAATACGGCCATCTCGGAACGCCCTATGTTCGCTACCTTCCGGTTGACAGCGAAATCCGGGCCTTCGTTAACGACTAACCGCGAAGTCTCTCGCGTCGGAACCCGCATTCCCGGAGGCCATAAGGCATCGGCGTCGCCCCAACCGGTGTAAGCGGGCACACCTCCAACACTCACGAACTTTTCCACCTTCCCATGTAGCAGTTCAGCCAACTCCCGCAACCGCCCGTACATGACAATCGCTAAGTCAAAGGTTCGACCGTTTAAGGCGTCGGCTGTTTTCTCTGCATCGAATGGGTCTGTGTGGATATGTTCAACAACCTCGGGGATTCGTTCGGATTCGTGGGCCCCCGTATGGAGAATCGCGACGGTGAACTCGCGTTGAAGTAGGCCATTGACGATATGGGGCCCGGTAGGGCCCGTGCCTCCAACCACGAGCGCTGTCTTCATGCCACGCCCTCCCTCTGCGGTGTGAGCAGCATAGGGTCATGGCGACTCAAGTAAAACGGAAAGAAACAAAGTGATTCGAAACGATGCGTGGGGTCTGCCGATGCACGGCAGTTCGGATGAGATCGTCCTACATAACCAACTCGTCGACGACTACCTGATGTTCGCAAGGGCGCTTCCTCAGACAATGGAGTCGGCCTCCCTTTCGCAAGCCCCTCTCACGCGCTGCTTGTTGGCCCAACTCTTTGTCATGGCCCACACAACGGAGACACTTACCGCGGCGGCATCGCTGGTCGACTCCATCGACAATCGCCTGCTCAACAGTCGAGAGGCCAGTCATCTAGAAGCAGCTCGGAGACAGATCCGTGGTGATTCGAAAGGTTCGTCTGAGGTTTTGGACGCTTTAGTGTCAAAGACGCCTCGCGACGTGGTGGCGTTGAGGCTCTTACACTTTTCGCTTTTCGGGCAGGGCCGCATCACAGACATGGTCAGATCCGTCACTGAGGCGACAAAGGGCTGGGATGCTCACCTGCCTCGAAAGTCTCTCCTAGACGGGATGCGCTGCTTCGCTTTGTGTGAAGCTAAGGATTTTAATTCTGGGGAAGTGTTAGGGCGCGGTGCAGTTGTAGAAGATCCGCAAGACCTGTGGTCTGTGCACGCCGTGGCCCATGTCCTTGAGATGACAAGCCGATGGGCGTCAGGGATTGACTGGATACGGGCGAGCGCACCAGCGCTACGCTCAGGCGGCAGTTTCGCTGGTCATCTTTGGTGGCATCTGGCTCTCTATCTGCTGGAGCCGGGACGCCATGACGAAGCCCTCGAAATATTTGACCAATTCGTGTACCCCACCCCAGTAGTGGAAGGCCTTGCCCTATCAAACGCTGTCGCCTTACTGTGCCGCCTCGAATTTCTTGGAGTTGACGTTGGTCACCGCTGGGAACAGCTAACCGATGGCGTGACACATCGCCTAGGGCACCACAGCCATCCCTTTAACGATTGCCACTATGCCTATGCGCTTGGACGCCTACACAGGGAGGATGACCTTCACGCTTTATTGAGCGGGATGGAGCGGTGGGCCCAAGACGACAGCGGTGGACATGCCAGTCAAGTGATCGACTACTGCGGCATCACTGTCGCGCGTGGCATGGGAGCTCTTGGATCCGGTCAGTATCAATTGGCCCATTCCCATCTGGCGGAATCAGCGGGTTCGTGGTGGCGTCTTGGTGGCAGCGCCGCTCAACGCGACCTGTTTGATCAGGCCCTATTGCATGCGGAAATCAACTGCGGATCTGACGCAGCCGGTAAACACGCCGAAGCTCGCGCTGCGCAACGGCCAACCTCACCTGTCGCCAAAATCTGGTGCGCTGTTGCACTCGGGAAGACAGATGCAGCGGTCTCGTCACTGAAAGCTGACGCTGTTGCTCTGGGCTGGGTATCAAGCCCGGACCGTAAATAGGCAAGATGCTGGGATCGGCCCTGGCCAAGCGTCTACCATCAGACCTCATGGCATCTGAGAGTCCCACACTCAAAAAGGGAACCGAAGTGGTTTTGGTAGCTGAGCTCCCCGGCGTAGTTGTGGGAACGATCGGCCGTGTAGGAAGGGCAATCGGGATCAAATCCACCCGTTACCGTGTGATGTTCGACAATGGGGTCGAGACTCTTTCGGTTGCCAGCGAAAAGTTGGTTTCCCCCGCCACCTGGGACGGGATGAAAGACACAGCCCTGCCGGCAGACAACGG
>DASCSY010000191.1:0-3865 GCA_034399415.1 Acidimicrobiales bacterium
GCTGATTTTTTCGCTGACTTTGACGTGCTGTTGGCGCCAGTGGCGTTCGTGCCGGCCTTCGAACATCAACACGACGGGATCTTGTACACGCGCACGTTGACTGTCGACGGAACAATCCGCCCGTATGCCGATCTCATCGTTTGGACCTCTCAGTTCGGATACGTGTACCTACCTTCTACCGTGGTGCCCGCTGGGTGGACCGACGATGGACGACCCGTCGGCATTCAGGTGGTTGGTCCATATCTCAGCGACCGAACCACTTTGGAATTCGCGAAATACATCGAAAGTCTTCTGGGCGGATACCGCGTACCTCCCATTGCTGCTGGCTAGAACAGGACAGCTCCAATATCGGTGGTGTTCATCTCGCTCATGCGTAGGTGGCTGCACCCCAACTTTCGGAGAAAACGATCTCGTCGAGGCCCATTCGGTCGAGCTTGGTTGGAAAAGCCTGCGTCCGGTGACCTACAGCTATGTGGGCAACTGTCGCTGCATCGTCAGGCATATCTAACAGTTCTTTGACTTGAGGTTCGAACAGGCACAACAGAGTGGTAAGAGCGGCACCTAGTTGCGCTTCGCGGCATCCCAAAACGAAGTTCTGCACCGCCGGGTAAATTGACGCTCCTCCGACGACCGACAACCGGCCCAATTCGGTGTCTGTTGGATGAGTGCTCTCTAGATGAGCGCACGCGACAACCATGACTGGCACCTGTTCAAGGTGATCTGCAAAATGGTCAGCGTTTCTCAGTAGCTTCGCGGCCTTATCCGACCCGATGTCAATGTCGCCGGTTTCGGCGTCAGCGAGATACGCCTTCCAGGGCACTCGATACCATTCCGCTAGCTGGTTCCGCTTGTCTTGGTCACGTACAACAACAAATCTGACGGGCTGACGGTTGCCGCCTTGGGGAGCGAACCTCGCGTAATCGAACGCTGTTTTGAGCTGCTCATCGGTGACCGGTTCCTCGCTGAAATAACGAGTTGTCACCGCGCTGCAGATAGCTTCACCGAGTTCCATATCTTTCCCCTTTGTGCGAATCGGGCAAACGAGTCAAATACTTGATTCACAGACGCGACCAACTTAGACCCGAGAAAGCGCTGATTTGACCACCGACCAGGGCTAAGGGATGCGGGTCAATCTCAACACTTCTGCGTCCAAGTCTCAATCGTCTCGCACTCCGCTTCATCCATCGACAACGAAATGGGGCGGAGCCAAAAGGCTCCGCCCCATCAAGTCGATGTTGTTTCGCTAGTTCAAATTAGCGACAGCCACCGTTGTCTTTATCCCAACGACAGTTAGGTGTACCGCCGTTGAGGTCCAGGATCTGTCCTACCTGAGTCCAACTTTGCTCGGTGGCAGAGAACTGGCTGAAGTCAGAACCTTCCACGAAGTAGGCATCAGCGGCACCATTCAGTCCCGTATTGATTCCATCAAGAATCTGAGGGTGATAAATGGCGATGTTCCTGACCGCAAGGATGAAGTTGGTTCGAGTCAGACCTCCGGGCAACTCGGCAGCCACTCGCAGCATCTCAGTGTGCGGGTAGCCGTAGCTCACGCCTGCCGCGTACAGCGAAATCGCTGGGTCAAGCCCTTGATCTTCGAGCATCCCATTGATGAAGGCGATGAACGGCTCATCGGCATGCTTGGGATCGGTGGAGTCCTTGTTGCCACCACCCACGACATACCAGTTATCAGCTGCCATGCCTGCGGGCTTCATGTACGCCGCGATCGCTTTACATACCGACGGAGTAAACGCCGCATCGAGCTTGGCAAGCAATCCGGCAGCCTCGACTTCCTGAATAGCCAGAACACAAGGGTTGCCAGCAGTCATGGAGATGAAGACATCTGGGTCGAATGCCGCGATTGTGGTGACCTCATTTGTCAGCGTTGGCGCTGCGGGGTCGTGTCGGACCGGCAGGTACTCACTGACCACGTCGGGGTTCTTTTCTGCATAGAGTTCAAACCCAATCTCATATGCGAGACCGAAGTCATTATCCATGACCAAACCAGCGACCTTTACGGGAAGCTTGTCCGCAAGGTTGTTCTTGATCCATGTGCCCCAGAGCACGGCTTCAGTGGAGTAGGACATGTGTAGGCCGCTCGTCCACGGATGGTTCTCCGGGTCGCCCCAAGCTGGGTGACCGGTCATCACGAACGGATGAGGGATGCACTCAGCATTGATCTTGTCGTACACAGCCAACGTGTTGGGCGAACCAAGAGTTAACAACGCAAACACGTTTTCTGATTCGATCAACTCGTCGATGAACTCGATCGTTTGAGCCGCAACGTAGCCATCGTCTTTAACTAATAGCGTGAGGTCTTTGCCATCTATGCCGCCAGCATCATTGACGGTGTTTAGATAAGCACCCCAGCCGACACCGAGGTTGCCGTACGCAGCCAAGTTTCCGGACATCGCTGTTGTATGACCGATCCGAATCTCGGAGCTGGTTATACCACCAGTGTCTGACCAGTCACTCGGACAGTCGTTGAGGTCAATCTCAAAGCCTGCGGGTCCGCGAAGCACATTGTCATCACCGATGCCCCACTCGCCGGCATCCATTTTGGCTGTGATCTTGTCGACCATTTGTTGACGGTTGTACGCCGCCTCTTCCCAGATCCCTTCGATCGTTGACCGATCAAAGCTCACTTCAGGCTCTTCGGCCTCTTCTTCATCGTCCGTCTCTTGAGCTTCCTCAATATCTTCTTGAGAAAGACTGCCGCCTTCGTCTTCGGATTCTTCCGCTTCATCGGAATCATCTGAAGAAGCAGAGCTAGCGGTGTCCGACGTTCCAGATGAGTCGGAGTCCGAAGACCCGTCATCATCGCTGCCGCATGACGCGGCGATCATGGCGAACACCAAGAGAAGCGCCAATAGACGCGATATCCCTCGCCTCATTTTCCCCTCCATGTGGATGGTCTCTAAGACGATCCACTAAGTAATTGTTCGTTGGAAAGCTAGCAGGCTCAGAAGAACACCAAAATCTCGGCTTCTTTTTGAGACATGGATCAGGGCGGGCTGACGAAAAAGTAGTTCAGTTGCCTCTGAAGTTTGGTTCGCGCTTTTCTTGGAAGGCGCGAACTGCTTCTTTTGCGTCTTTGGTGTTCATAGTGGCGAACTCCATGCTCAACGAAAGCGGCAAGATCATGCTCGATACGAACCGCATGTAGTTATTGACTGGAACTTTCGACGCCATGATGGCATTTAGCGGCCCGGCCGCGAGTTGTTCAGCCTTTTCTAGGGCGGTTTGCAGAATTTGGTCATCTTCAGCCAAGAAGTTGACCAGCCCCATGTCGAACAGATCCTGACCGGTGACTCGGTCACCACTCATCAAGAACCATTTCGCCCTGTTTACTCCCATGAGTAGCGGCCAGATGACTCCGCCGCCGTCGCCAGCACCTATTCCCATTTTGACGTGAGTGTCGGCGAACACACTCGTAGGTCCCGCCACCACAACGTCACATAACAGTGAAACTGTTGCCCCGAGTCCCATGGCATACCCCTGGACTGCCGAGATGATGGGTTTACGCATCTCGAGTAAATGGTCAACGATTTGGCGTGCTTCTTCTGCCGTGGGCGCGTCGCCGGTGGAATCGCCTCCGAAGTCACCTCCAGCGCAAAAGGCTCTGCCCTCGCCGGCGAGAACGACTACTCGGGTATCCCGGTCTACGTCCGCGTCTCGGCTGAAAGTACTTAGTTCCCTGTGCATCACTCCGTTCACGGCGTTCAGGCGTTCGGGGCGATTCAGGGTCACTACTGTGACCCCAGAATCGTTCTTTTCAATGCGCATTGATTCGTACTTTTCTTGGATCAACATGTTGACCTCCGCGTTCGCTGACATCTGGGGTGAGTACTCACCAGGGGTAGTTTCG
>DASCSY010000192.1:0-3757 GCA_034399415.1 Acidimicrobiales bacterium
CGCGCCGGTATTTCACCCCGATCAAATTAGTTCTGACTGGTTGACGAGCGTCCTTGACGGCCACGGTGACGTGGTGGCGTTTGAAGTTGAAGCGATCGGTACAGGGCAAGTTGGGGCCAACTTTCGATGCCACTTGACCTGGGATGGCAAGGATGGACCATCTGCCGTCGTAATCAAGTTCGCGGCCCTCGACGCGCAAAGTCGAGCGACGGGCATACAAATGGGGACCTACCAACGAGAAATTGAGTTCTATCGTCACATTGCCCCACGGATCGATGTTGCAGTGCCACATGTGCACTACCTAGATTTCGTCCCCGGATCAGCAGACGTCGTAATTGTTATGGAGGATCTTCACCCCCGCATACAGGGTGATCAGATCAAAGGATGTAACGACGAAGAAGCCCAAGCTGTGTTGTCAGAGGCAGCGCTTCTCCACGGCGAGTTCTGGGGTGACCGGTCGCTGTTCGAACTCGACTGGGTAAGCAGAAGAGGCCCTGACGAAATGACCCAGACGATCGAATTGATCGAAGCGCTGCAACCAGCGTTCGCAGACCGTTATCGAACTGAGCTCAGCGATGAAGCAATAGAAGCCGGTGATCGATTCACTCAAGGAATGTCCACGTGGTTTTCGGAAATTCCTGAACCGTCGACTCTTGTTCACGGTGACTACCGGCTCGATAACTTGATGTTCGCGCCTGCCGGGACCGTCAACTCTCGACCGTTGGTAGTCGTTGACTGGCAAACCGTGACCCACAGTCACGCGGCTCACGATGTCGCATACTTCCTCGGCTCCTCATTTGAACCAGAAGATCGACGTCGCTACGAAGAACGGTTAGTTGCTCATTACGTCAACGAGTTGGCTCATCGCGGTGATTCGCCGCCAATCACGTTGGACGAATTTTGGTTGAACTACCGGCGATTCTCTTGGTCTGGGTTCTTGATGGCCATGCTGGCATCCATGATCGTGGGCCGCACCGAGAGAGGAGACTCCATGTTTGTTGCTATGGCGAATCGACACGCGGCACAAATCTTTGACCTAGGTGCTACCGAGTTCGTAAATCGTTCCGCTCGATAAGTAGTGACTCGCAGGAGGTAGCGTGCTTTTCATGGGGGATGCAACTGCTGCCGTTTTGCACGGTGTCGAAGATCTTCGAGTTGAAAATTACGCGGTGCCAGAGGTCGGATTAGAAGATGCGGTACTGCGAGTCGAAGCGTGCGGGCTATGTGGCACCGATCACGAGCTGTACGCCGGGCATATCCCCGCGCCGTACCCGATCGTGCCCGGACACGAAACCATAGGAGTGATCGACGCGATAGGGGAAAAGGCCGCTGAAAGGTGGCAGGTCGGTGTCGGAGATCGAGTTGCTATCGAATGTTGGCAATCCTGCGGTACGTGCGAACCCTGCCGCTCCGGGATATATCGTCGTTGCACTCGACACGGGCAGACCGACCTGTATGGGATGATCCCAACGGAACGTGAGCCTTCGCTCTACGGCGGATATGCAACTCATCACTACCTTTCGCCTGACTCACTTGTCTTGCCTGTACCCGAAGAACTCGATGCGGTAGAAGCGACGCTTTTCAATCCGTTAGGTGCAGGCATCAAATGGGGCGTCGAGATTCCCGGAACTCAGCAGGGTGACTTCGTTGCTGTTCTTGGTCCCGGGATTCGGGGGTTGTGCGCCTTAGTTGCGACTCGAGACGCTGGGGCTGAATTCGTTGCCGTAACGGGCTTTGGCCCTAACGACCACCCGCGACTCGAGTTGGCTCTCGCCATGGGTGCTGATTTGGTAGTGGACGTAGCCGAAGAAGATCCTGTACGAAAGTTTCGCGACGCGACAGGCGGTCGTCTAGCTGACGTCGTGGTCGACGTGACCGCTAACGCACCAACAGCTTTTGGGCAAGCAGTGCGATTGAGCGCGGTCGATGCGACGATTGTTATGGCAGGCGTGCGGGGACAAAAGGGAGCACCCGACCTTCACACCGACGCGATCATCTGGAAAGAAATCACCGTGAAAGGAGCGCTTGGCGTCGATGCACCCGTGTATCGCAAAGCCCTAGAACTTTTGGCTGCCAGAAGATTCCCGTTCGAGTTACTGACCCGACGAGAAGTCGGGCTCGCTGACACGTCCGAACTTTTGACGTCAATGGCAGGCAAAGGAAGTGAACCGCCACCAGTCCATGGAGTCATTGTCCCGGGACTGTAGGAACCAGAAGACGCCATAATTGCCCACCTAATTTCTGAAACGCTAAATAGAAGGGGAGTGAGCCTCATGAAGTTCGGTTTAATGTCGGCGAATTTGATGGGAAACGTTGAAGGTGCCGCTGCTGGAGAACTTGCCCGCGCTGCCGAGGAGGTCGGCTTCCATTCAATTTGGGCAGTTGAACACGCCGTCGTGCCCGTTGAATATGCATCCACCTATCCCTACGACGAAGGCGGCCGCCTGTTCAAAGGCGCAAGCCAACTAGACCATTCTGATCCCTTAATTTGGCTCGCTTTCGCCGCCGCGGCCACCAGCAAGATTCGCTTAGCGACAGGAATCCTTATCCTTCCTCAGCGCAACCCCTTGATAGCTGCCAAAGAAATAGCCAGTCTTGATCGACTAAGCAACGGGCGATTAGATCTCGGCATTGGGGTGGGATGGCTACGCGAAGAATTTGATGCTTTGGGGGTGCCATTTGAAGCTCGCGGGGCTCGAACAGATGAATACCTCAGAGCTCTTCGTGTCCTTTGGTCAGAAACAGAAGCTGAATTTCACGGAGAGTTTGTTGATTTCGCTCCCGTTTATTGTCAACCCAAACCGACCCAAGAGTCGATACCGATACTCGTGGGAGGGCATTCGGACCGAGCAGCTAGGAGAGCAGGTGAACTCGGGGATGTGTTCTTCCCCGCGGAACGACCTGTTGAGACGCTCGCATCGTTGCACCTAGCTGCAAAGCGATACGCCGAAGAGGCTGGTCGCGACCCGTCGTCTATCGAGTTGTGGACATCGTCGCCTGGGGATAACGAGCATTTGGAACAACTCATCGAAGCCGGAGTGACTCAAGTAATGGTTCCAGCTCGGCCCGCTGAACAACTCGAAGATCGCTATTCACAACTCATCGCTGATCACGGCTCGGAGGCGCCATCATGACCGATCCGGACCAAACCGCAGAACTTCACACACAAGCTGACCGAATCCGCGAGGAAATGGGTGGTTCGGACAAGCTGTCGAAGATGGCAGCCGAAGGCGATCGCAACGTCAGAGAACACATTGACGCCTTCCTCGATGCAGACACGTTTCGTGAAATCGGAACCTTCAGTCGATCGATGCGTCCCGATGAACGTGACAAGACCCCCGGTGACGGGAAAATCGGAGGGCACGGAACCGTCGACGGCCGCCCGGTAGCGGTGTTTGGAGATGACATCACCGTTTATCGTGGTTCCAGCTCAATCGTGGGAACGCGAAAAGAACACCGCCTATATGAACGCGCGATGGCCATGGGAACACCCATAGTGCACTTCGGGGAAACGGGAGGAGCGCGAATACCAGACACCATGGGAGCGGAGGGAATTAGCGAACCCGGCGGGCTATTTGAACTTGCCAAACGCCGACACCGAGTACCGATGGCCACGATGATCACCGGCCAATCTTTCGGTGGGTCATCGTTCCTTTCTGCCTTATCCGACTACGTCGTAATGGTGCGGGGCTCATGTCTAGCTGTCACCTCGCCCAAAGTTTTCGAAATAGCCACTGGCGAAATCATCTCCTTTGAA
>DASCSY010000193.1:0-3696 GCA_034399415.1 Acidimicrobiales bacterium
AATCACACTACGTAGCTTTCAACAGCATCCGACGGGCCACCGCTGACCATATGGCCCGCTCGGTTCATTCCTCTCCCCACGCGATGACAGTCATGGAAATCGATTACGAGAACGTCGAGAAGGTGAGATCAGCGCATCGGGAAACCTGGCGTGCTGAACACGGCTTCAGCCTTACCTATTTACCCTTCATCATTCGGGCAGTGGTCGGAGCCCTTGAAGAATGGCCCTACCTCAACGCCTCAGTAGAGGACGAAGGGCTAAGAGTTCACCATGACATCAACATAGGGATCGCAGTAGACCTCGATCACGACGGATTGATTGTTCCCGTCGTTCGACACGCGGACGGTCTCAGACTCGAAGCACTTGGCCTCGCAGTCAACAACCTGGCATTGGGCGCACGAAACCGGCGCCTCAACTTCGACGACATCAGAGGCGGTACGTTCACTATCTCCAATAACGGAGCTTTCGGTACCTACACGACCGCGGCGATCATCAACCAGCCTCAAGTCGCGGTTCTTTCTACCGACGGCGTAACACGACGCCCCGTCGTGATAACCGATCGATTTGGCAACGAAAGCGTCGGCATCCACTCCGTAGGTCACTTAGCGATGGCTTGGGACCACCGGGCCTTCGATGGAAGTTACGCTGCTGGCTTCCTCGCAACCATCAAAGGTGCCATCGAAAATCGAGACTGGGAAGTAGAGCTGTAGATGCTGCGAGTCCGCTGGCTCGGACGAGTCGCATATCAAGAGTCAGTCGACCTTCAACGCCAACTCTTCAACAGCAGTCCTGACGACCACCTTCTACTCGTAGAGCACCAAAACGTTTTCACTGGCGGGCCCAACGCCGACTTGTCAAACCTTTTGATCGAACCAACCTCCATTGGAGCCACATACGAGCCAACAGACCGTGGTGGCGACATCACTTACCACGGACCGGGGCAACTCACCGGCTATCCCATCCTTTCCTTGCCGGGAAGACGAGGAGGAGGAATAGCGGAAACGAGAACCTACGTCGCCAAGATCGAAGAGATACTGATTGCGGCACTTACAGACGTAGGTCTGCCCAACTGTGGTCGCATAGATCGCTATCCAGGGGTGTGGGTCAATCCCAATAGCACATCTCCCCGAAAGATCGCAGCTATCGGTGTCCGACTACGTAGAGGACGCACCATGCACGGTTTCGCCTTAAACGTCAGCACTGACCTTTCATGGTTCGACCGAATCATTCCCTGTGGAATAGGCGATTTAGGGGTCACCAGTCTGCAAGCTCAAGGAATAAAGGTGTCCATGGAGACCATGGTCAAAGCAGTCGCGAAAAGAGCAATCGACGCCTGGGGCGCCGATGGACACGACCAGGCACACGTCGTCTTTCGAAATGCAAAAACAAATCTGATGACGCTCTCCAGTGAAGATCGCCGACAACACCTCGAAATCGAAGACTTAGCGGTCAAAGAAAAAAGTCGCGAAACCACCAAACGTCGGCAACGACGCCTCGATGATGCGGGCGTCACCGAAGGGCTATCGATCACTCAGAGAAAACCACCCTGGATGAAGGCACGACTCGACATGAACGACGGGTACCGCCACGTACGTTCAACGCTACGTCCAATGAACTTGGCGACAGTTTGCGAAGAAGCAGGATGCCCTAATATTTACGAATGCTGGGGCGAAGGCACCGCCACCTTCTTGATCAACGGCACAAGATGCACCCGCGCCTGCGGCTTCTGCCTAGTCGACACCCGACGACCCAAACCACGTGACCAACAAGAACCTCACCGAGTCGCGGAAGCGGTCACCACAATGGGTCTGTCCCACGTGGTGCTTACCGCAGTTGCTCGCGACGACCTTGACGACGGGGGCGCAATCGGATTTATCGACACCGTCAACGCCATCAAGTCCTGCAGTTCCGACATAACCGTCGAAACCCTGATACCCGATTTTGGGGGGCAAGCTGAACCCCTTCAGGCCCTCATCAACGAAAAGCCAGATGTACTCAACCACAACCTCGAAACTGTCGCCCGACTGCAACGCGCCGTCCGACCCAACGCAGGGTACGCCCGAAGCTTGACAGTCCTCGCGCGAGCCAAAGCCCTCGGATCAATCACCAAATCCGGCCTAATCGTTGGCCTCGGCGAAACCGATGACGAACTGACGAGCGCTCTCGCAGATCTAGCATCGGTAGGGACGGACGTTGTCACTATTGGTCAATATCTCAGGCCGACCAGTGGACACCTACCCGTCCACCGATGGGTAGAACCGACGACCTTTCAAATGTGGGCCGAAAAAGGCCACGAAATGGGTATACAACACGTCGAAGCTGGTCCCCTTACCCGCTCAAGCCACAAAGCGGCCGCGGCCGTTCGCGGACTGTTGCCCACTCCCTAACTTTGATCACCACCTAGATACACTTCGAAGAATGGCAGCAGGTCCGCAGCTTGACGCGGCAACAGTATTGCTGCAATGGGCGACCGGCGGACTCCTGTTCTGCTGGGTCACCACCCGCCGACGCGAGGTTGGCTCTGGATACGGGTGGTTGCTAAGGGCAAGCTATTCAGCGATCGCTGCTCTCGCCGCGATGGCTGGTTACGGCTGGGCATCGGATCCGATTCGCGACGCAGCCTCAATCGGAGTTGCAGCGGTCGCCGCTTTCACACTGTCGCTGTCAGTTGTTCGACGACGAGTTGGAGTTTCGGCCGAAAAAACCCTCCAGCACGAATTAACTCAGGCCGACGTTGATCGGACAGAAACCGGACCCAACCTCCACCATGATGATGACTCCGGCACAGAATTTGATCCACGCTGGGACCTGGGTGCTCCCATCATCGGGCTGATTGGATTAATAGCGGCTGGTCTGAGTGGCGGCGGCAACGAACTCCTACAGACAGCACGAATTCTTGTTGGCGCGGCATTTCTGGGGGCAGTCACCGACGCAATGCTCTTAGGTCATTGGTATTTGGTGCAGCCTGGACTAAGAAGAGAACCACTGCTCGAGCAAGTCTCCTGGCTCGGAAAAATCTGGCCACTCGAGGTAAGCCTCCTACTTTTCCCCACGGGCATGTGGTCGGTCCTCTCAGGCGCGATAGATGACGGTTACGGAGGGATGCTCGGGTGGTTCTGGGTTGCATGCGCTCTAATGACCGTCGTCTTAATCTTGGTTACCCGAGCAGCACTGCGTGAACGCCAGTACGCAGCAGTCATGGCCGCCACAGGCCTTCTGTATCTCGCCATTTTGACCGCATTTGGGACCGACTTAATAGCCCGACTGGTGCTCGAAACCTAAATGGCTGCTCGCATGTCCAAAAGCAGTACTTGACAGGCGCCCACCACCGAAACCTTTAGCGACCCTTCCACTCAGGAGGTCGCTTCTCGCGGAAGGCCTCAACCCCCTCCTGCGCATCATCGCTGGTGCCAACAATCCTTCGAATGCTTTCACCCATTCGAACCGCCTCGTTCCAAGCCATTCGCTGTGAACGGGTAGCGACTTCTTTGACAGCTCGCACTGCGAGCGGGGCGCCCTGACACAGACGCTCAGCCAGGGAGCGAGCCTCATCGAGGAGGTCATCATGTGGAACCACGCGCCAGGCCAAACCGATATCGGCTGCTCGATGAGCATCGATGTTGTCGCCGGTGAGCAAGATCTCCATCGCATCTGCCCATGCCACCTTGGACGGAATCCTCATAGATCCAACAATGG
>DASCSY010000194.1:0-3692 GCA_034399415.1 Acidimicrobiales bacterium
TTCGGAGGCCCTCAAGAGCACCGTCGTTCAAACAAACATGGGTTTCGGTCACTCCTGGCACCGACCCCGACTCGATTGCGAAATTGTGGTTCTGGCTTGTTATTTCGACTCTTCCGTTGTCGATGTTTCGAACGGGGACGTTGCCGCCGTGGTGTCCGAATTTCATTTTGTAAGATCTGCCGCCGAGCGCCAGTGAAAGAACTTGGTGACCCAGGCATATTCCAAATATGGGGATGTGCCCTATGAAATCATCGAGCGCGTCCGTCACTTGCCCAGCCATGGTCGGATCACCCGGACCGTTAGAGAGGAATACGCCGTGCGGTTCAAGCGACAGTGCTTGTTCGCTGGTCGTGTCGGCCGGCACCACATGAACAGTTGCCATTTTGGCCAACTGCTCAACTATGGAGCTTTTGATTCCAAGGTCGTAGGCGACGATTCGGTGAGGGCCATCGCCTAAGGAATAGGGCTCAAGGGTCGTTACTTTGCTTACGAGGTCCACACCGGTGGTGCCGGGTTCGGATTTGGCTGCCGATGCGAGAGATTCCTCCGAACCCGATCCGAAAGCCCCCGGCATCGCGCCATTGTCACGTATATGTCGGGTGAGACGACGGGTATCGACTCCAGAAATTCCAGGCACGCCTTCGTGTCTCAGGTAATTATCCAGATTGTCTTCACTACGCCAATTCGATTGACGTCGCGTCAACTCGCGGACTATTACACCGCTACAAAAGGGCTGGCGGGCTTCAACGTCAGAACCGGACACCCCGTAGTTCCCGATATGCGGATAGGTGAAGTTGATGATCTGTCCGGCATAAGACGGATCGCTTATTACTTCTTGATAGCCGCTGAGCACCGTATTAAACACCACCTCCCCAGAAGTGGCTTCAACTTCAGCGCCTATCAACTCTCCTTCGAACACTGCGCCGTCAGCTAGAACGAGTGCTCCTTCTCGGACTTTACTCACCTAATCACCTGGCTGTTCTTGCCTGGAGATGTAGGTGAACAAGCAGTACTGCCGAACGAATGCGTCAATCAATTTCAACCCCTGAACCAAGAAGGCGAAAAAGAACGGCCATTCGCACAGGCACCCCATTTTTCACTTGCTGTTTAATCAACACATTTTTTCGGTTTTCGAGGACTGTTTCGGCTAGTTCGACACCGCGATTGACCGGGCCGGGGTGTGTAATCACCACTTCGTCGCGTAGCACCGCCGCGCGAGCTTCAGTCATGCCATAGCTTTCGACGTACTCGTCAATGGAATGAACGAGCGCTTCTTCCATGCGTTCGTTCTGAATTCTGAGCAAGCCCACGACATCGAGGGTCGGCAGGACAGCATCAAGGTCTTCTGAAATTTTCACTGGCCAGTCAGTCAGGTCAGACGGTTGCAGTGACTTCGGCGCCACGACTGTCACGGTCGCACCTAAGGCGTTGTAGGCGTATACGTCGCTTCGCGCAACGCGACTGTGTTTGACGTCACCAATGATGCCTATGTGGATCCCTGAAAGAGAGGCTTGAGGCCCGGCGCTGCCATGAAAATGCTCACACAACGTGTACGCATCTAGCAGCCCTTGCGTCGGATGGGAGTTCGATCCGTCTCCAGCGTTAATAACAGATGGTGCTTCTCCTACGCCGTCGGCAATTTCTTGGGGAAGGCCGTTCAGATTGTGTCGAATAATGAGGGCATCGACCCCCAGGGAATGGATTGTTTCGACCGTATCTTGGATCGACTCTCCCTTCGACAAGGAAGAAGTATGGGTCGGAAACTCTAAGACATCCGCTGAAAGTCTTTTTGCGGCAAGGTCGAAGGACATTCTGGTGCGTGTCGAGTCCTCAAAGAAAAGCATCGCTATGGTTCGGCCCCGCAGGGCAGGGACTTTAGGAATCGGTCTTTGGGTGACTTCCACGAAACGGTCCGCTAGGTGAAGTAGTTCTTGTATTCCCTCGCGTTCTAGGTCTTCGAGATTGATGAGGTGTTTGCTCATTTCCGCATCTCCCCTAGTAGAACTCCTTCAGGGTTGACGTCGACAACTTCGTCTCGACGAGTGGGTAAGTTTTTTCCGACGAAATCAGGTCGGATAGGTAGCTCCCGATGGCCGCGGTCAATTACTACTGCTAGCTGAACTGAACGCGGCCGTCCGAAGTCGGTTAATGCGTCGAGCGCTGCCCGAATTGTGCGTCCGGTAAACAGGACGTCATCAACTAGAACAACGATCTTGCCTGACAGATCGACCGGAATTTCTGTCGCAGCTTCTGGCATGACTGGTCGCAAACCAATGTCGTCCCGATAAAGCGCTACGTCGAGCGTTCCAACGGGAACATCTATTCCATCGATCTCGAAGAGAAGGCGCGAGATCAGCCGAGCGATTTCAACGCCACCAGTCTGAAGTGCTACCAGTACCACTTCCTCGAGGCCTTGGTTACGCTCAATGATTTCATGGCTGATACGAGTGAGAGCACGTTGGACTTGCGCCGCGTCAAGGACGGTAGTTCGAGCAAAGAAAACACCCCCGTAAGGGGGCGTCATACGGCGCTCGCGGTCGGCCACTTGGTTTCCTTCCAATCCGTTCGAGCCTCACTGGACTCAATTCACGGTCAGGGGTGAATCCTAGCTGCCCTAACGTGCCAATCCCATCACCATATTTGAGGGCCGAACTCTTTCATAGGAGCCGCTTCGCTGCCGCCCCTAAAACGCCGTTGATGAACCGTCCGCTCTCCTCTGTAGCTCCAAACTGGTTACCCAGTTCGACTGCCTCATTTATTACGACAGCTACCGGAGCATCGTTACGGAGTAATTCATGGACTCCGAGCCGAAGAATCCAAAGATCCAGCATTCCGAGTCGATCCAGTGACCATCCCTGGTCAAGAAGCGCGTCAATTTCGGCATCGAGTTGTTCAACATTGTCGGTGACGCCCACAACAAGATCAACAACGAACGAGTCCAGTTCCACTACCTGATCTTCGAGGATTTGCGTGGCGGACACCGCTCGAAGTTCAGCTTCGTACAGCACTGCTATCGCTCGCTCCCGCGCTTCCCTTCGTTGGGTCGCTGGTTTGGGAGCGAAGGGATCGTCGGTCACCCGTTAGCTCTCTCAATGTATTCACCACTACGAGTATCCACTTTGAGGCGCTCGCCTGTTTCGATGAACAATGGGACTTGAACGACTATGCCTGTCTCCATCGTTGCTGCCTTTCGAGCTCCAGAAACACGGTCCCCTTGTATGCCGGGCTCGGTTTGAGCGACGGTAAGTATCACTGATGCTGGAAGCTCTGTGCCTAGTACTTCGGTACCGTACATTTGCAGAACTGCTCCGTTGCCTTCGACCAGGTAGTCCGATGCGGCGCCGAGCTGATGTCGGGCTACCTGAAGTTGTTCATAAGTTTCGTTATCCATAAAGACGAAGTCGTTGCCGTCGGCGTAGAGATACTGCATTTCGCGTTTGTCGATGACCGCCCGTTCCATTTTCTCGCCCGCGCGGAAGGTCCTCTCTATGACCGCGCCAGTTCGGACATTTCGAAGCGTGGTTCGAACGAATGCCCCGCCCTTTCCCGGCTTTACGTGTTGGAATTCCGATATCTGAAACAGGCCGTCATCGAGGTCGAGTGATATTCCGTTCTTGAAGTCCGATGTGGAGATCGCCATGTGGTTTCTTTCGAGTGATTGGGCGTCGCCTCCGGGCGGGCCAGTTAAATCA
>DASCSY010000195.1:0-3681 GCA_034399415.1 Acidimicrobiales bacterium
ATTGGGTCGCTATTTTGGGTCACTGCACTCGCACCCTCACGTCTCGCCGACAGAATTCAACCCGCGAAGAAAGCGCGGAGTTGACTCCTCTGATTTTCGCCTAGGCCGCGTAGTCGACGGCTATCAGCAATGCCTATTTGCTCCATGAGTCGCCGCGCTTTAACTTTTCCGAGTCGCGGCATGGATTCAAGTGCTGCAAGTGTTTTCATCTTTCCCACAAGCTCGTTCTTGTCTGCCAAGTTGAGCAACTCATCGAAAGACACCAATCCTAATTTCAGCCGGTCTTTTGTTTCCGCTCTAATTCGCCGCGCTGCTGCCGCTTTCTCAAGAGCTGCTTCGCGTTGTTGAGGTGAAAGGTTGGGCGGGTTGGGCACGGCCCACGAGTCTAATGGCGGGGCGAGACATGCAACCCCTTCCTTAGATCGCTTGAGCTACTTGGTTGGCAATATCGTCGGCCGCTCCTTCAGGGTCCTCGGAATTTGTCACCGCTCTTCCGATGACAAGAAGCCCTGCTCCTTGACCGACGGCTTGGCTCGGGGTAGCCGGTCGACCTTGATCATGGGATGCGACCCCATCTGGTCGAATGCCTGGAACCACTGACAAAAGTTCGGGTGCAAGCCTTCTTACTTCGCTTAATTCATTGGCTGCGCAAACAACCCCTCCGCATTCAGCTTGAACCGCGTAGCCGAGCCTTTCCTCCAAGAGACCGGTGGGAGCGTCCGTTTCAGAGGTCAAGATCGATATAGCGAGCGCCATCGGAGGCGCTAATCCGGCCGCGGCCGATCCGTCGCTCAGGCCTTCAACGGCGGCGGAAAGCATTTGTGGTCCGCCAGACGCGTGAACCGTTACATAGGAAACGCCTAGACTTCCCAGGACCCGAGCAGCCTTTCCGACGGTTGTCGGAATGTCGTGCAATTTGAGATCTAGAAAGACGTCATATCCTTGGTCGAGAAAAATTCCTATGGTTTCAGGGCCAGACGCCGAAAATAGTTCCAACCCAACTTTTGCTACCGAGAACCAAGGAAGCATCCGTTTACCGAGCCGACCTGCTTCAACGAGATCATCGACGTCGAGTGCAAGGGCAAGACGGGAACGCGCTTCCGGAGAGATGTCACTCGGACTCATGGGCTGCTCCAGTGAGAGACCGCACTGAGATTACGCTCCTTCGTCGGCACCAACGTTCTAGGTCGCGAAGAATTCGCCTCGACGCCTTGGGATCAGCGAAATGGGCAGTACCTACCTGAATAGCTGAGGCGCCGGCACTCATAAACTCAACTACGTGTTCAGCGGCGGCGATGCCTCCGACGCCAATAATGGGGGTGGGTCCGAGGGCGGCATAAACATCGAACACGGCTCGCACCGCGACTGGCCGTATCGCGGGGCCTGATAACCCGCCGCCGCCGTTGGCTAGAACCGGACGACGGGTTTCGGTGTCTATGACCATTCCCAAGACCGTGTTGGTGAGCGTGAGGGCCTCTGCTCCCCCATCGAGAGCTGCTCGCGCTATCGGCACGATGTCGGTGACGTTGGGGCTCAGCTTCGCCCATATGGGCAAACCTGCAACTAGTGAGGCCTCTATTGCGGCTCTGCAGGTGTCGGGCGCGTGGGAGAATATGTCGCCCTTCCCGTCCAAATTGGGGCAACTGACGTTCACTTCCATCGCCGTGATGCCGTCAACCCCTGCGAGTCTGTATGCGGCCTCTCTGTATTCGGCGATGCTTCTGCCCCAGATACTCACGACGACGCGCGCTCCGTGGTCGAGCAGTCGTGGTAGGTCGTTCGTTATCCAACTGTCGAGACCAGGGTTTTGAAGGCCGACTGCATTAATCATTCCGGCCGCTGTGCCGTGAAGCCGCGGGGCCGGGTTGCCAGGCCAGGGCTCGGCTGAAAGTGACTTCACCACTACAGCGCCGAGGTCGGATAGATCGATGTATGCGGCAAGTTCCGCTCCATGACCAACTGTTCCCGATGCAGCCATAACTGGGTTGGGAAGCGCTACCGATCCGATGTAAACGGAGTGATCCGTTGAGGTCATGTCAGTGACACCTGCGGATCGAGGAATTCTTGAAGTGGTCGTACCTCTAATGGGTTGGACATCCATTCCTTCAGCCCGACCGCAGCCGCGCGAGCTGCGGCGACCGTCGTCAGACAGGGAACCTTGTGTGCGGTGCACGCGGACCGGATTCGGTAACCGTCGCTGCGCGGTCCACGCCCTCGTGGAGTGTTGACAACCAATTTGACTTGGCCAGCTCCGATGAGTTCAACAGCGTCAACTCCAGCACTAATTTCGCGGCCTTCTTCACTTAGTTTCGCCACCACGGTTTCGACTTTCACACCAGATCGCTCCAATAGTTCAGCTGTTCCCGATGTGGCAGCTAAGTCGAAGCCGAGTTCTACAAAGCCTTTGGCGGCTTCGAGTCCCTGTTCTTTATCTCGGTCTGCTAGCGAGAAAAAAATCGTTCCACCGAGGGGCAACCCTTCACCCGCAGCGATTTGGCTCTTAGCGAAGGCCAATCCGAAGGTTCGGTCGATTCCCATTACCTCACCGGTTGAACGCATTTCAGGACCAAGAACCGTGTCTACGTCCGGGAAGCGTTGAAAGGGAAGCACAGCTTCTTTGACGGCGACATGTCCGTCCCGGATGGCTTCGGGTAACACTCCCGAAGCACGCAGTTCGTTCAGAGTTTCCCCCGTCATAACCCGAGCGGCGACTTTCGCAAGCTGGACTCCTGTTGCTTTTGCAACAAAGGGCACAGTTCGAGAGGCTCGGGGGTTCGCTTCAATAACAAAAACTTGTCCCTGTTTGACCGCGAACTGAACGTTCAACAAACCGATCACTTCGAGACGTTCCGCTAGTCGTTTCGTGTAGTCAACGATTACTTTCTGTGTTTCCTGTGAGAGGTTTGGCGGTGGGATAGCACAAGCACTATCACCCGAATGAACACCTGCCTCTTCAACATGCTCCAGAATTCCGCCGAGGAGGAAGTCGCCAGTGCTGTCTCGAATCGAATCAACATCGACTTCGATTGCATCTTCTAGGAAGCGGTCGATGAGTACTGGGCGATCAGATGAAAGTCCCCCTTCGCGACCGAGGCCTCCGAAGGCAGCCAACTCTGTCATAGCCGTCTGCAACTCGTCGAGGTCGTATGCGATCGTCATTGCTCGACCGCCTAGAACGTAACTCGGCCGAACCAACGCCGGGAATCCGATTCGTTCGCAGATGGCGGACGCTTCTTCAAAGGTTACGGCTGTTCCGCCAGGAGGTTGCGGGATCTCTAGCTGAGCGCATAGCGAGTTCCAACGTTCGCGATCCTCGGCAAGGTCAATAGAGTCCGGTGAGGTCCCACGCACAAGTCCTTCAGGCAGAGTCGACGCCAGCTTTAGAGGGGTTTGGCCGCCAAGACTGACGATGATTCCTTCGGGTTTTTCTGCGTCGACGATGTTAAGTACATCTTCAAGAGTCAGCGGTTCGAAATAGAGCCTGTCGGAGGTGTCGTAGTCCGTCGAGACGGTCTCGGGATTGCAGTTAACCATGACCGTTTCGTAGCCGGCTTCTGCGAGGGCAAAGCTCGCGTGAACACAGCAGTAATCAAACTCGATTCCTTGTCCGATCCGGTTGGGGCCCGATCCAAGGATCATCATCCGAGGTCGACTTCCTGGACGTATCTCGTCTTCGTCTTC
>DASCSY010000196.1:0-3668 GCA_034399415.1 Acidimicrobiales bacterium
GAGCCAACACCTCAAACAGGACCCCGTATGGTGTGCCTCCGCTTTGGCCCGTTCTGAAGTTCAACTCAGTTTGCATCGGGTCGCTTCGGGGCCTGTCGAACAACGAGAGTTATGGTCGACTTTTCGCGAAGATTGGGATCGTATTGCTGTGGTCCCACTCGATGAACGCTGTCTAGCTCGGTCCGTCGAAATTGGAGCCAATTTCCGATTGCAGATAGTGGATGCCCTTCACTTAGCGGCGGCAGACAGACTGCCTCGACCATTGACCTACCTCACCTTTGACAGTCATCAAATCCCAGCTGCCTTGAGCTTGGGTTTCGAGGTCGCGTCAACCGAGAGCGCTGGTTCCTAGTTATGACCTCCATCAGCGGAAGCGAGTTGCGGGTCAGTAATCTGCACTGAGTCTTGACTAAGAGGAATCGCACCATGAGCCAAAACGCCGGTACCGAACACGGAGGCGGTGTAGCACCAGAGCCTCTAGGGCAAACAGATTCTTTCCCTAACGACGCCGAGTTATCTCGAAGCTTGATGGAGTCCACTAATAAGGGAGTGCTATCGACCCTTACCGCAGACGGCTACCCCTATGGAAGTCTCGTGTCGTGTGTTGCTAACAGCCGCGGTGAGCCCGTGGTTCTCGTTTCCGATCTCGCCGAACACACTCAAAACGCTCGATTAAACAACCGAGCAAGTTTTCTGGTGGATACCTCAGGTTCGATCCAGGGAGATCCGCTCACCGGAACTCGGCTTACGTTGGTCGGCGAGATGGAACTTCTCGACCAGCCCGGCGCCATAGCTGACTTGTACCTATCAAAACACCCCTATGCCGCTGATTACGCCAACTTCAAAGATTTCAACTATTGGAAACTCAGCGTAAAACGTTGCCGGTTCGTCGGAGGATTCGGGCACATGAGTTGGACGGATGCCGATTCCTACTCACAGGCAGAAGCAGACCCCTTCACAATGAACGCCGCGCACGCTATCGAGCACATGAACGAGGATCACGGCGACGCGAATCTGACATTTGTGCGAGAGCTCGGCGGGGCGTCAACCGCTTCGACAGCACACATGGTGGCTGTAGATCGATACGGAATGACCTTCGAAGTTTCAACCGAAGAAGGTCAGCGTTTGAGCCGCGTGGCGTTTCCTGAGGTCGGCACCGAGGCCGCTCAACTTGAACCCTTCGTCATCTCGCTATTGCGTTCGTTGGATCACGACGTATAGCTAGCTCCAATGAACCAGAAGTAACAGTTCTCACCGTCAGGCATCTCCAAACGCCGTAGACTTCGGCTATGACTCTCCACTGGAAGGGCACCGGCGTCGAAGTACACAAGGTTGTTGTCGGACCCTATGAAAACAACGTGTTCACGATCCGATGCACCGAATCGGGCGACGCCATACTTATCGACGCTGCTAACGAACATGAACAGCTTCTCGAGTTATGTCAAAGCTTGGGGGTTAGAACAGTCGTGGAGACTCACGGTCATTGGGACCACATCCAAGCCATTCCTGCAATCCGGGACGCCGGTTACGAAGTCGGTGTCGCATCTGAGGACGCAACCATGCTTCCTAGCTACGACTTCATCCTCGAAGATGACTCCGTGATTGAAGTCGGCCACCTCCGAATTCGAACGATCCACAATCCTGGTCACACTCCTGGATCAATGAGTTTCCATGTCGAAAACACTCCGCTGCTATTTTCGGGGGACACTCTCTTCCCTGGGGGACCCGGCGCGACAAACTTTGACGACGGCGATTTCGAAACCATCATCCAGAGTATTGAGGATCGAATGTTTTCTCGGTTCTCCCCAGATACCGTCGTTTTGCCCGGCCATGGAGACGACACCACGATCGGCAACGAGTCTCCACAACTTCAAGAGTGGGTAGACCGCGGTTGGTAACCGCTAACCGGTCGCTACGCGCCGTGCGAGGGATCTGAAAGCCATCGTAAAGGTGACGACTGCCAGACCCAAGATCGCAGCTACGGCCTTGGCGAGCATTCCCACATCCCAACCCTGTGACAACACTGACCTCATGCCTTCCAACAGGTATGTAACAGGGTTCCACGCGGCAACGGTTTTAAGCCATCCGCTCATCAGTTCTCTTGGGAGCATGCTGGGAGTCAAGAAGGCGAAAGGGAAAAATATTAAGAACGCTGAGTTAACCGCAGCCGGATTACCAGTACGCAAAGCGACCGTATAGGGGAATCCAGTGAATGCCAGGCTCCACGCCATAGCCAGCACTACGAAGACCCCTAGCCCTGCGACACCTGTGCCAAAGCCAACACCCACGGCAAATCCCAGTACCAGCACAACCGTCGCTAAAGCTAGCGCCAGAACGATGTCCGCGATCATCAACCCCAATAGCAGGGAGACGCGGCGGATTGGGGTCACCAACATCCGATCGAGATATCCAGTTTGGATGTCGATTACAAGCATGTTGGCCCGGGAAATTCCGGTAACTGCGAAAACAATCGCCACGGGGAGCTGAAATGCTCGGTAGTCAATCCCCGGCTGACGCTCCACGAAGGCTTCTAACGCACCGATATTAACCACGAAGAAAAAGATGGGGATGGCTAGGGCCGGGCCGAGGAACTCTGGTTCTCTTGACAAGCTGCGAATCGCTCGACGCGCGACAGTTCCGACGTCAGAAAGAAATCCACTTCGTTGTGCTATCGGTTCTCGGGGCATCGTCATTCATCTAGCTCATTTGACAGTCTGTGACCCGTTGCACGGAGGAACACGTCATCAAGGGAGGGCGTCCGCACTGTGAGCGATTGGGTAACTACGCCATGTTCACTAAGGGCAACCGCCACTTCGCCCACCACTGCTGCTCCGTTTTCTGTGGAGATTGTCAGTCCTTGGCTTCCGACGGTCACGTCGTCGACCGTCGGCAGTGTCCTGGCAATGCCAGCGGCGCGTTCAAGTTCATCCAAAAGTTCGACCACGATGACATCGGCGCCAACAGAGCGCTTTAAATCTCCTGGCGCCCCTTCTTCGACGATGCGTCCCTGGTCGATGATTCCAACCCGATCCGCTAACGCATCCGCTTCTTCTAAATATTGGGTGGTCAAGAAAACCGTTACACCATGGTCTCCGTTCAATCTGCGCACTTCTTCCCAAACCCGGACTCTGCTCACCGGATCTAGACCGGTCGTCGGTTCATCAAGAAATAACACTTCAGGATCGTGGATCAGGCTGGCTGCCACATCCAAGCGTCGTTTCATTCCGCCGCTATAGGTCCGGACCCAGTCATTGATCGCGTCGCCAAGGTCAGCCAGCTCGATGGCTCGTTCGATTCGTTCATGTCGGGCTGCTGTTTCCAGACCATAGAGGCGCGCCTGGAGATCTAGAATTTCGCGTCCGCTCTGTTTGTCGTCCAATGCGGCATCTTGAAGTGCTAGTCCGATTCGGATTCGCACTTCACCAGGCTGGGCTACAACGTCGTGGCCCGCCACAAGCGCCGTGCCCGCTGTGGGAGTAAGCAGGGTGCACAACACGCGAACCGTCGTCGACTTACCGGCACCGTTTGGCCCGAGGAAGCCGTAAATCTCTCCTTGAGGTATCGCTAAGTCAACCCCGTCAACTGCGCGGTTGCTGCCGAATACACGTACTAGTCCGCGTGCTTCAATCGCTAGATCAGTCATGACATCGGAACATTAGTGCCATGGG
>DASCSY010000197.1:0-3616 GCA_034399415.1 Acidimicrobiales bacterium
GCGCCTTCGTACATCTCCCCATCTCGCCGTTCATCGCGTTGACGACAACGTGGTAGCACGATCAGAACACGGTCACGAACATCGCATCGTTATCGCCGGACATCTAGACACGGTGCCCGCCAACAATAATCAAGGCGCTCGAATTGAAGGCGATCGTCTCTACGGCCTAGGGGCATGTGACATGAAAGGAGGCCTCGCCGCTCAACTTGCAACCGCCCTCCTAGTCGACGAATCGGCAATAGACGTGACCTACGTTTTTTACGCCTGCGAGGAAGTCGCGGCCCAACACAATGGACTAAAACAACTATTCGATCTTCACCCGGAGTTGGTGGCAGGCGATGTCGCATTGTTGGGTGAACCGACCTCGGCTGCCATTGAAGCAGGATGTCAAGGAACCCTCCGAGTGAAAGCGATTTATAGAGGTCAACGCGCCCACACCGCTCGACCATGGAAGGGACGCAACGCAATCCATCGCCTCGGGGCAGTGCTGGAAACTCTCGACAGCTACCAAGGGCGACGCCCCATCGTTGACGGCTGCGAATATCGCGAAGCCTTACAGGCTGTGCATGTCGAAGGGGGCGTCGCGGGAAATGTCGTACCCGACGAAACGATCCTCACCGTCAACCTTCGATACGCACCAGATCGCAGCCCCACGGAAGCGCAACACCACATCGCGGAACAACTCCGCCCCTATGACGAGCTACTCGTTGATGATCACGCCGAAGCCGCGATGCCAGCACTAAACCACCCGCTCCTCCGAGCCCTAATTAGCCGCAACAAGCTTGAAGTCCGAGCAAAATTGGGATGGACCGACGTCGCACGCTTCGCTGAGCACGGCATCCCCGCCTCAAACTTTGGAGCTGGTGACGCATCAATCGCGCACACCCAGGACGAATTCGTGGAGCGACAAGAGATAGAACTGGTCCACTCAGCGCTGGTAAACCTACTAACAGTCGGCGTGGATTAGACACTCAGCATTTCTGCAATAACTCTCGCCACACCATCTTCCCTGTTGGACCAGGTCACCTCATCGGCCGCCTTCTGGGTATCAGGATGAGCGTTGGCGACAGCTACCCCCCAGCCAGCAAATTCAAGCATCGCGTTGTCATTGGGCATATCTCCGAACGCGACCACTTGGTGAGCACTGATTCGTCGTTCTTCACACAGCCTTCTAAGACCGAAGGCCTTGTCAACTCCTGGGGGCATCAACTCAACAAATGGGAGTCCGGCGTGCATGATGTTTGCCCGCCCCTTAACCAAAGGATTAACCGCAGCCATCGTTTCGTCGGCAGAAAGATCCGGCAAATTAACCAGCAACTTATGGACCCGATCGTCTAGCAATGGAACCAGATCGGAGACATCAGTTTCGGCTGACCGTCCCGCCTGCTCCAACCATCGGCGTTCTGCCACAAAATCGTCACCCATCTCGGCGCAGAAACCAGCAGTTGGATGAGCCTCGCGAATCGCTGTCACCAACGCGCGCGCATCCGCCAGATTCATTCTTGCGAACTGAGTCGTAACCCCTGTATGAGAGTCGTGGAACACCGCACCATTAGCACAAATCAGTGTCGTCGGAATTCCCGTTTGCTCGGGTATCGAGTCGCAATACCGAGGCGGCCGCCCCGTCACGACAACAAACTCAATATCGAATTCCGTGAGGCTATACAACACTTGCTTGGTGACATCTGATATCTCCCGGTCGGCACCCAAAAGAGTTCCATCGAAATCAGTAGCCACCAACGCCACTTGCTCGATCTGGGGACGGCTTGTCACAGTCCGTAACGACCGGGTTCAGTTCTCAACCACTCGCCGATAGTTTCTCCCACCATGATCGACGTCGGGTTGGTGTTCGCTCGGGGCACTGTAGGGAAGATTGATGCGTCGGCAACGACCAGCCCCTCCACGGCATGACACCGACCATATTGATCCACCACCGAAGTGGGATCTTCGAGCGGTCCCATTCGAGCCGTTCCACAGGGATGGTAGCCGGACGCCGCGAAACGACGCAGCAGAGCCACGACGTCAGCCCGGTCCGATAGTCGACCTACATCTGGAAAGACCACCTCGTCGGTCAGTGCTCCCAAAGGGCCGGATTCGGTGAAGCGAAGAGCATCCAAGAAGCAGTCCGCTAACCGTTCGGCATCGCGGTCTTCCTCGCAGAACCGAGAATGAATCTGAGGAGACGCGAACGGGTCCGCGGTCGGAAAGATCAGCTCCCCGACACCATCAACTTGCTCAAGAACCGCAGCAACCCCGAAATACGGGAAATCGTCTCTCCCAGCGAACGTCAACTGCTCAATCTGCAGATCCATCCGATGATCGCTTGTCGGGGCCGTGTACCTCAAGATGGTCTGAATGATTGGTTGATTGCCGGCAACTAAGTCCATATGTGTTGGACGACACAAAACGAACAGGCCGGGATGATCGGACAAATTCTTACCCACCCCTTGGACATCGGCAGTCACATCCACGCCAATTCGATTCAAGTCAACAACCGGGCCGATACCAGACCGGAGGAGGATCCCGGGGGTATGAATCGCACCGGCACACAGGACCACCAATTTGGCTCGAATTTGTTCAAGAGATCCATCTGAACGAACCACCTCGACTCCCGTCGTTTTGCCCCGTTCAATCAGCAAACGATTCGTGTGGCAATCGCCTCGAATTTCAAGATTGGGACGCAAACGAGCTGGGGCGAGATAAGCAGAAGCTGTCGAAATGCGAAGCTGCCCGAGTTTGTTCATCGGTTGAGGGCCGGCCCCCCACGCCCAAGGATCGTTCTGATCCTGACATTCGGGGAACCCGAGCTCATCGGCGGTCACAAGAAATGCTTGATGGAGCTCGGTGAGTTCATCGTGTGGGTATCGACGGACGCTAATCGGACCAGCGTCACCGTGATATTCCTCGCTTCCGAAGTCGAGGTCGCGTTCTAGGCGACAAAAGGTCGCCAGAACGTTCTCCCAAGACCATTCGGGATTTCCACGGCTAGCCCAGTCGTCGTAATCCTCAGGAACTCCCCGCAAAAATATGCATGTGTTGACAGCACTTGAACCGCCGGTCACCCTTCCCCGCGGTAGAGGTTGTCCGGGACGTTGCTCCGTCGGAGAGTACCCAAGTCCCCAATCGTGATCGACAACGCTGTTGTGGTGACCATTGCGAAGATCGCCGGGCGTTTCAGTGATAGATGAATAATCGGGGCCGGCCTCAAGTAACAACACATGACGATTGGGATTCTCGCTAGCGCGTGACGCGAGAGGTGCACCCGATGCGCCCGCTCCGACAACAATTACTTCGTAACTCACATCGTTAGTCACCCGATCGAAGCTAGTAGCAGAAGTCGTCGAGGGCAGATCGATGCCGTGCTCTAGGCTCCTTAGATGGCCGACACCGTCATCCGTAACGCAACCATCATTGACGGTACAGGCGCCCCGCGATTCGGTGGCGACGTATCAATCGAAGATGGGCATATAAGCGAAGTCGGAGATATATCGCCTTCTTCAACGGCACTTGAAGTTGATGGCACAGACCTAGTACTAGCTCCGGGGTTCGTCGACGTACACACCCACGACGACGGAGCGTTATTGCAGCACCCGGACATGACCCTCAAGGTTTCGCA
>DASCSY010000198.1:0-3522 GCA_034399415.1 Acidimicrobiales bacterium
AGCGAATAGCGCTCTCGCAAACAAACGACTCCGTGCGGATAACTTCACATATTTGCGACGTCGCCGACGAAGCTGACGTGTTGGCGTTCCGTGATCAAGTCCAGGTCCGACATGAACTTGAACACGTCGATTTAGTGTTCAACAACGCGGGCATCGGAGGTGGCGGAAGTTTCGTCATCGATGAGGACCGAATGGCCTGGGAAAAAACTTTCGGTGTCTGTTGGCATGGTGTGTATCACGGATGCCGAGCGTTCCTTCCGCTCTTAATTCGCAGCGAAGAGGGGCACGTTGTAAATACAAGCAGCATCAACGGGTTTTGGGCGACCGTAGGGCCTGACGTCCCCCACACCGCCTACTCTGCCGCCAAATTCGCAGTCAAAGGCTTTACCGAAGCACTCAATATTGACCTCCGTCTTCACGCTCCCCACGTCATGGCGCATGTCGTAATGCCCGGCCACATAGGAACCTCAATTGGGCTCAACAGCACAGCCGCACACGGCGGCCCCAACCTCGAACGTATTCGCAAAACCCTCGCCGAACGAGGCGTCGATGCGGACCAGATGACTGATGAGGACCTGACCGAACTTGTCGTCGCGCGAAATGAACGGTTCAGAGACGACGCACCCACCAGCGCAGCGCAAGCAGCTGAGATCATTCTTGAAGCAGTGCGCGAGAACCAGTGGAGAATCCTTGTTGGTGATGACGCGGTTGCGATCGATCAGCTAGTGCGCGAGGACCCCGAATTTGCCTACGAACCGGAGTTCTTGCGGCGGATTGTTGACCGCGGCCATCTCAACATTTTTGACGGCGGTTAAAGGACAGCAAAACAAGCCGGTAGCTTGCCGCATATGGAACTCACTCAGGGACCTAGGGTCAGGTTCTCACCTTTCTATCGCCGGGCAGAGGCCGCTGGCATCGAAACGGCAACGGTCTACAACCGCATGGTGCTACCAGTCGCAACCGACGACCCGATCGCCGACTATGAGGCCCTCACTCAACGAGTTTCGTTGTGGGACGTCGGTTGTCAACGCCAAGTACAAGTGCGTGGCCCCGACGCCCTCAAGCTTTGCCAGTACCTAAGTGCCCGCGACCTGTCACAACTCCAAATCGGCATCGCGAAATACTCGCCACTGTGCGATCACGACGGCCGGCTCATCAACGACCCTGTAGTACTCAGAGTTGACGAAGACACGGTGTGGTTCTCAATCGCGGATTCAGATGTTCTCCTGTGGATACGCGCCATCAGTGGCGAACGCGACGACGATGTCGAAGTAACCGAACCCGACGTTTCGCCGTTAGCCGTTCAAGGTCCCAGCGCAACAGACACCGTCGCGGACGTATTCGGAGACTGGATACGGGAACTGAAATTCTTCCATTTCCGACGAATCGACCATGAAGGAATTCCCCTGGTGATCTGCCGATCAGGTTGGAGCAAACAAGGTGGTTTCGAGCTATTCCTCGAGGATGGAAGCAAAGGAGACCAGCTATGGGACCTTGTGTGGGAAGCCGGACAGGCCTACGACATTCGAGTCGGAGCACCCAATTACGCCGAACGCATCGAAAATTTTCTTCTCTCCTGGGGTTCGGACACCGATCCGGACAGCGACCCCTTTGAGGCCGCGATCGGCAAGTACGTCGATCTGGGATCGGATCACGAATTTGTTGGGAAAAGGGCCCTACTTGCGAAACGAGACCAAGGACCCACCCGCGAGCTCAAAGGGCTGCTGATCGACGGCGAGCCCCTTGACCCGAATCCAGAACCCGTCGGACTGCAAACCCCCAACGGCTCCTATGCCGGCCAGGCCCGGGTTGTTGCCTACTCGCCGCGATACGAACGAAATTTAGGGTTAGCGATCGTGGAGGTGCCCCAAAACCTTCCAGGCACCAAACTGCAAGTTCACACGCCAACCGGATGGAGAACGGCAATCGTCTCAGATTTACCGTTCGATCTGTAGCGACCTCGCTATACCGGTAGCCTGACCGGGTTCGCGGGCGTAGTTCAATGGCTAGAACCCCAGCCTTCCAAGCTGATGATGCGAGTTCGATTCTCGTCGCCCGCTCCACTTCAGTCGCGAACTGCAGTAGGGGACAGTGCGAATCGCCCCGATAGAATTCGGCCCCTGTGAAGACCACCGTGACCGAAGTCGACCCCGCTGACCTTGACGTCGCCACTGACACCGAAACGTCAGACGATGCTGGCGGACCCCAAGAGCGAACCTTCGGACCAAGAATCAAGCTGACTGTCGAAGTTGACGAAGAAACCTTTGACGACGCTATTGATCAGGCTTTCCGCAAGATCGCCAAAGAGATCAAGATTCCAGGTTTCAGAAAAGGCAAGGTTCCTCGACCAGTACTCGAATCACATATCGGAAGCGAGTACGCCCGAGCCCAAGCTTTAGAAGATGCCATTCCCGGTTACTACGCCGAAGCAGTACGAGCTGAAGCTGTTGATGTCATAGCCGCTCCAGAGCTTTCCCTGACCAGCGGCGAAGATCACGGCTCGGTCTGTTTTGAAGCAGTGGTCGAGACTCGACCCCAGATCGACATCAGAGGCTACGAAAATCTCAAGGTAGAAATACCCCACCCTGCTCCCAGCGATGAAGAAGTTCAGGAACAGATTGATACCCAACGACGCCAGTCCGCTGAACTTGTTGATGTGGACCGTTCCGCAGCATCGGGCGATCAGGTATCTATCGATATCCAAGGAACCGTCGAAGGGGAAGCACTTCCAGGACTCACCGCTGATGACTACCTGTACTCGGTAGGCAGCGGCGGGATCGTTGACGAGGTTGACCTTCAGCTTGAAGGATCAAGCGCAGGCGACGAACTCAGCTTCAGCGCCGACCATCCGGTTCAAGAAGGCGTGACCATCGATTTCAAAATCAACGTCAAGGCAGTCAAAGAGGAAGTCCTCCCCGAACTTACCGACGAATGGGTAGAAGACAACACCGAGCACGACACCGTTGACGAGTTGCGATCAGAAACTGTGCAGCGCATGCGAATGATGCGAATCTTCCAAACAAACGCTGCAATGAGAGAAAACACCGCGACCGCAATCGCGGAGCTCGTCAACGACGACATTCCTGACTCCATGGTCAACGGCGAAATGTCTGAACAGCTGCAGCAACTAGCGATGCGTTTGCAGGGCCAGGGAATGAATATTGAAACCTGGATGCAAATGACCGGACAGGACCCAGAATCATTCACCGTCGAGTTACGTGATGCTGCCCAAAGATCAGCGAAGGTGGACTTGGCCCTTCGTTCAATCGTCGAAAAAGAATCCGTCGAAGTTGATGACGACGAACTAGAAGAAGAACTTGAACGGATGGCCGAACAGTTCCAAACAACAGTTCATGAACTCCGACACCAAATCGAAGACCACGGTGATGGACTCGGACCGCTCCTAGCCGAAATTGGGAAACGCAAAGCGTTGGAATGGTTGGTGGCAGAAGTCGAATTGATCGACAACGAGGGCAACACCATTGACCGCGACGACCTCGACCTCCCTGACCTCTCGGGTTC
>DASCSY010000199.1:0-3494 GCA_034399415.1 Acidimicrobiales bacterium
ATGCCGCCGCCGGCCACAATCACCGTCATGGCAGAAGACTAGGCCTAGTACGTGTAACACTCCTGACGTGTCTGTAGTAAATCGATCTCGAATACTCGACCTAGATCTTGCACCTGAGGGCCACCGTTCAATCGAATGGGCACGCCGCCATTCACCGTTGGTCGACGAATTCCTCAGAGAGCGACTTAAAGACGGTGCTTTAGTTGGACGCCGGGTGGCAGTGGTTGTCCACCTGGAAGCTAAGACGGCGCTGCTAGCGACCGTGTTAGCTGACGCCGGTGCCCAGGTAGTAGCCGCTGGTTCAAACCCTCATTCGACGCGGGATGAAATCGCTGCGGCCCTTGTCGAGCGGGGTGTAGAAGTTCACTCGACGCGTGACAGCGGCTACGACGCTTGGGAAAAGGACCTCCTCGCGGTCGCTGACACGGACCCAGAGTTCATTATTGACGATGGCGCCGAACTCACCATTCGGATGGCAAGGCAGCGACCTTCAAAGTTTGAAGCCCTACAAGGCGTGACCGAGCAAACAACTACGGGAGTAGCGCGTCTACTGGAGTTGGCGAATCGGGGACGGCTGCCATTCCCGGTTCTTGCGGGTAACGACGCCGCCTGTAAACACCTCTTTGATAATCGATACGGCACTGGTCAAAGCACGGTTCAGGCCATCTTGAATCTGACCAACATGTTGATGGCTGGCAAGGATGTGGCCATCCTCGGTTACGGGTGGGTTGGACGTGGCATAGCTGCCCATGTACGAGCCTTGGGTGGCACGGCCTGGGTGGTCGAGGTTGAACCTGTGAAAGCGTTGGAGGCATATATGGATGGCCATCAGCTCGGAAACTTGGAACAGGTATTACCAAAGGCCGATTTTGTTGTGACTGCAACGGGAGGCCGTCGTGCCGTAGGTAGACAACATTTTGACCATCTGAAGAACGGAGCGATATTGGCCAACGCCGGCCACCATGATCTCGAAGTTGATGTCGAAGCGCTCGCTGATGAGGCCACAGAGTTTCGTCCGGCGCGTGCGGGCATTGACGAGTATTTGTTGGCCAGCGGACAGTCGGTGTTCCTGCTTGCCAACGGCGCACTAGTAAACATAGCGGGCGGTTTGGGGCACCCGATCGAAATCATGGACCTCTCTTTCGCAGTTCAAGGCGTGGGTTGCCACGAATTGGCGCGGGGCACCGTAGCTGCCGGGGTGAACGTCATCGATCCCCTCATAGATTCGGAAATCGCGCGAGCGAAACTGGCTGCTCACGGCATCGTTCTTGACGGAAAAGAAGAGGACCAGAAGGACAATATCGACGATTTACTCGGACCGGAGGACTGACGTGACGACACCGCATATAGACGCTGAACGCGGCGACTTCGCACCGGTCGTACTGATGCCAGGTGATCCTTTGCGTGCAACCTACATAGCGGAACGACATCTTGATGACGCCCATTTGGTGACAAATGTGCGAAATGTAAACGGATATACGGGAAGTTATGAGGGCGTACCTGTATCGGTGATGGCCTCAGGCATGGGAGTCCCGTCCGCCGCGATTTACATCACTGAGCTCTACCGCTTCTATGACGTGAAGACCATCATTCGGATTGGTACAGCAGGGGTTTTTGATCCAAAACTTGAACTTCGAAGGGTTGTTGCGGCGACGGAGTGTATTACCAACAGTTCAGTGCCAGCGCAGGTCGCTACTAATCACGTGGGGCCTTGGGTTCCGACGCCGGAGTTGGCGAATGTCGCTTTGAGAGTCGCTAGTGAAAAGGGGCTTGATTTAGCTACCGGCAAGGTTTTCACAACAGATATCTTCTATGAGCCCGACGAAGATCTGGCCACGCGCATGGCTGCTGATGGCGTCCTCTGTGTCGAGATGGAGACAGCGGGGCTCTATGCATTAGCAGCGGCTGAGGGGGGCCGGGCGTTGAGCCTTCTCACAATGTCCGATCACCTCTCCACCGGTGAAGGGCTGTCATCAGACGAACGGCAAACTTCCTTAGATCAGATGATTGAATTTGCTCTTGATGTCGTGTTGGCTGATTCTCGTGCTACTGAGTGAACCAGGCGCGGTAAATGTCGACCGCTCGCTCTAGCTGATCGATATCTACCCATTCGACTGCTTGGTGAGCCTGATCGATCGACCCTGGCCCGAAGACAACTAGCTCATTTGTCACTTCCCCGTAGCGAAGGGCATTCGACCCGTATTCTGCTGTAGTTGGTGCCGAGTCCGCTAGCTGTGCGAGGACTGTTACCAGTGCGCTATTGGGATCTTGGTAAAAGCCTGGGCTGCCGTCTCCGTATAAGGATTCGATGGTTGTTGATAATGGTGCGGCACTGTCGTCGATGAGTTTGCACAGCGCGGCCCGGACTTCGGCGATATCTTCGCCCGGAGCGGTGCGACGCCCCACATATAACGCGCATGCGTCCGGAATAATGTTGCGAGCTAAACCGCCGGCCAGTTCTGTGACCGACACGGTGCCTTTCCCCACCGGAGTTGTTGCTTCAAGAGCGGCAAGTCGCTCTTGTTCTGCGTCGATAGCGATCACGATCCGTGCAGCACCGCTCAACGCGTTCGCCCCAAGATGGGGCTTCGAGGAATGTGCTGCGTGTCCGTGGACGGTCACATCGAGACCTATGCCCCCCTTGTGTCCATGAACGGGGGCGCACATTGTTGGCTCCGCAACAACCATCTGCTCAACGCGTTGTCCTCGTTCCAACAACCAGTCGCGGTACCGCGTTGCACCCAGTAGTCCTCCTCCTTCTTCGGAGATGGTGCCGACAAGGTTCACGGTTGGTAAGGGACGCTGGCCTGCGGCTTGGATCTCCTCTAGAACTTGCAGCACAACGGCAAGGGTGGGTTTGGTATCGACCGAGCCGCGTCCATACACCCGACCGTCTTCGATGCGACCATCGAAAGGGTTATCGGGCATGTGTTCCACGCCGACAGTATCGAGATGAACATCGACCGTTACAGCTCGATCCGAAGTGCCTTCAAAACGGGCGTACACGTTGCATCGGCCATCTTCAACTTCATCAACCACGACATCAGCTCCGAGAGCTTCAGCGTGGTTGGCTAACCAATCTGACAGATCACGTTCTCCGGCATCACCAGATTTTGGCCCGGCGTGGAGCGGGTTAACACTTGGAATTTGAACTAGCTCGGCTACCCGTTGCGCGATTTCGACCACTGGCTCTCCCTTTGGCAAGGAATCATAAACCGTAGGAACCGAAACTGATGCAAGGCAAGGGGGGTCTGATGACGTACCGTGGTTTTCCTATGTCGAAGGTCCTGATGTCTCTCCCTGTGGGAGAACGAGTGGGAATAGCGTTCTCGGGTGGTTTAGACACTTCTGCGGCGGTCGCTTGGATGCGTGAACACGACGCGATTCCTTATGCATATACCGCAGACTTGGGCCAGTACGACGAGCCCGATCTCACAAGTGTTCCTGACCGCGCCTTGCAGTATGGGGCAGAGGAAGCTCGGATTGTTGATTGC
>DASCSY010000200.1:0-3468 GCA_034399415.1 Acidimicrobiales bacterium
TGGGAGAAGCTGGTTTGCTTTATCCATTGAGCGAATCAAGATTTCTTCGGCAGCCCGATCGTAAATCGCGCACTGAAGGGCGTCAGTGCATTCTGGAGTGGAGAGTTCGGGGTGGGCGTGATCTACGTAGTATCGGGCTCCATTGGTGAGCACGGCGTTCACTAGGTGTGTTTCGATCTCGGGTGCGAGTGCATCGAATTCGTTGAATCCCCGTGCGTCCACACCGGGGTGTTCATCCTCAAAATCCCAACCCACTCGCCGTTCCAGATAGCCGTTGACGTAGGCGTTAATGATCATCGATGACGCCGCTACAGGATTCGAATCGCCTTCGTTGCGGTGAAGGATGCCGAATTCTGTCTCCACCCCGAGAACTTTATGCACCGCCACAAGGCGACCCTACCCTCAGAAGGATGTTTAGAGGTACTGGCCGGTCTGGACGCG
Source organism: Acidimicrobiales bacterium (assembly GCA_034399415.1). Lineage (GTDB taxonomy): Bacteria > Actinomycetota > Acidimicrobiia > Acidimicrobiales > Poriferisodalaceae > UBA2110. The sequence goes on from DASCSY010000200.1 coordinate 442, forward strand.
TTCGATTGCTCGCCCGCCCTCATTCTCAAATTCGCTGTCGCCACTCACTAAGGTTCGAATGAAAATGATCCTTTCGCCCTTTTTCCCCGAGATCTTGGCCCAGTCGTCTGGGTTCGTGGTGTTGGGCAAATCTTCGTGTTCCTTGTATTCCTGACGAATTGACCCAAGTAAATCATCGAGTCGAATTCCTTGGCTTCCTGTAGAAATCGCTCGCTTAATGGCATTTTTTTTCGAACGGCGAACAATATTTTCGATCATGGCACCTGACGCGAAGTCTTTGAAGTACATGACTTCTTTGTCGCCGTTTTGGTAGGTGACTTCCAAGAATTGATTATGTTCTTCGGCTCCGTACATTTCTTCGACGGTCCGTTCGATCATCACGCGGATTGCCTTATCTGCGTCGCCTCCGCCGAGTTCGTCAATTTCGAGAGAGTCGATCGGAAGATGTTGTTTTAGGTAGGTAGCAAATATTGCGGACGCGGCATTCTCGTCGGGTCGGTGGATTTTGATTTTTACGTCGAGACGACCAGGCCTCAAGATTGCAGGATCAATCAGATCTTCTCGGTTAGATGCACCAATAACGATGACGTTCCTGAGGCCCTCAACGCCATCAATCTCAGCCAGTAGTTGAGGAACAACGGTTGACTCCATGTCAGAGCTGATGCCGCTTCCTCGTGTCCGAAATAGCGACTCCATCTCGTCGAAAAATACGATAACCGGCCAGCCTTCACTTGCTTTTTCTCGGGCGCGTTGAAAGATCTGACGTATCTGCCGCTCTGTTTCTCCAACGTATTTGTTTAGAAGTTCGGGTCCCTTGATATTGATAAAGAAACTTTGTGCGTGTGTGTCGCCAGCGGCATCGGCGACTTTTTTCGCTAAGGAATTGGCTACGGCCTTTGCGATCAGCGTCTTTCCGCAACCCGGGGGTCCGTAAAGCAAAATTCCCTTGGGTGCTGGGAGTTCATAATCGCGGAATAGATCTTGATGCAGATATGGCAGTTCGACGGCATCCGTGATTTGTTCGATCTGACTATCAAGTCCCCCAATATCGTCGTAGGTGACATCGGGTACTTCTTCTAGGAGTAAGTCATCGACTTCAGGACGAGGCAACCGTTCAAGTACCAGATTGGCTCGAACGTCTAGCAGCAAGCTGTCCCCAGACCTCATGACTTGTCCCCGCAAGTGACTTGCGAGTTCGACCACGCGCTCTTCGTCGGCTCGACCGACAACCAAGGCACGCTCCTTATCAGCCAATACTTCCTTGAGCGTGACTACTTCGCCCGAAGATTCGGGGCGCCGAGCCATAACGACATTCAGCGATTCGTTGAGAACGACTTCGCAACCGGTCTCTAATTCTTGACCCTCTAGCTCGGGATGCAGGCTGACTCTTACTTTTCTACCGTTCGCATGCACATCTACCGTTCCGTCTTCATTGGCCGCTATGAGGGTGCCGTAGGCAGATGGGGGTTGGGTGAGTTTGTCGACTTCCTCTCTTAGGGTGGCTATGTGCTCACGCGCTTCGCGCAGAGTGAAAGTCAACTTTTCGTTTTGAGATACCGCCTTGGCAAGCTGTCCCTTTGTCTCAAGTAAGCGCTCTTCGAGAGTCGTTACTCTCTTCGGGGTATCCACTAGCTTTCGTCTCAGTAACGCGACCTCGGATTCTAGAGCCCGTATTTGACTGCGAAGCGCGGCTAACTCGCCTGTCGGCTTTTCGTTATCGGTAAGTCCGTCGTCAGTCGACATCCCTAACCTCGACTCGCTGTCGTATGGACGGGAACCTACACGAATCCGTGACGGAAATTGCCCCATGTTTGTTTTGGCAACCGAATCGTTAAGTGGGTTTAGGTCTGTGTTTGATGCGTTGCAACACGATAAATTAGTCGTGAGCTCATTCGCGTCAACTAGCCGAGCGACGTCCCCCGTAACCGCCACACTTCAGTGCAGGTAGAAGAAAGGCAAACCATGAAGGTCTGGATCGATCAAGACCTATGCACAGGCGACGGTCTCTGTGAAGAGATTGCACCTGATGTATTCACTCTGCTGGACGATGGTCTCGCCTACGTGGTCGAAGATGGAAATGTCATGTCTGATCCAGGTGGAGCAGAGGCCTTAGCCAATTTCGCGGATTCACAGCTCGACGCTGTGATTGAGTCAGCAGAGGAATGTCCAGGCGAGTGCATTTATATAGAGGCCGAGTAAGACTTGTTTCTCTAGCGAATTTGCCTGACCTTCCTAGTCTTCGATTCAGCGTTCTTGAGTTGCCTTACCTCAAACATTTACCCGTGTTGACCACGGTACGATCGCCGAACGCCATGACCTCAGCCATAAAGGCTGCAATCTCTGACCTGTCTAAGGCATAGGAGGTTCGCTCGTAGTCTGAGGCGTCGCGAGGAGCCACCGCAAAGATCACGCCCACAACCGACCCGTTGTTGTTAATAATCGGCGCGCCGCTGTCGCCTGTTTGCAGTTTGGACGCGGCGAACCAGACTTTCCGAGTTGTATCGACTGAATCATGAAGATCCCGTCCGTGCGCGGTGACCCGTTCAACGAGACGTATTGGGGCTGATCGAAGCGGTCCCCCGCCTGGGTGGCCGATCACCGCTGCCAGTTGTCCCGCTATGGGCGGCTCGAGGGGAAGTGCTTCCATCTTCGAGTCGACCCTGAGTAACGCGAGATCGCGCTCTGGATCAAAGGCCAACACCGTGGCTTGCCTCAACATCTCACCAGGTAGTGCGATCTCCACATTTTGTGATCCGGCAACCACATGCGCATTTGTCAATGCCATGCCAGGTGAAATAACGAACCCGGTTCCGTCTTGTCCTTGACTGCAAGCGATCGCTCGAACCCGAATTACTGACGTTGCTGCAGCCTCTAGCACCTCTGCATTCACCACCATTTCTGTGGGCGGTTCTCCGACTTCAACCACGGGAACATCGTCGTCAAAGATTGGAACGACGCCCCAATCTTGCGTAAGTCGATCCAAGAGGCCTCGGCCGTTTGCGGTTACTGGGACCCACCGTTCCACCG
>DASCSY010000201.1:0-3427 GCA_034399415.1 Acidimicrobiales bacterium
CGACGATGAGGCTCAGGTAGCGGTGGTGTCCACAATGGGTGCGCCGCTGGTGATGCAAGAACGCCTCCAAGATGCGCGAGACGTGGCCCGAGTAGTGGAAATTATGGGGGACTATTTGGGTGCACCGTTTGACGCGGTGATGGCAACAGAAATCGGTGGTTCGAACGCCTTCCAACCGTTAATGGCGTCCGCCCACCTTGGCCTGCCAATCGTTGATGCGGACGCGATGGGACGGGCTTACCCGGAAGCACAGATGACAAGTTTCGCTATCGGTGGTCTTCAACCATGGCCCTTAGCGCTGGTTGACCCACGTGGAGTCGAAGCTGTTATCACCAATGTCCCCACGTGGAAGTGGATGGAACGAGCAAGTCGGGCCCTCACCATCGAAGCGGGCTCAATGGCCGCAACCTGCAAGGCACCGAGAAGTGGCGCTGAGGTCAAACGCTGGGGCGTAGCAAACTCAATGACTTTCGCAATCAAACTTGGGGCCCGAGTCCGAGAGGCCCGCGTCGCCCACGAGGACCCAGTAGCAGCGATCTGCGCTGCGGCCGAGGGCCGAGTGCTCTTCACCGGCAAGATTGCCGATGTTGATCGACGCACCACAGGCGGATTTCTCCGCGGTACAGCCAAGCTCGACGGGTTAGACGATTACTCCGGACACAACGTCGAACTCGACTTCCAGAATGAATGGCTCATAGCGCGTCTTGGGCATGAGGTCATCGCGACGGTCCCTCACTTAATTTGCTTAGTCGACGCGACTTCAGGTGAAGCTATCGGCACCGAAACGGCTCGATATGGCCAACGAGTTGCTCTCATCGGGATTACCGCCCCGCCACTGTTTTCGAGCCCAGCCGGACTCGAATACGTCGGACCGCGCGCAATGGGATACGACCTTGATCCCGTGGACCCGTGCCGATGAGACGTATCGGCATTGATGTTGGGGGCACCAACACCGATGGAGCATTGCTTGACGGTGTCGAAGTCCTCGAAACCATCAAGACGCCAACCACCGACGATGTGTTAAGCGGCATCCGGACAGTTCTTCAAGGCGTCTCCCATCACGACGTTGGAGCCGTAGTAATCGGCACAACTCAGTTCACCAACGCGGTCGTCCAACGCAGCGGGTTAAACCAGGTGGGGTTCCTTCGCATCGGGTTACCCGCAGGTCGTTCGCTACCGCCACTCGTTGGTTGGCCCCCCGATCTGGCTGAAGTGGTGCGAGGCGAAACATTGATGGTGCGAGGCGGCATCGAATACGACGGACGTCCCTTCGAAGAACTAGACGAACAAGCCGTCATCGAGGCAGCTCGCCGATTTGCCGACGAGGGCAACGAAGCGATAGTGGTCGCGGGCGCGTTCTCACCTATCGATAGGCGTCAAGAAGATCGAGCCGCCGAAATCATTACGGAACACCACCCAGAGGCTCGCGTGACGGTTTCCCACCGACTCGGACAACTCGGCCTGTTGGAAAGAGAAAACGCGGCCGGATTGAACGCGTGCCTACTGGAACTAGCACAATCAGTCATCTCAGCATTCGCGTCAGCGATCGATCAGACCGGTTTCGGAACCGGCACTCGCCTATTTCTGACACAAAACAACGGCACCCTTCTCCAAGTGGAAGAGGCAGTGAAGTATCCGGTCCTCACCTTCGCGTCAGGTCCCACCAACTCTATGAGGGGTGCTGCTGCTCTGGGAGGGGTAAGCGACGGACTTGTTGTCGACGTTGGTGGGACCACAGCAGACTTCGGAGCTCTCGTGTCCGGTTACCCGCGACAAGCCAACGCAGCAGTCGAAGTCGGTGGGGTACGCACCCTGTTCCAGCTCCCTGACGTCCTGTCAATCGGCCTTGGCGGTGGAAGCCGAATTCGTTCGAACCCGCTCACACTCGGTCCAGACAGCGTCGGGCAACGGCTATCTACCGAGGGGCTTGCCTTTGGCGGGTCCGTTCCAACGCTCACCGACGCAGCCATAGCAGCCGGATTGCTCAATATCGACGGCACGTCACGCCCGGATTTACCGAATGCTGATGAAGTTCTTGCTTGCGCCGCAACAATGATTGCGGAGGGTTCTGACCGGATGAAGCTTTCGTCCCGAGAAATTCCTCTGATCGCGGTTGGTGGTGGAGCTTTTGCAGTGTCGGACGCGATGTCGGGGATAAGTGAAGTCGTACGACCCGACTACGGAGACACCGCGAACGCAATCGGGGCTGCTTTAGCTGAGGTCAGCGGCGACGTCGATCGAGTTTTCCAAGATATGGGGCATGATGCCGCAGTCGCGCAAGCCATTCACATAGCAACTGAGGATGCGGTGACTTCGGGGGCCGATCCGGCGTTGGTTGAGGTCATCGAGGTGGAGGATCTGCCGCTTGCTTATCTACCGGGTGATGCTCGCCGCGTTCGAGCTCGAGTAGCTGGCCCTCTCAAATAGGGGTCCTAGGGGACCATTAGGGGTTGTCAACGATCAAGACCCGAAACCGGGGCCGCTCGGGTATTCGCGCATATTCCGAAGCATGTGAGCAGGCCCGTGTGGCCCGTTGATGGCTGCGTCCTCTCCCCAAATCTGTTCCTTCATCCAACCAAAGATCTCGCGGCATTCAGCCAGATGGGCCAAGGTCTGAGCACGTTGGATCGCCTTCTCAGTCACCGTCGACTCATCGGCAAGTTCTTGCACGATTCCCACTTCGAACGCTTCTTCCCCGGTCCACCGTTTGGCAAATTGAACAGTCTGGTAGAACGCGTTTTGGGGCATTTTGTGACGAAAGATCGCCAATTCGGGAGCAGGCATCGCGATGCCGATCTCAATTTCGTTGGCGCACATCAACCCCCGGTCGACCCTCATGACGCGTTGGTCATGGCTGAGTGCCCACATGAAACCAGCACCGAATGCGTGGCCGTTGATCGCGCCGACCGTAGGCATTGGAAAGGTAATCAACCGCGCTGCGAGAGCCATGAATTCTTCGGCGAAGGGCTCCAAATCCCCGCCTTCGCCAACGTCGTTGCCTGTGAACCATTCCAAATTGAGGCCGTTTGAAAAAAACTTTGGATCCGACGAAGCGGTTACAAGGGCGTGAGGGCCATTATTCGCTTCAACATCGTCCAACGCGCCATTGAGGTCGCGGACCAGGTTCGTGGTCCAGCGGTTCTCGCCGTTAGTCAATGTGATCACGCTCACGTCATCGTGGCGTTGGAGGGTAATAAGGTCGCTCACCCCGCCCAACGTAGACCGACAACGACTAGCGACGCGTCTGTGTTGCGGTTAGTCCGCCAGAGTTGGCTATCTCCGCCCCAATTGGTGGTTTACTCCGCCGTCATTGAGGGCGCATTCATCGTTGTTGTCACTATCGATGAGAATCCCATCCACCTCGGTGAGCCGCCTGTCGCAATGGACACAACGCCGCCGCCGTTTGACAACAAGAATGATGACGAAC
>DASCSY010000202.1:0-3408 GCA_034399415.1 Acidimicrobiales bacterium
CGATCTTGGTGTCGAACTCAAAGAAGTGTTCTTCCGACCGGATCAAGACCAAATTTTGGACTCCCTGAAATCTCTTGAGATCGACTCTTACGAAGTTGATCCCCAAGTACTTGATGACATCGCTGATAGTGCTTCGCCTCAAGGAGTGCTGGCCGTCGCCACAGCCCGTGAGACTGCTATCGAATCAATAGCGGAAATGCATCGGGTCGTTGTGATTGATTCGGTTCAAGATCCAGGAAACCTCGGCGCCATTGTCCGCACCGCCGCCGCGGCCGGGTTCGATGCTGTTGTAACAGGACCGGGAACAGCCGACTTGTGGAGTACCAGGGCGATCAGAGCGAGTGCAGGCACCTTGTTCACCCTTCACATGGCCAAACGAGTGGATCTAGAGTCAACTCTTGACCTTTTGCGAGTAGCGGGACACTCGGTCCTTGCGACTGACGCCCGAGGGGAGACCAGCGTTTATCAGGTGGAGGTTGAGAAGCGAATGACCCTGGTCGTGGGCAGCGAAGCGCATGGACTCTCCGAGACAATCATCGACCGCACGGACGCAATGATCAGGGTCCCCATGGGACCGTTGGTGGAGTCCCTCAATGTCGCCGTTGCCGCGGGAATAGTCATGTACAGGATGCGAGAGGAGGGTCGAGATGAATAATCCATTCACTTATGGGCTTCTGATATCTGCCCAGCTAGTCGTATCCTTCAGATTGTGAGTGTCCACGAGCAGATTGCCGAAGCTCAAGCCGAGGCCGTAGCAAGCATTGAGCAGTCGAATGATCTTGAAAGTCTGACAGCGCTTGAACCCAGTCTTTTTGGCAAGAAGTCACAACTAGGCAGCCTCAAGCGGTTAATGGGTGAAGTTGATGCGGATGAAAGAGCCAGCGTTGGTGAGGCTCTTAATGAAGCTCAGCGAATTATTCGAGAAGCACATGGCGTAGCAAAAGAACGTTTCTTGTCGGCTACGAGGCGAGACCAACTCGAGGCTGAACGACTCGATCTAACCGAATCACTTGAGTCATCGCCTCAAGGGCATTTACATCTCGTTACACAAACGATGGAGCGCCTGGAAGACGTTTTCGTGGGCATGGGTTTTACGATCTCGGAGGGCCCCCAAGCGGAGACTGACTGGTACAACTTTGAGGCACTAAATCTTCCCGCCGCGCATCCGGCGAGATCTATGTTCGACACTTTGTATCTTGATTTGGGTGATCGAACAGAAATCGGGGACGGTGAAGGCGGCGAGGCGACAAACATCCTGCTCCGGACACATACTTCCCCTGTTCAGATTCGCGTCATGGAAATGGTGCCGCCACCTATATACACCGTCTGCCCGGGCCGAGTTTTCCGAAGAGACACCGCCGATGCGAGTCATATGCCGGTGTTTCACCAAATCGAAGGTTTAGTCGTGGACCACGGCATAAGTTTGGCTGATTTAGCTGGAACTCTGAATGAGTTCACTGCCGCCTACTTCGGAGGTTCGATTCGAAGCCGATTACGCCCTTCCTACTTCCCCTTCACTGAACCAAGTGCAGAATTCGACATCACATGCGTCATCTGCGAAGGAGACGGATGCCAAACCTGCCAACGAACGGGTTGGATTGAGCTTGGCGGATGCGGAATGGTTCACCCAAACGTGTTGACAAATTGCGGAATCGATAGTGAAGAATGGACCGGTTTCGCGTTTGGATTCGGCATCGATCGATTGGCGATCATGCGATACGGCATCAAAGATCTACGAGATATGTACACGAACGACATTCGATTCCTTAGGCAGTTCTAGGCGAGGCTCAAGATGAAGGTCCTTCTTTCCTGGCTGCGAGAATTTGCGCCTATCGAAGGTGACGTTGACCAACTAACGAATCACCTCAGCGACCTAGGCATGGCTGTCGAGGATGCGCGAGTCCTGGACCCTCTAGATGGGATCATCGTGGCCAGAGTCGCGGATCTAAGACAACATCCTGAGGCAGACAGAATCCAACTCGTTGATGTCGAAACCACAGATGGTGTGCGACTGCAGGTTTGTTGTGGGGCATTCAACATGGTGGTCGGTGACCTGATTCCTTTCGCCACTATCGGCACCGTGATGCCCGACGGGATGGAGATCTCCCAAAGAACAATGCGTGGCGAGTTATCGAACGGTATGTGTTGCTCTGCGGCGGAGCTTGGCTTGGGATCCGATCAGGATGGGATCATGATTCTCCCCAACGATTTTGAGCTAGGCGCTGCGCTCATGGATCAACTAGGGCTTTCAGGGGATGTGCTTTGGGATCTAGAAATTAACCCCAATCGCCCGGACGCGATGTCGGTTGCGGGCGTGGCCCGTGATCTAGCCGCGAGACTCAATATTCCGTTCTCAATTCCGGAATGGGTAACTTCGCAAGGTGCTGGTTCTGAGAATGGTTTAGCAACTATCGAAATCCATGACGGATCGCTGTGCCCAAGGTTTAGCGCCCGAGTGATTCGAGGTGTCACCGTGAGCGCATCGCCGTTGTGGATGCAGATGAGACTCATTTTGTCGGGTATGCGTCCAATTAATTCAGTGGTTGACGTGTCGAACTACGTAATGCTCGAGTTGGGAACCCCAAACCATACCTATGACCTTTCCCTCGTCCCCCAAGGACATATAGGTGTTCGCCGTGCCGTGCAGGGAGAAACCATTACCACTCTTGACGGTCAGGAGAGGGAATTGGTACCTGGTGACGGGCTCATCGTTGACTATTCCGATGAACCTATTGGCATTGCGGGCGTTATGGGAGGAGCACGTACCGAGATTTCTCCCGCCACTGACGCTGTGCTCCTGGAACTAGCTAGCTGGGAAGCCGAGTCGATTGCACGAACCTCGCAGCGGTTGGGTCTTCGATCCGAAGCATCGGCTCGATTCGAACGGGGCACCGACTGGGACATCAATGTGCTCGCAGTGGAGCGGTTTTGTCACCTGTTGAACGAGATAACCCCTGGTGGTATCGAACTTGTTGGCGACGTGATCGACGTCGAAGGAAACCTTCCACAACGAATTTCGGTGGCGGTTCGAACGTCTCGCATGAGCATGCTGTTGGGGCGGACCTTCAATTCTGACGAGATCCGTGCGCTTTTAGAACCCATAGGGTTCCTGGTGGAAGAAACCGAAGATGATGACGTGCAATCGGTAACGATCCCTTCTTTTCGACCTGACACCGAAACGGAAACTGACATAGCAGAGGAGGTAGGTCGCCACTACGGCTATGGAAATCTTGGTAGCAGCGTCCCCCGGTCACCCGATGCGGGCCATTTAACTGCTCATCAAAAAGTTCGTCGCGTTGTGCGACGGGTAATGGTCGGCGCTGGTTTGGCCGAGGCTATGCCGAACCCATTTTTGGCTCCCGATGAAATTCCTAAAGCGAACTTGCGTGTCGATGATCCGGTGCGATT
>DASCSY010000203.1:0-3373 GCA_034399415.1 Acidimicrobiales bacterium
CTATTCGCTCTGTTTCTGCCATGTTGTCGGTGCTGACATCGCACATCGCTACGTGACACCCGGCTTGCGCGAGTTGGGTCACTAGCTCGCGGCCCATGCCGGTGCCGCCCCCGGTTACAACAGCCATTTTCCCATCGAAGGATTGCATTGCGCCTCCACTCGAAATCCAATGCTTTCAGTTACCTTGTCCGTTTGTCATCTGGAATACAAAACAAGTCAACCGCGACACTATTCCCCGTCTCAATTTCATTGGATTGCGTTAGTTGAACCATTCATGCTGCACAATGTGAAGATGAATCGTCTGTGGTCTCCAATGGTTTTGTTTACAGCGATGAGTGTCATCGCATTGAGTTGCTCCGACGGTGGGGTGCCGGTTGCCTCGCCAGCAGCACCAACCACGACCGCGGCGGCTTCTAGAGGTGCTACGGATTCAACTGTGGCGTCAACGACCACTGTTGTAGCTGCTCTCCCGTCCACCACCACCGAGGTCAGTGCAGTGTCAGTATTGGAGGGTTCCGACGACCCCACTTTGAGTTTGGATCACACCAGTAACGCCCCGTCGGCGGATGCTTTTGCTCCGGCGGTGATGCCAGACACTCCGATGGGTCGAGTCGGGTACACAAGATATGTTTTCGCCCGAAGTGGTGACCAGATCATTCCAGCGCTAATCGAGGGTCCCCGCGGCAGCCAGACGCGATGCCAAACGGTTGACTTACCGTGTTCTTTTGCCGATCTGAAAGAGTTGATGGACTCTGGAGCTGAGATTCCCGCGGCGCTCAACATGACCAACTCTGAGCTGGTGTCTTTGGTAGGGCAGCTGGCGGAGGTTCAGTCCACATTGAAGCGGTACACCGACGTGAACGACGCGTGCGCAGCAGGATATTTGCCAGATGGGACCCAAACGCCGAACATGGGGTCCCACTTCACTAACTTTGAATTGATCGTGGACGGGAAATTTGATCCCGGTACACCAGAAATTCTTTTGTACGTGGCCGCGGACAATACCAGTCCCCCATTCGGAGCTCTGGGCCGCTGCAAGGACGGTGCATGGAAAGGCGGCGAGGTAGAGATCGCGGGGGCTGCGTTTTATATGCCGTTCTTCTTCGTCGGTGATGACCATTTCGAGGGGTTCAGCGGACCACTGGACAATTGGCACATTCATTACAACTTGTGTCGCCTTGCAGGGCAGGACGTGACAGTGTTGCCTTCGGTGTGTTCTGGGAAGGAGGACGGTCCCTTGGACCGCCCTCAAGGTGATGCCAGCGAGGGATGGATGATCCATGCCTGGGCTGACACCGCACATGACAATCAGCTTGGAGCTTTTTCCATGTACAACCCTTCTATTTGGCCCTTATCAGATCCCGAGGCCGCGGCGAAAGGGTTTCTGGGGTCGAGAACGGCTGGTGACACCAACTTGATCGCCGATTTTGACTACCAGGTGGCGGAGGCGGCCGTACCTGGAAAGATCAGGTTCTTCAACGCCGATCCTGAGGCTCACAGCATTACGGCCGGCACCCCTGAGAATCCCACGGGTGAGTTTGATAGCGGGGTGGTTGGCGGCGGCCGAGCCGCAACCATTGAAATTTCTCAGCCGGGGACCTACGAGTTCTTTTGCTCTTTACATCCTGGTATGAAGGGCACGATAACGGTGGGATCTGGCTAGGCAGACCCCCTTGGGTCACGTCTGTAGAGATAGCGAATGTACGTCTGCCTGTCTACAAAACCGAGAAGAAGATGATGAGCATTCCGATCCAACTCGCAGCAAAGGCGAGGGTGCGAATGTAGGGAATGCCCATGATGTGGACGACCGCGTGTAGGAGGCGAGCCCAAAAGAAGAGAGCTGCTCCGGTCGCGGCGTTGGCGTCGGTGAGGTGCGCAATGATCACCAGCGCGGCGAAGGCGGGGAGGTTCTCGACCATGTTGAGGTGAGCTCGGTGGGCGCGTTGGGCCCATGCCGCGGGCGTTGGAGGATGCTCGGGGTAGTTCAGTGTTGTGACGAGTCCTTGGCTTTGGATGCGTTCAAGTACATAAGGCAACCAGAGCACGATGCAAAGAAAGGCACTCCAAGCTAGGTAGGTCAGTTCGGTATCCATTGGATCTCCAGTCAATGACGGATGTCCGTCAAGTTAGACGCAGGGGCGCTGGTTTCCCGTCTAATCAAATAGTTTTCATTCGAGGTCAACGGTCGGGCATGTACGCCGGCCCCCAGAGGGGTTATGGACTCGTGGTCGATGAAGAAGTGGGGTGCCGAGTTGATCAGTCGTGAGGAATGTTTCGATAGCAGTGGCTATCGGCTGCGCAATCAACTGCACGTATTCGTCGGTTGCGAGGAACTGACCTTCAGATGGGCTGGCGAGGTAAGCGATCTCTAGAAGGGCATTTGTGGTCTGCGGTTTGCGGACAAGGCTGTAAGCATCTGCTCCTTCAGAGTTGACGACTCTGAGGGCTCCTGCATCCCATCTCGAGGTCCATTGGAGGTTTTCGATAGTGCTGAGCGCCTCGAAAACGTATTCGTGAAGCAATCCGGCGAGCCGTGCCGATTGATCGTCTCCGGTTTGTGCGAATACTTCGGTTCCTGGTCTGTTCGATGCCGCAGCGATTGGTGCGTTGTGGTGAATCGAAACCAAAGCAGCAGAGTTCGCTGCGTCGCCTAAGGCGACCCTCTCGTCGAGTTCTATGTAGTAGTCGCCGGTGCGCGTCAGCAGAGTTCGAATCTCTCTTTCCTGGAGCCGTTGCGACACCGCCACAGCAACTCTTAGGTTAAGTTCGCTTTCTTTTAGCCCGGTCGGCCCACGCGCGCCCGGGTCTTTTCCTCCATGTCCGGGGTCGAGAACAACCTCGGTTTCGCGAACGGGGAATGCTGTCGAGACTTCTTTGGCGTCGCCACAAGGGTCAATAACCAACCAACTTTGGTCGGTTACTTCTGAAACTCGAACCGGGATTCCGAACCTGGTGATCGCAACGGTCGGAGCAACAAATGCGGTCGTTGGTGGGGCTGCAGTCGTGCTAGTTGGAGCGCTGGTTGTTGTAGTTGTTTTCTCGGGCTCAGTTGAGGTGGTGGACACCGAGCCGCTCGCGGCGGTGGTTGGCGGCGGCGAGGTCGTAGGGATCGGCGGATCCGTCGTGGTTGCGGGTTGTTGGTGGCGGGTGGTCGAACTGGTAGTTGCGTGACCTGTTTCACCGACCACATTTGGCGCGCATGCCAACGTCAGCAGCACAAGTGCTGTACCTAGAACGCTGTAGACGTTGGGCTTGCGGTAGGGCACGCAGGTGGAAGTTAGTTGGGTCGAGCGAATCTGGTTAGTCAATCGGGTCGATTTGATCAGCCAAATCAGCAATCATCTGAGGGAAATCTGGTGAAGCAGCTCGACCA
>DASCSY010000204.1:0-3353 GCA_034399415.1 Acidimicrobiales bacterium
ACCGCAGCCGAAGCTGCGCCGAGCCGTTGATGTTTGCCAGCGATGTTCAGGGCGTCGAGGGTTGTACTCGCCCAACGAGCAGTCGCCAGAGCAGCCAGAGCAAACCCCATCCAACTGCCAAGACGGCCAATTAGCCCTCCGCGCCAACCAGTGAACGCAGCGACAACTGCAAGCATTCCGAAGGCGAGATCGATGACCACTATCGCTCAATCAAAGTTCAACTAGCCGTGCATGGGTAATGAAGCCTGTGTGGGCGACCATCCGATGGTCGGGCCGTACAGAGTTGCCTTCCACATGCCATGTTCGCTGGAGGGCTTCAATAGTTTCGATCATGGCCCATGGGCCTCGAGAGAGTCGGTGTCGAAGATTCTGCACCTGAATGATTGACGGGTTGTACACCACCAGGATCCCACCCCGCCGTAACGATTTCTCCAAGTGCGGCACCACTTGCCAGGGTTCTGGTAGGTCGAGCACCGCTCGATCAAAATTAGTGTCTTCATGCGACTGGTAGGCGTCGCAGAGCTTTACTTCATATCGTTCAACCGCCTCGTTCCCAAGAAACATTTCGACGTTCGAGAGAGCTTTTTCGGCAAAGTCCTCACGAATCTCATACCCGGTCACACGTGCACCGGCCCGTAAGAGTGCGGTCGAAAGAGATCCCGAGCCAACGCCAGATTCAAACACCCGCATTCCTGGTGAAATGTCTGCCAGAATCAGGATCGGACCAAGATCCTTCGGATAAATGACCTGAGCTCCGCGAGGCATTTTCAACACATGATCGCTCAGCGTTGGGCGTAATCCCACGAACCGAGCGTTTGATGAGGTCCGGAACTCGGTGCCTTCGGAACTTCCGATGATCTTGTTGTGCGGCACCACTCCTGCGTGTGAGTGGAACTCTCCGTTTTCTTCGAGATCGACAAGATACCGCCGCTGACGATTATCAATGAGAACGATGTGTTCGCCGAGCTCAAATGGTGCGCCCTGGGTAGCGGAAGTTGTGGACTTCGCCATAGCTACACCTGTCGACCGCGGCGGTCTTCGCTGAGGTGGGTAATCCGCAGGGCTTCTCCGGGCTTTAGCTCGGCTGTATGCGCCACCTTGGGTCGGCGACGGCTCAGGTACTTGAGAAGACGCAATGTCGTGGCCACGATTGCAGCGGCCATCCAAGGACCGTTCCCTTGTCGACCTCGTCGCCACGCGGACCGAAGTAGCCTCCCGGGAGGCCGTTCCCTCAGCTCATCGAGCACGCCCATCAAACTCTTACAATTTCGACAACAGTTGAACGTTTTCTTCCGACTCGGCGTCCTAGGGCGAAAGCAACCAAAATTACTCCAGCGATCAGAACGCTGCCGATAACTACACCGGGCCTTTGGAGCGCAGGAGCGCTTTCCTCGGCTTCGCCTGTGACACGCTCGAAACTTCGACGTAAATCATCTTCCGTCACTGGAGGAGTGATCTTTGCATCCTTATCAGGCATCTCGACGTCGCCTTCCATCGCGCTTAATCGCCAGCAGAGCGAGAGAGAAAAATATCAGTGCTACTACGATTCCTGCCAGGTGAGGAACGAACGACCATTTTCCTTCGAAGATGGTGGTCAACTCCTGCAGGCTACGAATCGCAGCGAGCGTCAGAAAGATAGTTGCAACGGCGAAACAGATCGATCCTGTGAACCCGAATAGGACATAGCGGCCTACCCCTTGGAGGGGCACAACAGTTTCCTGCTTCACATATGAGCGGAGGGTCGCTATTAGAGCCTCAACGTCAGCCCTCAGTCCTCGATGTTGATCCGACATTGCGCCCTATTCCTGGGGGTTGGACGATTCCCAAGCATGCCAGAGAACAGGCCCGACCCCACCAGGAGTCATGTGTTGTCTCCGGTCGCGTCGAGAACTTCTTCGAGACCGGCAATCAATTCTTCAATACAATCAAGTCTTTTCGCGCAATTAGCTTGAGACAAAATTTTTTGGCGATCGAATGGCCCAGCGGGCGTTAACTGAGCAACACGGTAGGAAAGCTCTTCTGCATCAACTCCTACGGCTATGGCTTCAGCATCAACCACCGGCATTTCATAGCCCTGTTTTGTAGCATCTGATGCCCACGCCGCAAGTCGTTCCAATACCGCCGAGCATCGCTCCTTGGGCACTTCATCGCCGTCATCTGGGAAATCACTAATGCGTGCCTGCGGGTACGGATTATCTGGCAACCACTCGTCAACTGAGAATCTGCTCTCACCGCGAACTACCAAGGCCCATCTTCCGTCAGAAAATTTGCGATATTCGAGGATCTTCGCCAAACATCCGATCGAAGATCGAACGTCTCCGCCACCAACCTCGTGTCCCTTTTCGATCAAAACAACGCCAAAAAGCTCATTCCCACTGACACATCGCTCAACTAGCGACCGGTAGCGGTCTTCGAATATGTGCAGCGGGAGCGTGGCTCCAGGAAATAGGACGGTACCGAGGGGGAACATCGGTGTTTCGCTACGAGAACGATTGCCATGTTCGTTCATTTCGAGTCAACCGACCTGTTCAGCGCAATTCTTCGAATCTACTCGCCCAGACAGTAGGCCTAATAGTTGATCTTGGCGGGCCCATGGAGCCAGGAGGCTCCGATTCAAATAGTCTCAAATTGTGGAAATCATCGCAGCATTGTTTCTCGAACAGTTCGAAATGCGGCAAGCGGAAGGTGGATCGGCCCGGCTCGATCTGTCCGGGGTGTACTTTTCGCTTGCGGCTCCTGGTCAATTCCCAGTGTCGATACAACCCCATTTGATGGTGCTCTTAAGGTGCCCCGCTGAACATCAGGGTTTAGCCGCGCTCGAAGTGACCTTTCACACGAAGGGAGAGCCGATGGACATTCGTAACGTTCAACCGGTCAACATTGAGCCCGGCAAGTTCGGCTACAACCTCGTACAAGCCACGGTAGAAGTAACAGAACCAATGACCATTGAGGCTCAGTGCAGGGTAGACAACGGCCCGGTTACCGCGGTGCCGTTGACAGTGGTCCAACCACCAGCTGGATAACGATGCCATACGCGTCAAGTCTCTCAACTCATCACGACCCCGGAATTGCCATAGGAGAAACCATTGGCGAAGTCTTGGAAGTCCTCGGACCTTCGCCTGATGCCGTAGCTCTTTTCGTCTCAGGCGATTTCCTTTCTCACGCAGAAAATTTTTTGGCCGCGACGCAGAATTTGCTGCAGCCGGCGGCGCTGATAGGGGCGACGGCTGTGTCCGTTATCTCCGGATCCCGCGAAGTCGAAGACCAGGGTGCTGTCGCACTGTGGGGCGGCAGGTTCGCTGGGACAGCATCCACTGTCAGACTGGACGCCCACCGGTTATCAGGCGGCGCTA
>DASCSY010000205.1:0-3329 GCA_034399415.1 Acidimicrobiales bacterium
CTTGACGCTAAGTGACTGCGTGGAGAGTTGCGATGGGTTGACCGTCAAATGGTGCGAGCTTCGAACAGCGGTTCGGAATCCAGCGTTCGCATCGAGTCTGGAAGCTCTCGCCGAGTTCGTAGGTGAAATTCTCGGTCCCCATCAAGTGTGTACGGGTAGGCGGGTTCACCTGCTCTAAAGAGGGGCACGTGAAGTGCTCTCGCGTCTGACGGGCCCGGGCGGTCATGCTGGACTAGGACTTCATCGACCGCGCGCCCTGCGTTGATGACGCGGTACGGTCGCACAACTCCTCCACGCGTCGCCTTGCCCTCAGATGACTTGGCCACGGGGAGGACCGGCTCGTAGGTGCCCGAGTTACGCGCGATTCCCACCAGCTTGTACACCATTCCTGCAGTGGCGTGACCTGAACCCACGACAAGTTGAGTTCCGACGCCGTAACCGTCAATCGGGTGGGAAGCTAGTTCAGCAATTCGATACTCGTCGAGGTCGCCTGATACAACAATGCGGGTCGACTCAGCTCCGCTCGCGTCAAGTTTTCTTCGGGCGTGAAGCGCTTCCTTGGCTAGATCACCAGAGTCAATGCGAATCGCTCCGGGGACCCCGCCGAGCCTCTTCGCCGCAGCGAGAGCACGATCAATGCCGGTATCAATTTCGTAGGTGTCAACCAGAAGTGTTGTTGCCAGCCCATGCGCTTCGATTTGAGCTTCGAAGGCCGCTTCTTCATCGTCATGAGCGAGGGTGAAGGCATGCGCTGAAGTTCCAGCGGTGGGGAGGTTGAAGCGGATTCCCGCTTCCATATTTGAGGTGGTGTCGAAGCCCACGAGCCACGCGGCTCTTGCTGCTGCTACTGCCGCCTCTTCATGGGTCCGTCGCCCGCCCATTTCAATAAGGTGGCGCCCCTGGGCAACATCGTGCATCCGTGCTGCGGCAGACGCGACGGCACAGTCGTGGTTGAGTACCGACAAGACAAGTGTTTCGAGGAGGAGACCCGCACCGAAGGAGCAGTCAACTCTGAGGACGGGGCTTCCGGGCAGATAAAAGTCCCCTTCGCGGTAGCTCCATACTTCGCCTTCGAACCGGAACATTGTTAGATGTTCGAGGAGTTGGTCGCTAAACCGCCCCAGGCTTGCCAGATACGCAATTTGATCACTGGAAAACTGGAAATGAGCGAGCAGTTCTGCGAGACGTCCGGGACCCGCTACGACTCCGTATCCTCGGCCGGGTGGCAGTCGGCGAGCGAAGACTTCGAAGCTTGCCCTTCGCTGCGCCACCCCTGATCGGATTGCCGCGTCAAGCATTGTGACCTCATAAAGGTCCGTCATCAAGGCCGTGCTCATATCTTCAAGCATGGTTCATGGACTGGGTCGCCGAAAAGGCCAATTCGCGCTGAATGGCGTTTTTGAGCAATTTGTTCTTTACTTGAGACAGCTCATATTCCATAAATAACTGCCGATGAGGGTCTCCGCGGGCCACACTCCTGTTATGGCTCTCAAGACTTCAAGTCGAACTGATATCGCTCCTTTTTATGTTATGGAGGTGATGCGCGCAGCAGCCGAACGTGAGACATCCGGCAGTGAAGTGCTACATCTTGAGGTTGGTCAACCTTCAACGCCGGCGCCCGAGGGGGCCAGGAAGAGGGCAATAGACGCTATCCAAAATGAAATTCTTGGATACACCTCGGCACTTGGGATGGATTCCCTTCGGGAGCGTTTGAGCCTCCATTACCGAGACTGGTATGGCACCGAAGTCGGTCCCGAAAGGATTGCAGTCACTCTGGGAGCGAGTGGCGCCTTCACGTTGGCGTTCTTGGCTTGTTTCGAAGCTGGTGATCGAGTAGCGGTTCCGACCCCGGGATACCCGTGTTATCGCAACACCCTCAAAGCGCTTGGCGTTGATGTTGTTGATGTACCGGTCGGATATGAGAGCCGGTTTCAACCTTCGGCGCAAATACTGGAGTCAGTTGGACCAATCGACGGACTGGTTGTCGCGAGTCCGTCCAACCCGACGGGGACGATGCTCCTTCCGGGCGAACTGAAGGATCTAATTCGTTGGTGCAAAGCACACGGCGTCCGTCTGGTTTCCGATGAGATTTATCACGGCATCACCTATGGCACTTCTGCACCAACGGCTGTCGCTGAGTGGGATGAGGCAATTGTCGTAAACAGTTTCTCGAAATACTTTTCGATGACCGGATGGAGGCTCGGGTGGTTGGTTCTTCCGCTCGATCTCGTCTCTCCTGTTGAACGCCTAGCTCAGAATGCGTTCATCGCGGCCGCGTCTGTATCGCAGCACGCCGCGCTCGGTGCGTTCGAAAGTCATAGCGAATTAGAAGCCAACATAGAGCGCTATGGCGTTAACCGGAGCATTCTTTTGGAAGGTTTACCCCAGGCCGGTATCACTCAATTGGCGCCTGCTGATGGGGCGTTCTACATCTGGGCACAGGTAGATCACTTGTGCGATGACAGCCAACGCTTGGCGCAGGAATGGTTAGAGGACCTTGGAATCGCTGTGACGCCGGGGATTGATTTTGATCCTGATCAAGGGCATCGGTTCATTCGCTTCTCGTTCGCTGGTTCGACCCACGACGTCCAAGAAACGGTGCACAAGTTGGTCAATTGGGCTGCTGAATTACCGGCCGAAAGGTTGGACTAGAGGCAAGCTCTACATGACATGAGCTCTGCTGGCTTAAGGCAGTGTGCTCGTTCATCACGTGAAACGGGATTCGTGGTGGCACAGCCGGGTGTACGCGTTGACGCCCCCGCTGAGTTACGGGGGCGTCGAACGACACCTGAGACGTTTCCCTAACCCTCGAGGGTTGGGCTTCACCGCGCGAGGACCGACACGCGCATCATCAGGTGGGATGGTCCGGGTTGGAGTCGCCACCATTTCGTGAGACACGAAGGAGGCTTCCTCCCAAGTTGGCAGGCCGCCTCAGCGCCCGACCACCTCCAGAGTCCTCTTAATTCTTGGCATTTGTGGGACCACCTCCTTTCTCTGGTGGTCTGATGGTGACACACACTCAGGCAAGCTGGGTGCCATTTGGGCTTAGATTCAAAAGGTGAGGCGTTATTGGACCGCGTTTCGGATCGCGGCGGCGACCGCTGTGGAGGCGAGGTGGGCAACGAGGTCGACTGTTGCCTCGACGTTTTGTGTGGCCAACAGAAATAATGCGTCACCGTCGACCGACGTGTGTGGGGGGTCTATGGCTCGGGCAATACCTGTATGAGCGAGGTCGGCGACTCGGCAGGCTTCTGGTTTGGTGAGCGTAGCGTTGGTCACTAAACATCCGATGGTGGTGTTGGCTCGTTCTTCGCCGGAGTCCCATGCTG
>DASCSY010000206.1:0-3277 GCA_034399415.1 Acidimicrobiales bacterium
GGCGCTCCCGGGCGAGTTTTACTCGGAGATCATGTCGATGCTGACCTTCTTCAGTTTCTTCGCGCTGGTGGCGTTGATGTTTATGGAGTCACGCCCTCCGCAGGAGAACATCAAATTGCCGATGTTCGACACGAGGGCCTGATCGAGCACCTGGGACATCTCGAAGATGAGTCACTTGGCGGCTTTGTTCTGTGTGGGCTGACTGATAAAGCATCCCTCAATGAACAACTCCGCGCTCTGCGTCTTCTTTTGCTGCGGTCGAAGCCTGGTTCAGCCGTGGCGGTAATCGTGGTTCACTCTGAAACTTGGTCGACTCGTCTGGGTCCTGTCGCCGCGGACCTGTTTGATGGCCGTCCTTTGCATCCCGAGACTTGGAACCATTTGCTTTTACGAGAGCACGCCGTGGGCGTCACTGCCATCGAGTCGTTGGACGGCACCTCAACACTCATTACAGCGACGCTTCCATGATCAGCGTGCATCAGCTGGTGCCGACCATATCTCCACGTGATGCGGTGGGTAATCACACGCTCGCGCTGCGGAAAGTTCTGAGAGATTTGGGATTCGAGAGTGAAATATTTTCGATGTTTCGACATCCAGATTTGATGACTGAAACTCACTACGTGGATCGGCTACCGGGTGACGCCGCTGCCGTGATCTACCAAATGTCGATTGGAAGCCCGATCGCCGAGCGTTGGGCCCGCCATCCCGGAAAAAAGATCGCGAACTATCACAACATCACCCCACTCTCTTTGATCGGCAAATGGGATGGGTTGTTAGCGGCGGAGGTGCAGCTGGGTCGCGACCAGATGGCCAGGTATGCGGCAATTTGTGATCACGCCATATGCGACTCAGACTTCAACAAAGCTGAACTTGACGCTCTTGGTTATCAATCAACCGAGACACTTCCGGTTCTCTTCGATATCTCAGACGCAAACGCCGACAAGAGCACTCTCACTCGTTTACGAAGAAGCCGTCATGGAACTCAGGTTTTGTTCGTGGGCAGAATCGCCCCCAATAAGGGGCACCATGACCTCGTAGCAGCGGTGAGGACTCTCCGCGATCTCTACCAAGATGATGCTCACCTTCATATCGTCGGTACCGACGGTCCACCGGGCTACCGCAGGGTTGTCGACACGATCGTTGCTCATGCTGGAATGCGAGATCACGTCACTTTCCATGGATCGGTTACTCAAGAGGAGCTAGTCGCGCATTACCAGGCAGCCGACGTGTTTTGTTGTCTCAGCGACCACGAGGGCTTTTGTGTTCCAATTATCGAAGCGATGCACCATGGACTTCCAGTCGTCGCATATGACTGCACAGCTATCGGCGCAACAGTCGACGGCGGTGGCCTGTTGCTACGCGAAAAGAGCCCTCTGACCGTTGCTTCCGCTTTACACCGAGTGAATAAGGATGAACATCTAACCGGGCGGCTAAAGAGAGCTGGCCGGCGGAGGGCAATTGATTTCAACCGGCCTGGTACCGAAGCGCTCTTTCGCGACCGTCTCTTGCCGCTAATAGAGTCGGCATGACTTGGGATGCCGTGCATCAATTCGTGCCCACACTTGTTGCGGGCGACGCGATAGGGAGCCATGTGCTCTGGATCCGGCAACATCTTCGAGCTCGAGGGTGCAGGTCAGAAATTTTCGTTGGGATCGATAATCCTCTGACGCTGAGCGAAACCCACGAGTTGCAGTTCGTTGATCGTCACGTTGAGACAGAGCAGCGAACACTTTTCTTGTATCACGTCGCGCAGGCGTCCACCTGTGCCGATTTCTTATTGGGACGCCAGGAACCTTTGGCTCTTGTCTTTCATAACTTCACCCCCCCGGAATTATTGATTCACTGGGACCCGGATGCCGCCTTCGAACTGCTACGAGCGGAGGAGCAACTGTTTGATCTCGTGGAAAAGGCTCAGCTTGCAATTTGCGACAGTGGGTTCAATGCGCGCAGTTTGGCTTCTTTCGGAAATTTGCACACCTCGGTCGTTCCGTTGCCACTCCAAAACGAACCCCGTCTAGAGAAACCGAAGCCGGAACGACCGATTATTTTATTTGTAGGACGGGTGGCTCCGAACAAAGCGGTTCATGATCTCATCGCGGCTGCCGCTGTGCTTCATCAGAGTATTCCCGAAGCAGAACTCCGAATTGTGGGCGGTTCCACCAGTGCCCGCTATGACGCAACGCTCACAGGCTTAGTTGAAGCTCTTGGCCTTGACGACATCGTAACGTTCACCGGCTGGATTGACCATCGTCAACTTGAGCGCGAATATCTGCAGGCTTCAGTTTTTTGCACCCTTAGCGATCACGAGGGTTTCGGGGTACCCATAGTTGAGGCCATGACCCATGGACTTCCTGTCGTCGCCTTCGAAAGCACGGCGATCGGGGAAACGGTTGGAAACAGCGGGTTGCTATTGAACTCTAAGAGCCCGCAGTTGGTTGCCACCGCTCTCGAAAGAGTGCTGACCGACGAGCGTCTTGCGGACAAGTTGTCGGGAAACGGGTACCACCGAAGTACTTCCTTCGCTCCTGAGATCGTGGGAAATGCTCTCGATCGAGCGTTATTTACTCCGGACTACGAGGCGAAATGAAAGTTGATTTTGTAGTGCCGCGATACGGCCCCGTGGGTGGCGCTGAAAACGCGGTCAGCGCTCTAGCGAGAAGGGTGGCCGAACTGCCCGGGTGGGAGGTGAATCTGCATGCAACATGTGCTCGGTCCTCGAATACCTGGGCAAATGTGGATCAGCCGGGAAGCGAAAAGGTAAAGGCTCTGTCGGTCCACCGACATCCGGTCGATTCCGGACGGACCGAGGAATGGTCGGCGCTTGACCGCCGAGTCCAAGCTGGACCGTCAAGCATCGACGTCGCGACCCAGGACTTGTTCTTCCATCATCAGGGACCGGTGAGCGCCGCTCTTTCCGACGCCGTGTCGACATCTGACGCGGATTTAGTGATCTTTGCGCCATACCTATTTTGGTCCACAGTCGCGGTAGCCCCCACAGTGCTTGAAAAAGCTGCCATTGTTCCAGCAGCTCACGATGAACCCTTTTTGCGTTTGTCTCGTGTAGGCGAGGTTCTGCAAGGTAGTAGAGGGTTAATCTACGGGTCCCGTGCAGAACAACGAATGTTGCATGCGATTCATCCGGTAGCTCATTTGCCGAGCACGGTTCTCGGTTGGGGGATAGAAGAACCTCAAAGTAGAAATTCGGATGCTAAGACGGAATTAGGGCTTGACGATAGGCCTTACGCTATCTGCGTCGGACGGATCGAACATGCGAAAG
>DASCSY010000207.1:0-3238 GCA_034399415.1 Acidimicrobiales bacterium
GAGCAGCGTCAGCACCAAAGCGCGACGTCTTTCCGCTGGGGCGTGGCCCGTAGCGCGTGTCGCAGTCGTGAGCGGCAGCCTGAACTTTGATTTGGCGTTGCCGCTGTTCGCTCGACCAGATCAGCGACCCATAGTGGTAACGACAGAAGATGCCGACCCGACAAGATTGGATCAGATAGCGCAACGTGCCGACATTATGCAGTGCGGCACCGGTGTTGTTGATCTTTCGAGAGCCCTCCAACAGATGGCGGCTTTGGGGGCCAAAGTGGTGCTCTCTGAAGGAGGCCCGACCATCAACGGGGCTCTGCTGGCCGAAAATCTTGTCGACGAGGTCCTTATCAGTATTTCGCCACTCATCGGTGGCGGAGAGTCTCACGGAATAGCAAGGGGCGGCGCTCTTGACCAACTCCAAGAGTTCGCTCTCCGTCATGTTCTGACCGAAGACCATTTCCTATTCCTCAGATATGTACGGCAAATCCAAAATCTCTAAACCAACCCCATAGCGATGTGAGGTTCTAGGGCAGCGTCAGGGTCTGACCCGCAACCAGCGAATGGCCATCGTTGAGTTCGGCAATGCGATCAACAAGCGGGCGAACATCTCCAGAGGGCTGCAAAATACGAGCGATAGACCACAAGGTGTCACCAGGCTGCACAACGACGACACGACCACCCCCAAGCACATCACCAGCAGCACTTTCAACCACTTTTTGCACTGCGACGGGTGGGGTCCCTCCCTCACCGCTCGACACAAGCGGACTGCCCGATATAACCCAAACAAGTCCCACCAAAATGCTCGCAGCAACAACGCGGCGACGCCAATAAGTCAACGAACCATGGGGACGCTGCGATAGAGGCGGGACGTTCTCAGTGCCCTCAACCAGCCGCAGGTGCGGGCGTTGCGCCTGTTGTAACTCGTTTGGTTCCGAAAGCTCCAATTGAGATCTCAGTACTGCAACCATCAGGATTCCTTCAATTTCTATGCATCTGGCCGGGTTTGTTTGACGAGACAATTCTGCAGGTGGGGTAGGACATCGAGGTCAGAACCATCAAATACGTGTCCTTTCGAACACTTGTTCGATTGGATCAGAACATTTGTTCGATGTCAAGCGAAAATCGAACAGGTGTTTGCCCGTTCGCTCGGTCACTGGTACGGTCTAAGCGAACAAACGTTCGTGTCTAAATAGGAGAGGTCATGGCAGACCACACCATTACTGATCGCCAACGGGCCATTCTCGAATTCATCGAGTTAACTATGCGCGATCACGGTTACCCACCAGCGGTTCGAGAGATCGGAGCAGCCGTGGGGCTCAACTCCCCCAGCACTGTGCATTCTCATCTCGCCCAGCTAGAGAGCGCAGGGTATTTGCGTCGAGACCCGACGAAACCCCGAGCGATCGAAGTGTGTTTCGACGCCTCCTCAGGGACGATCGCCGAACGTCGCCCAACCAGGCATGTGCCTCTTGTGGGTGAAGTAGCCGCTGGCACCGACGTGCTGGCCCAAGAAAACGTTGAGGAATTGGTGCCGGTCCCACAAGATTTCACCGGTGAAGGCGAGTTGTTCATGCTGAAAGTACGTGGCGATTCAATGATCGAAGCCGGAATCCTCGACGGCGATTTTGTGGTCGTCCGTCGTCAAATCACGGCCTCAAACGGAGACATTGTGGTAGCCGGTATCCCCGGCGACGAGGCCACCGTCAAGACCTTCACGAAACAGGGCGGAACCGTGACCTTAATTCCCGGCAATCCGAACCTTGAGCCGATGGAGTTCTCCGCAGCCGACGTGGCGATATTCGGACGCGTCGTCACGGTCATGCGTCGACTCTGAGTTTGTCTTTTCGAACTCGATGAAACTCCCCACATAGAAACTTGAGTTGTGATGGACTGCTGGGATGTTTGTACCCGCTCCACTTCCCCCGCCTGACCTCGATTCCACTGAAGCAGTGTGGATTCCTGTCCGCTCAGGAACAGTTTTCGTTGAGCCAGGTGCAGGCCTTGTCCGTGCAGCTGAGGCACCTATCGACGCGCCGAACGCTTTCTTAGGTGTACTCGATGGTCTCGCTGTATACGCAATCGATCTTCACGACATATCCGAAGAAGCCGATCTCGAACCAGTGCACTTACGTAAACTCTTTGGTCGCATCCCTGACGAAGAATGGGTTGTAGCTGGACGAGCTGAACAAATCGTCAACTATGACCGGACCCACGTTTTTTGTGGCAGGTGCGCAACTCCCACCGAAACCAATCCGCACGACCGCGGCAAGATCTGCCCAAACTGTAAACACATGGCCTTTCCACGCCTCAGCCCAGCCATGATTGTCTTGGTCGAAAAGGGCGATCAGGCGTTACTTGCATGGGGTCGACAATTCCCCGGACGCTTTTTCAGTACCCTCGCTGGTTTCGTGGAACCTGGAGAAAGTCTAGAACAAGCAGTCGAACGGGAAGTTATGGAAGAGGTGAACCTAGCTGTCAACGATGTTCGTTATTTCGGAAGTCAACCCTGGCCCTTCCCTCACTCTTTAATGTGTGGCTTTCATTGCACCTACGAATCCGGCGAAATATCAATCCAAGAAGAAGAAATTGTTGAAGCCGGATGGTTCGATGCAACGGACCTTCCGCCATGCCCAATCGGCGGCATGTCAATTGCTGGATGGTTGATTCAAGACTGGCTACAACGACAAGGCGTCGCCTAAGAAGTCGTGTCGCGGAGACGGACAAGCCCCTGTTGAGCGACCGTTGCAACAAGCTCGCCGCCCTCGGTGAAGACGTCGCCTGTCGCTAGACCCCGCGTACCTTTGAGTTGATGAGGTGAAAGGTCAAATAGCAGCCATTCATCGGCTCGAACAGCCCTATGGAACCAGACAGCATGGTCCAGAGACGCCGCCATGTACATCTCTTCCCAGTTCAGTTCATCTGACTTGTCATCAAGTAGTGACTGTGCGGGATGCGCGCTGACGACCGCGTCCATCGCATTGGTGTCAGACAAATACGCCAGAGCAGCGTAGTGATCGTCTTGGGAGTCGCCGATGGTGTCGCTGAACCGAGCCCAAACTCGATGGCGAGCAGGGTGCGTTGATTCGTGCTCTAAGCGGGCGTCTAGCCCAATGCCCCATTCAATTGGTTCTGATTCTTCAGGTCGCTTTACGTCGACCGGGAAAATAGAAGTTGCAACGTCTGGCCCGTCTTCCTCGCGTTGGAAAGAACATGACAGGTTCAAGATCGCTCCTCCACTTTGCCGAGC
>DASCSY010000208.1:0-3220 GCA_034399415.1 Acidimicrobiales bacterium
GGACGAACCCAACGACAACTGAGACAAGATGTTCGCGATAGTGCTCGTCGGGGGCTTCGGCACCCGTCTACGGCCCCTAACCGAGCACACACCGAAACAGATGCTGCCGATCTGTGGTGTCCCGATGATCCAATGTGTGGTCGATCACCTAGCCACTCACGGCGTCGAAGAAGTGGGCTTGTCTCTCGGCTACCACCCTGATGAGTTTCTGATCGCGTATCCGGACGGTCAAATATCTGGAGTCCCATTTCGAGTGGCAGTGGAGCCCGAACCCCGAGGCACAGCGGGGGCTGTGCGCTTCGCGGCGGACGAATTTGGTGTTGACGACACCTTTCTAGCGTTGAATGGCGATGTCTTGACCGACTTAGACGTCTCTGCGCTAATAGCTTTCCATCGTGACCACGAGGCCGAAGCCACTATCGCTCTACAGCCCGTTCCTGATCCATCCGGCTTCGGCGTTGTGTCGACATTTGACGATGGTTTAGTCAAAGAGTTCGTGGAAAAGCCGGAGCCGGGATTTGCGGCGTCCAACCACATCAACGCTGGCACCTACGTTCTTGAACCATCGGTCATCGGACGTATCCCCACAGGCAAGGAAGTGTCGATAGAAAGAGAGACATTTCCCGAGTTAATTCGTGCTGGGACTCTCTATGCCATGCCCTCTTCCAGCTATTGGCTTGACGCAGGTACCCCTGAGCAGTTCATAAGAGCGAATTTAGATGTGTTGGCGGGTAGGCGGCTAAGAGAAGCGCTTGTTCCTCTCGCCGATGTTCACTCCTCAGCGCAAGTGGTCGACTCGGTGATTGGTGCCGATAGCAAGATCGGAGCTCTCTCGGTCATTGAGCGTTCCGTTTTGTTTCAGAACTGTGAGATCCACGAGGAAACAGCCATTATCGACTCCGTGCTCTCCGATTCGGTTTATGTGGGCGCTGGGGCGAGAGTGGAGCGCTGTGTGATTGGGCGGGGTCAGCGAGTCGAAGTTGATGAACATCTAATTGACGTCAAGCGCCCCGAAGCGTAGAGCTGCTCTAGCGAAACAAGTCTTCGGCAGGGTTTCGGACAATTTCTTCGCGGACCGAACTATCTCTGAGCCAACTGGGGTCAACTCCACGCACCAGGGCAACCGGAATCCCTTCCGCCTTTCCGCACACTAGGTCGGCGGCGGCCGCCAATTCGTCGGCTACACACACCTCGGTCACCATCAGCTCACGCCCAAGCGAATCTTCTGTACCTCGAAGATCAACTACCGCAGCAATACCTGCACAACCAATCGCCACGTCGGTTACGCCTCTTCGCCATGGGCGCCCGAAGGTATCGGAAACGATGACTCCAACAGAAACTCCATGCGTGCCGAGGATGCGGTCACGAATTCTGCGTGCAGACCGGTCGCTATCCTCAGGCAGTAAGGCTGCATGGCCACGAGTGACGTTTGACAGATCGATACCGGCGTTGGCGCACACGAACCCGTGCTTGGTTTCAGTGATGATGAGATCTCCCCTGCGGCGCAAGATCCGAACTGCTTCACGTTCGACGACTGGTTTATGTGAGAGGGGATCGTCTTGGTCGATTTCAATTACTGCACCTTCGGCCTTGGAAACGATTTTCTGTGTGACCACCAAAACATCGCCGTCGATGAGGCCAACGTCGGTAGCGGAGCAGATTTCACCGAGAAGACCACCGAGGTCAATGCCCTCGCTAATCTCTGGAATTCCGTGTACCGGGTGAATAGTCAAACTCATAGAGAACCTCGTTCGTCCGAGAAAACACTCTCAAGCGTGGTTTTGGCTAGAGCCGCAGCTCGTGCCGGGTCACTCATGATTGTGTCGGTTATAAGTGCTCGCACACCTTCAGCCTCGATCCGAGCTGACAGTTCTGCGTCAACATGATCTATAACAAGGGTCCGAGCCACGTCTCTGTAAAAACCAGCCACCCCCACAGCGCTGCTTTCATGACCGAGCTCATCAAGCATCCGCGCTGCTGGACCCTTTAGCGCCGCACCGCCGACAATCGGTGAAATCGCCACCACTGACTCTCTTCTTTTCAGGAGTGCCTCACGAATTCCTGAGATCTCAAGCACGGGTTTCACGGACACGATTGGATTTGAGGGCGCAATGATGACAACATCAGCCGCTTCTAACGACTCGATTACCCCTGGGCCAGGCGAAGCATCCCCTATGCCATCGAATCGCACATCAGCTATAGGTACGTTGTGTTGTTGCGCCACAAAATAGTCCTGAAAGTCGAGCCAACTTTTGTCACTTACCTGTAGCCGCGTGCTCACCGTTTCGTTTGTGGCCGGTAACAGCGTTGCGGTTATTCCCCAAGCGGCACAAATCTCATGAGTAACGTCGCTCAAGGTCGCCCCTTCGGCCAGCCGTTGGGTCCGGTATAGGTGGAGTGCCAGATCTAGATCTCCCAAACTGAACCAAGTGTGTCCACCAATCTTGGCTAGTTCCTCCATAACTCGCCAACTCTCGCCGCTTCGCCCCCAACCCGTTTCGCTGTTGACCTGGCTGCTGATCGTGTACGTCACAGTGTCAAGGTCGGGGCTAATCGCCAGACCATGAAGCCGAAAATCGTCGGCAATGTTTACGATCGCCGTGACCAGATCATTGGGGTAGAAGTTCAGCAGACCCCGAAGAAACTTGGCAGCTCCGACGCCACCAGCTATCACTGCTATTCGGCGATCTTCAACCACGAACTTGGAGCCTAACCTCGATGGATAGCTGGCCAGAAGAAAGTGGCGACGGTTATGCCAGCAGCTCGCAAAAAGACGTGAAACGGTTGACGATGTCGCACCAACCATAGGACCGTTGCGCAAACGTTCGTCCACTGGTAGCCAACCGGAGTCGAAGGTCATGGTCAGAAGTGAGGCGTTCGACGGCAACTTCGAATTCTCCGTAACCGCGGTACCACAAACCGCCGCGTGCCTCGTCCACATGTTCTCGAGTTGTAGCGCAGTAAGCGTTAACGAGAACGGGAATGCCAGCGGCCCAGGCCTCGAACAGCACTAAAGAAAAAGACTCCATCGCCGAAGGATTGATCAAGAAATCAGCGTCGCGCAGCAAAGACCATTTGATGCCGTCATCTGCTCCAGTAACAACCACAATGTCTTCGTCTTCTTCAATTGAGACACTGGGTTCGCCCAGCAAGATAAGTCGGTGGTTGCCGCCGACGCGAGCACGGCGGGTACGCCAGAAGTCAACTAAACCTAGAGTTC
>DASCSY010000209.1:0-3196 GCA_034399415.1 Acidimicrobiales bacterium
GTCAGTCGCCAACCGCCCATTGGAGTATTCGACCCAATCTGCTGCTTCCTCTGGCGTTCCTGTTCCCAGGTTTACGGCGAACATTGGGGACCATCCGGTTCGGTCGCACAAACTCAGAAACTCGTTAGTGCCGAACGTGTTTGGTTCTATCGTCCCCCAGGCCAGCTCACGACGCGTCGGTCTCATATCGACTGGTCCGACTCCGTCTCGCCAATGGTAATTGGAAACAAAGTTCCCACCTGGATATCGCATCACGGTGAACTCAAGTTCAGCTAAAGCCGCCAACACATCTGCTCGGCACCCGTGTTCATCCGCGTGAATTGAAGAGGGATCAAATACACCTTCATATACTGCTCGCCCCATGTGCTCTAGAAAGCCTCCGAAAATTCGGGGGTCAACTGGGCCAGCGCGGTGATGGGGGTGGAGATTAAACGTGACTTTGCTCACGACGTGAGCGTAGTAAGCAAACCGAACACAGGGACCGCACTAGCTGTCTCTAAAAGAAGTAGACCAAGTCTGACTTGAGTCGAAACTGCGAACTCGACCATTCTTCGGCGTCAGACCTGGAGGACATGAGACCTTCGACCAAGGCTTTAATCGCTGTTCCTGATTAACACCCCTGCCCTAACAAGTTGTTCACATCCCACTGCTGCCAATGGCGGCTCGCATGGCGTGCTCGGCATGTTCCCCGTGCGTGAGAACTCCTGCAGCGTTCAACGCAAATAGTGCCGCGGCGAACAGCGCGGCGCTCACCACTACGAGCCGCGCCGATCGGGGACCAGTTTCAGGATTGTGAATTGAAGGCAAAGTATCGACCGTGGTGACGTAAATAAAGGTGCCAGCCGAAAACAGGAGGACGATCCCCACCGATGACCCGCTGACATTATCCAGAACGAAGTAAGCGGTGATCGCACCAGCAGGAGTAGCTAACGCGAACAGCAGCAAGCCACCCCATATCGACGTAGAAGTCGCGTTTTCGTGGGACGAGAATACACCCAGGCTCAGAGCGGCTGGCACTCGGTGAACTAAAACACCGAATGCAACCAGTATCGAAATCGATGTTTCACCAGATGCTGTTGCCGCTCCAATAGCTAGACCATCGCCTATTGCGTGCATCGAGAGGCCTACGGCCATTACCAAGCCGGAGTTTGGGTGATGAACATGGCCGTGGCCATGACCCGCGTGGTGATCGTGGTGCTCTTCGTGAATGGCATGGCTGAGTCCCATGCCCTCCAAAACGAGCATGAAAATAAACCCAGCCGCTACCGCTGTGCCCAACGCCAATGGACTGTAAGCGAGGCCGTCATCGCTCGAGACCATATGAAAGCCCTCGGGAAGAACCACGAGTAGCGCCGAACCCAACAACAAACCAGACGAGATCGCCGTCAAGCGCTGCAAGTTGCCTTCGGTAAGTCGATCCGCCGTTAGCAGCCCGACTCCGCTTGCAGTGATTGATATGAGGATTATCAGGGCCGATAAGCCGGTCAGGATCACGCTGGGATCCTAACTGGAATGATTCCTATGTTCGACTTGCGACTTCAGCCAAACATAAGGTGACATGTCTTGGAATTCTTGAACGCTCAAGCGTGTTGAGAGCATCTTTGCGTGCTCTATTCTTCTGAGATGGGAAACTCAGTCGCGTCGAACCTCGATGAAAAATCGTTAGAAAAATTCAACCTGCTAGCCAGTTCTCGAAGAAGCGTTCGAAGCTTCGAACCCGGTGAACGCATACCCAGAACAACGCTAGAGAAAATCGCCGAAGCGGGCCGTTGGGCGCCATCAGGCGCGAACTCACAACCCTGGGAGATTTGTGTAATAGAAGAGCCCCACAGGGTCCGTGAAGTTGCATCGGTGATGGCGAGTCAAGCCGACAGGCTCAACGAACACTGCAAAGGATTTCCACATGTCCACAAGAAACATTGGGTTCACGATTCTGTAGCGCTCATGGTCGTATTTGTTGACTCGCGTTGGGCCGACACCTACCCCACCGCACTTGAAGCACAGCTTGACGAAACGGAATACAAAGAAAACCGTCTGAATATTCTCTTGGTGTCAGTTGGCGCGGCAATCCAAAACCTGCAGCTGGCAACTACGGCCGTAGGACTCACTTCGGCGTGGCTCTCTGGAGGAGGAGAGCCACAAACGGCCCAGGCGTTGCAGCAACTTCTAGGGTTTCCCGCTACCCACACCCCGTATGGAATCGTGCCCATCGGTTGGCCCAGGAGACGAGCCGAAAGTCGCTGGCGACGGCCAATTCAGGAAATCGTTCACTGGAACGAAGTTGTAGAGAAGAACCTGCGAAGTCGACAAGATATAGATCATTACATTGAGAAGGAACGCCGTCACTCAATCTACAAAGACGCTGAATCCCGAGATAGGCACCTCACAGAAGAGACACCTACCGACGAAGAAATCGACCCAGTCGACGACGGAAATCAATAGAACGCTCTTCTCGAGCAGCATCCCGCTCACGCAGTTCAGCCAACGAGCCACAACCGCAGTCGTCAGCCTCAGGATTGCCGAGGTGGCGATGCGCGCAACCAAGTCGATGGTCAAGAAACACCACGCACTCGTAGGCTTGGCCGTTCGCCCCGATCCGCAAATAACGTTGTGCCCCTCCAGCGAAGCGACGATCAAATTTCATATTCCGATGCTAGTCACCGAACACTGGCCGCTCCTTCGGAGACGATCGTCTGTCGTGCGCTAGGTCGGTCTCATTGTGCAACAGTGTTGCTTCACATGTCGACGATCATGACCGGCCGCATGCCGTCGGCGCACATTTCCGATCTTTTTGATTGCCTCTTGATGAACGGCTTGACTATGGACAGTATTCCAGGAAAGGAAAAATTATGATTACTGTTGCCACTCGTTGGGAAGGTACCCCTCAAGCCATTCACGCTGTTGAAGCCGGTTCGCGAGCCGCAAAGGTTCAACACGAAGAATGGGGGGCGAAGAATCCCCGTCTGATGCGCCCAGTGACGGGAACCGGTGGGATGGAAGTCGCACTGTATATCTGCGACTTCGAGTCAATGGAAGCATACGGGCGCTTCTGGGATCAGGTTTCTGGGAGCGATTGGTTCGTTCAGTTACAGAAAGATGTAGCAGAGGCACACCCGCAACTCCGCATGGCTGACCAAGTCGTCATGTATGACGCGATCGCCGACTGAACCTCGTAGGCAGACCCTGTTGTGGGGTG
>DASCSY010000210.1:0-3182 GCA_034399415.1 Acidimicrobiales bacterium
TTACGTGATGCCGCGTCCGACGCGGGCATGAGTGATGCTCGAGTCCAACGCATAAGCGGTGGCGAGGACTTTTTCCGTGTCCGCGGAGAACTGGCAATAAACAGCAGTGCTGAGAGCGTTGTGTCGGAACTAGCTCAAGTAGCTCGCGTCGATGCTGAGATGATCAGCACACGCACCGTTAGTCCTTCATTTGGAGATGAAGTAGCAGGTAAAGCCCGCCGTGCTCTCATCGTCTTCTTGATCCTCATCGCCGTCTATCTAACGTTGCGTTTCGAATGGAAGATGGCCCTCGGTGCACTCGTCGCTGTAGCTCACGACATAGCGTTCACCGTTGGCATCTACGCCATATTTCAGTTTGAAATAAGTCCAGCAACCGTGGTTGCTTTCTTAACAATCATGGGCTATTCGCTCTATGACACGATTGTGGTGTTTGACCGCGTAAAAGATAATGAGCGCTCGCTATCGGCGAAAAGCCGGATGACCTATGCCGATCTGGCCAACGTTTCACTGAACCAAGTAATCATGCGTTCGGTAAACACCAGCATCACCTCGGTTTTACCTGTTCTGTCGCTCCTCGTTGTCGGTTCATTAGCCCTAGGCGCCACGAGTCTTCAAGAGTTCGCGATTGCGTTACTAGTTGGCCTCATAGTTGGTTCCTATAGCTCGCTTTTCGTCGCAATGCCGGTAGTTGCGCAATTGAAGCGCCGCGAAAGCCATTGGGTAGAACAAGAGCGGAGTGCCGGCGTCCTCGGGCAGTCGAACGCAATTGAGGATGCGGCGGCCGTACTAGCCGCCGATCGCTACGATCGGAGTTCTCCGCCTCGACCACGCAAGAAAGGGCGAAAACGCTGAGGGCGTCAGGCGCATTCTGGAATGAAAGAAGAGTTCAACCCCGAATCGCTTAAGAGTCTTGTGGCCGACTTTAAAGACTTCCCTCAAGCCGGTGTCGTCTTCCGCGACATTTCGCCCGTGTTGGCTAACCCCGCCGCATTTACCGCTGCCGCTCAGGCGATGGCATTGAACTTTCAAGAGTCATCGATAACCAAAGTCGCGGGAATAGAGGCACGCGGGTTTCTCTTCGCCCCAGCCGTTGCCAGCATTTTGGGTGTCGGGTTCTGTCTCATCCGAAAGGCCGGAAAGCTGCCCGGCGACACGATGGCCGAAAGCTACGGCTTGGAGTACGGCCGCGACACCTTAGAGATCCAAGCGAACGCCATCACCACCGAAGATCGCGTTCTCCTAGCTGATGACGTGCTCGCAACTGGTGGAACACTGGCAGCCGCGGCGCGACTTGTGACGGCAACAGGGGCAGTTGTAGCCGGTGCCACGGTTTTGATTGAACTGGATTTTTTGAACGGTCGCGAACAACTAGGTTCCTTAGACGTAGCTGCCGTGGTTCACTATTAGATACATGCGTCGTTACCAGCCACCGATTTCCTAATGGCTACCGTCACCAGAGTCTTGCCGTGGCGCCGTTCAGCCGCTCCTGTTCATACTGAACTTCAGGGCGTAGTAGACCGGTTCCGCTCTCGATGGCCAAAAAGCTCCCCCGACCTGTTCGTTCGGGCCTATGAAACAGCGAATCAGGCACATCAAGGCCAGCGACGAAAATCTGGGGAACCGTACATTCTGCACCCAGTAGCGGTTGCTTCAGTAGTGGCTGAAATGGGACTAGACGACGTGTCGATTGCCGCGGCTCTTCTGCATGATGCAGTGGAAGACACTGGCGTTGAACTGATCCAGATACAAACCGAATTTGGGCCAGACGTCGCGTCCATCGTCGATGGAGTAACAAAACTTGATCGAGTGCGCTTTGCCACAAAACAGGCACAGCAAGCAGCGACCCTTCGCAAAATGCTCGTCGCCATGGCGAGCGACCTTCGGGTGCTGATCATCAAGCTTGCCGATCGTTTACACAACATGCGTACCGTGGGAGCACTGCGACCGGCAAAACAGGAACAGATTGCTCGCGAGACCCTTGATGTTTATGCCCCGCTCGCTCATCGACTCGGCATGCAAGAAGTTCGGAACGAACTCGAAGACCTAGCCTTTGCTGCGCTTTATCCAAAACGTTACGCAGAAATCGACCGACTCATAGCGGAACGGACTCCAGCACAAGACGCATATGTTGAAGGGGTCCTAGAGAACATTCGTGATCGACTAGCCAAAGCATCGATCGACGGTCAGGTAACGGGACGCAGAAAACATCACTGGTCCGTTTACGAAAAAATGATCGTGAAGGGTCGATCATTCGACGAGATCTTTGATCTGGTCGGCATCAGAGTCGTTGTCGCTACCGTTCGAGACGCCTACGGGGCTCTCGGCTCGATCCACAGCACATGGAAGCCGGTTTCGGGGCGCTTCAAAGACTACATCGCCATGCCAAAATTCAACCTATACCAGTCGCTACACACCACGGTCGTAGGGCCAGAAGGGGTGAGCGTCGAAGTTCAACTTCGCACTCATGAAATGCATGGCCGAGCGGAACATGGTGTCGCAGCCCATTGGCGGTACAAGGATCCCTCTGAAGGCTCAGGTGCTGAAATGGGGTGGCTCAACACCATTGTTGATTGGCAAGCCGAAACAGATGATCCCGAGGAGTTCATGCGTACCCTCGCTGTCGATTTAGACCAAGACGAGGTATATGTATTCACCCCGAAAGGTGATGTCGTGACGCTGGCAACGCTGGCAACCCCGATCGATTTCGCCTACGCCATCCACACCGACATCGGGGATTCAACGATCGGAGCGAAGATAGACGGGCGACTGGTACCGCTAGACCGCGAATTGCAGTCGGGTGACACAGTCGAAGTCTTCACCTCAAAACATGAAGGAGCTGGCCCGTCACGCGACTGGCTGCAGATAGCAACCACACCCAAGGCCAGGAACAGCATCAGACACTGGTTCGCCCGCACAGAACGAGAAGAAGTACTGGAGCTAGGGCGAGAACGTGTGCTGGAGGCATTGCGTGGGCAAGGCCTTCGAGCTCAGCTACTCATCGACAGCGATGAACTCCGCCACGTAGCAGAACAGTTCAACAGAAGCGACCTCGAAGTACTTTTCGAAGCAGTTGGGAAAGACGATCTGAAGGCAGCTTCGATAGCTAAACGCTTGGTTGCTGGCTTGCGGGAGCAAGACAGTGGTCAGCGCCTCCCAGCTAAACCCGCACAGCATCGCGGTTC
>DASCSY010000211.1:0-3180 GCA_034399415.1 Acidimicrobiales bacterium
ATCGTGCAACGCCCACGAATAGTGGGTAAGGGCGCCGGGGTTGATGATGACGCCAGCAGCGCGATTGCGAGCAGAGTGAACGGCGTCAATCAGGTCACCCTCGTGGTTGCTCTGCACATGTTCTAAATCAAAGCCCTTTTGCTGAGCGCGATCACGCGCCGCTGCTACGAGATCGAGAAGGGTCTCGGTTCCGTAAATGTCGGGTTCCCGATCCCCTAAAAGATTCAAATTGGGTCCGGAGAGGAGAAGTATCACAGGTCGAGCCACATCAATAGGGTGCCAGACCTGAATGCGAATGACTGACTCACATTCGTGTCAAAACTTCTCTCAGCACTTTTTCTGGCACATTCGGCACCACCTCGAGGCCATTAGGCCCGTCAAGGACAAATGTGAGCCCGTCAATAGCTTTCTTGTCTCGAGTGAATAGCTCCATAACTTGGCCAGCGTCGCTTCCCGGCGGGAGCTGGCGAGGTAACTCGTAGGCATCTAATACTCGTCGGTGTTCGTCCAGCTTCGCTTGATCGATGCGGCCAATTTCATAGGCCACTAGGGCTGCGTACTCGATACCAATTGCTACGGCTTCCCCATGTCGAAGGTCGAATTGCCCTTCGACTTCTAGGGCATGAGCGAGAGTGTGTCCATAGTTAAGAAGGGCGCGGTCACCGCCTTCTCGTTCGTCGCTAGCAACGACGTCTGCTTTGATTTGCACACAAGCGGCTATCCGCTCGTCCATGGGAAGCGAATCCAGTTGTTCTCCGCCCAAAAAGTGGTACTTAGCTAATTCACCCAGGCCGGATCGAAACTCCCTCGGAGGAAGCGAGGAAAGCAAACTGGTGTCGCACACCACCGCGTTGGGTTGCCAAAAAGCCCCAACCAAGTTCTTACCTTCATCGAGATTCACTCCGGTCTTTCCACCTATCGCTGCGTCAATTTGGCCAAGCAATGTGGTGGGGACGTGGATTACGCGTACCCCTCGGTGGTAGATCGATGCGGCGAAGCCGGCGACATCTGTTACCACTCCTCCACCGACGCCAACTACTAAATCTCGACGAGTAAGGCCTTGTCGCGCAAAGTTCGAGCACAACTCTTCCACGACAGATAGACGCTTCGCCTCTTCGCCGTCGGGTATGAAGTGGATGTTCGACGAAATTCCGGTCTCTATAGACGCTTCGATGCCTTCTTGGGTCACTACGGCAATGCGCGAAACGTCGTCCGGTATCACTGAAGGCAGCTCATGTAGTGCTGCTTCACCCACGATCACCGGATAGGTCCGCGAGCCGAGAGGGACCTCGATACGAATCACATACCGAAGAGTACCGACTTGGTAGTGCTCAGCAGCTTGAAATAACTGCGATATGTCAAACGCTGAAGCGTATTGAACCCCGGCATGATTAGTTCTAGCTCAAGTTGATTTGTTGAGCTCTAGGCCTCGGACAACCTAAGACCTACGGCCTCGGCCATTGCTCGTAGCGGCGGTTCAGATCCTGTCCACAGTCGGAACTGCTCACCGGCTTGGTGAAGAAGCATGGGCAAACCATTGAGCGTCTCGACCCCGCGAGCTTCCGCTTCCAGGAGAAGCGCGGTTTTTTCGGGTCGATAAATGAGATCGACGACAGATTGGCCTTTGCTTAAAAGGTTTACATCGAAAGGCAGTGAGTCATCAGTGTTCATCCCCAATGGGGTCGAGTTAACGATTAAGTCGGCGTCACCTATCGCTTCCTCTTGGACCACAGAACTCGCGGTTCCGACAATCTCGACAAGTTTTTCAGCCGATTTAGCTGAGCGGTTCAATATTCCCACGCTTGCTCCGAGCTCGGTCATCGCCAAGGCGATCGACCTCGCTGCGCCCCCTGCTCCAACGATTACAGCGGTGAGGCCATCAGGTTCTCTGTGTAACTGTGACTGCAGCGAGCGAATGAAACCGGCGCCATCTGTGTTTTCGCCAATCAGCCGGTCGCCGTCGCGTCGAACACAGTTCACCGCCCCCAGCCTTGCGGCTGTAGATGACAGATCGTCTACAGCTTGCGCAACATTTTGCTTGTGGGGCATTGTGACCGACAAACCTTCGATGCCTAGCGTCCGCATCGCTTCGACTGCTTGCCCGGCTTGACCCTCAGCTACGGGACAGGCGACGTAACACCAGTCAAGACCTAGGGCCTTGAACCCGGCGTTGTGTAGACGCGGGCTCAACGAATGACGCACCGGGTCACCTATAACCGCTGCGATTCGAGTGTTTGCCGTCGGTATCTCGTCGGCACTCATCCGCACAAGCCTCGTTCCTGACACTTGGCCTTGTCTCGTTCAAATTCTTCCGTGCTGACAGAGAAGTTATGCCTTCCGTCTTCGTCCGCGAGAACGTAATACATCCATTGTCCAGGTAATGGCGCCATCGCCGCCTCCAAAGACGCCTTGCCGGGTGATCCGATCGGGGTTGGCGGAAGGCCTTTGACCAGCCGGGTGTTGTAGGGCGATTCAGTTTGTAGATCGGTAAGCGTTAGTTGAGTGTTGCCTGTCACATAAACGATCGAGGCGTCAATTCCCAGGAACCAGTTTGCCGCCAGACGATTATGGATAACTCGTGAAATTTTGGCGCGTTCGCTACCGACCCGCGCCTCACGCTCAATGAGGCTGGCCAGGGCCACTGTTTGGTAAGCGCTCATGCCGACTGTTTGCGGAGCCGCTCCATAGCCCAGTCTTGTCAAGACTTCGTCGAAACGAGTCACCATCTGGGTCAGTAACTCTTCGGGCGTCGAGTCGGGACCCAGGTAATAGGTGTCAGGAAACAGCAGCCCTTCATAGGGTTCTATTGCTCCCGGAGGCATAGCCGATGGCGACGGCGCATAGTTTGAGACGACATGCTGCATTCTTAGTTCGTCTTCGAATTGAGCTCCGCTGAAGGGGATCCCCTCAGTCTCATCGATCTCTCGGATGATTTGTCGGACAGTAAGACCTTCGGGGATAGTCACTCGGATCCGAATGTTCTCCTCAACGTAACGCGGCCCTGCTTGTAACACGTCTAGGGCTTCCCAAACAGCTGAGTTGGTATGGAAGGTGTAATCACCGGCTTGAAATAAGGGTGCGCCCTTGAGTCTTACGTACCATTCGTAGGCGCGAGCGTCCGGAATAACGTTGTATTGCTCAAGGATCTTCGAGATTCCACTTGTGCTGACTCCGGGAGGC
>DASCSY010000212.1:0-3138 GCA_034399415.1 Acidimicrobiales bacterium
ATGCGGCTTTATGAAGAGCTTTGCATGCTCGACCACTTAAGTGAAGGTCGGCTTGAAATCGGGTTCGGCAAAGGAATCAGTCCGGCCGAGCAGCTGCTTTGGGGTGTGCCGAGCGAAGAAGCAGCAGCCAGGACCGAAGAGAGCTTGGATTTTGTGCTGTCAGCGATGCGACTCGCAGCGACAGAAGGCCTTGGCTGCCTATTCAGCTACCAGGGCAACTACTGGTCCTCGGTGGAACGTCCTTTAGAGATCGGCCCATACCAAACTCCCCATCCGCCGCTATGGCGTCCCGGAACGTTATCGACTGCGGCTCAATTAGGTGCGAGTACGATCCTCCCAGGACCAATCCCGGTGATCCCAGGGCAGGTCGAGGCGTACCTGAGGGAAGCTGATGGTCGCAAAGCAGGCGGCCACACACCGTTGCTTTCGACCTTGCGGCGAGTGGTAGTCGCCCCGACCGATGAAGAAGCCACTGCAATCGGAGAGCGGGCATGGCAGCGGTTTGACCACAATCTCACGAAATTGATGCGGAAGTATGACCTGTGGCCTCCAAGTCTTGTCCCCAGCTTTCTGGGAGACGTCGGTATGGCTCACGGAACGGAATCATTAATCGCGGGTTCACCCTCGCGTGTGCGTGAATACTTCGAAAGATTCGGGGAGGAATCCGGCTTGGATCACGTGACAATTTCGCCAGCTTGGGGCGACATCACTGGCGAGGAAGCTTTACGAACGATGGATCTTTTTGTGGAACAGGTAGCTAATAGCTAATCGCTTAATTCCAGCGACGAATAATCGAGACGTTCTGGACCCTCGTCGGTCACCAGGACCTGGATTTCTAGCTTTACCCCTTCACCTCCGGCTCGGTCGCCCACGAATGATTCAACGCTGAGAACCATGCCAGCCTCAAGCGCAGCATCGTGACCGCGAGCGGTCCAAGACGCTGGCATCACAATGTCTGGGTATTCGTCGCATTGGCCGACC
Source organism: Acidimicrobiales bacterium (assembly GCA_034399415.1). GTDB lineage: Bacteria > Actinomycetota > Acidimicrobiia > Acidimicrobiales > Poriferisodalaceae > UBA2110. The sequence continues at coordinate 982 of DASCSY010000212.1, forward strand.
CCGTGAAACAGACACGAATAGTGCCGGTACCTGTCGGGATCTGGGAGCAGGGCCTGATGGGTTAGATCATGAAACGACCGGCCGGGTGTCAGCAACGCGCAGTTGGTGGCGATGACCTCATTGGCAATCGAGTGCAGGTTGGCTTGCTGGGGTGTTGGTGCCCGGTCACCGGCGATAAGGGTGCGTGAAATATCGCACATCATGCCGTAAGCGCCGACAAGATCGGTGTCGTAACCGACCAAGTCGCCTTCTTCGATGACGCGGCTGCTGGCTTCTTGCATCCACGGGTTGGTTCGCGGGCCCGATGCGAGGAGTTGAGTTTCGATCCATTCTCCGGCGCGACGAATGTTGCCGGCATGGAGCATCGACCAGAGTTCGCGTTCTGTCATTCCCGGGCGGAGGGCCTCTTTCATTTCCAGCATTGTGGTTTCGCAACTGTGGACCGCACAGCGCATTGCTTTGAGTTCATCCGCTCCTTTGATGCGGCGGGCTTCTTCCATCACCTCGTAGCCGAATCCGATCTCCAGGCCTGACTGAGCGAGAAGCTGATGCCCTGGGCCGTGGAGCATGTCGACGGCGAGGCGGAGATGTCCTCGCTGGTGTTGGTGAACCACGGCGTTGATCTCATCGGCCCAGCGTTGAGCGATTTCTTCATACCTGGGTCCGCACAGGAAATAGCTGACACCGACTGCTGGCCGCACTTCGTCCACGACATGGCTGTGGCCATTCAGGAATTCGGTGTTCGTGTAGTCCCAAACTATTACGTGACCGTCAGCTGAGACATAGGCGTATCTGGCGCCGTTGTGCATCACCCACAGCTGCATGTTGGTGGTGTCAGTGGCGTAGCGGACGTTTAGCGGATCAAAGAGCAGAATGCCGCCGTAGTCATATTGCTGGAGTGTCTGTACAAGCCTGTCGAGTCGGTCTTGTCGCATTGTTGGCAGATCCGGTAGCTCTAGTCCCGCCTGTTTCCATTCGGAGATGCATGGTTCTCCCGGCCCAATGTTGAGATGATGTCCTTCGTTGGCGGCGCTGATGAATTCCGGTGTTCCATCGCCGAGTCGTTGGATTGCCTGTGAAGTGGCGTGTCGCTGCAACGCTGCTTGGAGACTGGAGGTGATTTTGTTTGGCATCTCAGTTCCTCATGCGCGTGCCGGATGGATCGAGTAGGGGCTCGGTGAGCAGGGTGGCGTCGCGTAGTACGCCGAGAATTTCTATCTGCCAGCCTTCTGAGATTGAGCCAAGCTCATCGGGAACGTAACCCAGAGCTACTGACATACCGGAGTGGTGGGCGTACCCGCCTGAGGTCACCCATCCGACAACGGTTCCGGCATGCCAGATTGGTTCGTCCCCGAGTACGTCAGCCGCAGTTTTGTCTTGGGGCAGGTCGATGGTCCAACAGCGCAGAGTTTTCCTGTGTGCCCTTCCTTTGGCTTCCGATAGTGCTTCGGCGCCTACGAAGTCGCTAGTTGAATCGATGAACCGGTCAAGTCCCGCCTCATATGGGTCATAGATCGGACGGTACTCGCGGGCCCATGAGCCGAATCCTTTTTCAAGTCGAAGACTGTCTAGTGCGGCTGCTCCAAAGGGCTGGATTCCAAAGTCGCGTCCCTCCTCGAGTAGGAGATCTAATAGATAGCGTTGGTAACTAGCCGGAACCCAGAATTCGTATCCGAGGTCCCCGGTAAAGGTCAGTCGACCCGCGATTGTGGGGGCGAACCCGACTTCCATCCGCCGAAATGCCATGAATCTAAATGCTTCGTTGGACACGTCTACTGAGACGCAACGTTTAAGAAGTTCTCGGCTGTTCGGTCCAGCTATCGATAGGCCCGCCAGTTCATAGCCGCAAGTCCGATACCGTGCCGGTTCGCCGTTCCACTCCGCGAGCATCCGATCGAAATGGCGTTCGTAGTAGCGTTCGGCGACGCCCGAGCCGAAGACAAAGAATTGTTCCAGCTCATCAACATTGGATGTTGCGCCACCCACGACGGTTCCGGCGGGTCCTTCTGGTTCACCATGCGAGGGAGGCAGGCACCCAACGGTGAGGTCTCCGATCAGACCGCCCTTCGAGTTGAGCATCGGCGTCAAAGAGAGCCGCCCGTGGCGGGGAATGCGTCCCGCAAGCACCCATGAAAGGAAATCTCGAGCTCCGGGGCC
>DASCSY010000213.1:0-3104 GCA_034399415.1 Acidimicrobiales bacterium
TCCGTGGGCTTCGCGCGCATATTCCGCTAATGGCGGTGGCAGGGAGCCAAGGTGCTTCTACCCTCGAACTAGTGCATTCAACTGAGCAGGTAACTGAGCAGGTAACTGAGGAAGCGAACCGACGGAGAACCTTCGCGATTATCAGTCACCCCGACGCGGGTAAAACCACTCTGACCGAGAAGTTCCTTCTCTACTCGGGCCAGATCAGTGAAGCGGGCTCGGTCAAAGCCCGTTCGGGAAGGAAAACTGCGACCTCGGATTGGATGGAACTTGAACAGCAGCGAGGGATCTCCATCACTTCAACCGCTCTGCAGTTCGACTATCGAGACTGTGTGCTGAATCTCTTAGACACCCCCGGGCACCGAGATTTCAGTGAAGATACCTACCGTGTCCTCGCGGCGACTGACGCAGCGGTCATGGTGCTAGACGGTTCGAAAGGCATCGAGTCTCAAACGTTGAAATTGTTTGAAGTTTGCCGCCAGCGTGAACTGCCAATTCTCACCTTCGTTAACAAATGTGATCGTCCCGGGCGACCACCGCTCGAACTCGTCGACGAAATCGAAAACATGCTGCAACTCCTCCCAACACCGATGTCGTGGCCCGTGGGCGTACCCGGAGATCTCAGGGGCATTGTTGACCGCACCGCCCGATCCTTTATCAGATACGACCGAACTGCTCATGGGGCTACCGAATCGAGTGAGCAACGATGTGACACAGACCAAGTAGACCCATCGATGCCCGGGTGGACAGAAGCCAGCGAAGAGCTAGAACTGCTAGAGGCGCTCGGCACCGACATCGACATCAAAGGGTTCCTTGCAGGCGAAGTCACCCCAGTTTTCTTCGGATCCGCGTTGACGAACTTCGGAGTACGGCTTCTCCTCGACTCAGTGGTAGACCTCGCTCCAACGCCAGGGCCACGATTCGACGTGCAGAGTGCTCCACGTCCCGTGGACGCGCCCTTCTCGGCGTTCGCATTCAAAGTGCAGGCCAATACCGACAAAGCCCATCGCGACCGAATTGCCTATGTGCGCGTCTGTTCGGGCCACTTTCAGCGAGGCATGAACGTTACCCAAGCTCGAACTGGTCGACCTTTCGCGACGAAGTACGCGCACACAATGTTTGGTTCAGATAGGTCAACAGTGGACGAGGCATGGCCCGGCGACGTTGTCGCCCTTGTTAACGCCACCGACGTCCGCGTGGGCGACACGTTGTATTCCGATGAGGCAGTCGAATTTCCTCAGATTCCTCTCTTCGCGCCCGAGATCTTCCGACGAATACGCGTGACCGACACCAACCGGTTTAAGCAATTTCGACGCGGCTTGGTCCAACTCGACGAAGAAGGCGTGATCCAAGTCCTCCGAGATGAAGAGGTCGGTGACGTGGAACCGGTCTTAGCGGCAGTAGGCCTGATGCAGTTCGACGTCGCCACGCACCGACTAGAGAACGAATTCGGCGCTCCGGTTGCGTTGACAAATGCACCGTATTCGGTGGCGAGACGCACCGATGAAGCCTCCGCCCAGGAATTGCGGCGGCTTCCCGGAGCAACCGTGTTAGAGCGAAGCGATGGCATGTTGCTCGCGTTGTTCGAAAACGAGTTTTATCTTCAACGCATACAAAACGAGAAAGAACATCTCGTGTTGGAACGGGTCCTTGCCGAACAAGAGTGGCTGAGTGATGGAAGCAGCTAGCCGCTGTTGTTTCTGTTACTCGGTCGGCAGTTGGTCTGGCATCAACGGACTGCGACCAACCCGGTAGGACGCGAGCACCCGCTCGTCACACGAGCGACACAGATACACAACCTGAGTCGCAACGATCGATAACTGACTTCCTCTTGATTTCTCAACAATGGCTTTAACAGCACCCTCCATGTCAGCGCCACCGCAACGATCGCAGTCCGGTATTGCGTTCGGGTCGCGTACCCATTGTTGGCCACACGCCTCACAGGTCACATCAATTAGGTCGCCGCGACGATGCCCCAACAACCCGTCCCGTTCACCGCACGCGGGGCACTGCAATTCGTCCACCCCACCACCGTAGTGCCGTCGCGGTAGGTTGCCATCGGAGGGGCGAGGTGACGAGATTGGTCGACCACTACGCAGTTTTAGGTATAGATAGCGATGCAGACCATGACGTCGTCCATCGGGCGTGGGTTACCGCGGCACGACTACATCACCCCGACACTCTCGGAGATGTGAAAGAAGCGGATCGCCGAGACGCAGCGAGGCGAATGCACGAAATAAACGAAGCCTGGCGAATATTAGGTTCACCCGATTTACGGTCTGCATACGACAAAACTCGCCAACGAGACCGAAACCAGTCGGAGCCCAGTTTGTCGATGTGGACCGAAGAGATCTCCGAATTAGAGGACTCTGATCCGCCAGGTTTCGAAGTAGGCAATCCCTTGGTCGCCACGGCGCTCAGAGCACTCCCATGGTTAGTGGCCGGAGCGATCGGTGTAGGAATTTTCGTGTTTTCGGCGTTCGCCACAAACAGCAGGCCCGAACGTTGGATACCTTCGACCGAGCCCTCAGGCCATCGGTGCGTTGTAGTGAGAAACGACCACTCAGTCAGATCCGCTGATTGTGAAGCAACCTCTTCTCGCCTAGTAGTCGATTCTTTCGAGATCGGTTCACTCGGTGAGTGCCCCGAGGGCGCCGAACCTGTTCAAGCGCGGAAACTGATGGAGATCTATTGCCTTGAGCCCCCACGGGGGGATGACCATCCCTAGGTGATGACCCCGCGGTCGTAGAGCGCCTCAATCTCTTCCATCGAATAGCCGGCCTCAAGCATGATCTCGCTTGTGTGCTCACCGTGTTCAGGAGCTGGCCCCTTCACCGACATCTCAGAACCTCCCAGATCGAACGGGGTTGCCATCGTACGGAAGGACCGATTTGCGTTTGGCACTTCTTCGAAGGCACTCAAAGCTTCGGATTGAGGATCAGAAAGGACCTCTGCAAGGCTCTGAATTGGCGCCCACACCAAACCTGCTGAGTCGAATCGATCCGACCAAGTCGCTCTGTCCGCGGTCGCGAATATCTCATCGCAGAGCAACATGAGTTCCGCCCCATTCTCAGCACGCTGTTCTAACTCACTGAAGCGAGGAT
>DASCSY010000214.1:0-3100 GCA_034399415.1 Acidimicrobiales bacterium
AAAAAAAGAAGAAATTGACGAAAGCCGTTACGCCAAGAATCGACACGAGGCTCTTTTCGGTTCGAAGCATCCGAACCCCGTCAAACAACCCTGAAAGTCCGGCCGCCGGCGCCTGTTCTCGTCGTGAAATCGCGGGCACCGCGGCGAAAGCGCACAGAGAAACGACTTGTAGTGCTCCCATAACCACAAGCGCCCAACCAACGCCGACAGTTTGAATAAGTGCCCCTCCGCCAAGGGCGCCCAATGCCAGTGAAATGGCGCCACCACTCGCCTCCAGAGCCAGAGCATTGTCAATCTTTTCGGAACCTACGAGGTCGTAAACAATGACTCGGCGTCCCACCATGTCGAACACCCAACCCACACCAGCTACAAACAGCACCGGGTAAAGCATCCAAAGCCGAAGTTCTCCAACGAGCACGATCCACCCAAGGAGCAGGAGGCACGGAATGGTGACGAAAAACTGAGTAATGACGATGCGTCGTCGGTCGAAGCGGTCTGAAATCCATCCGCCGATGACCCCTCCAAATAGCAGCGGAGACCACAGCGCGACCCCTGCTAGCTGAACCATTCGTGCCGACCCGGTGAGGTCATTTGCGACGAATGGGCCAACAAATGAGATACCCCAGCGGGAAAGGTTCCACATCCATCCTGAAATAAAGATCAGTGGAAAGTACCGAATTTTTAGCGCGTCGAACGTAGTGGCCACCTAACGATGCATGCCGCCGTCAACGGTGAACTCCTGACCGGAACAGTAACTGGCGTCATCAGATGCAAGAAACAGAGCGACCGCTGCAACTTCAGATGGCTCCGCTTCGCGTCCCATGGGTATGGCTCGAACCATTCGGTCCTTGTCGAATTCTGAAGTCATATCGGTGTTGATTAAACCGGGGTGAATGGAATTAACTCGAATGTTGTGTCGCCCCAATTCCAAAGCTGCGATCTTGGTCATACCGCGAACAGCCCATTTGGTCGCCCCGTAAGCCATGGACGCGAAGGTGGCTTCTAGCCCTGCTACCGAGCTGATATTCACTATCGAGCCTGATCCTTGTTCGATCATCTGCGGTGCAACTGCCCTCATCCCGAAGAAAACACCGGTCTGGTTTACGGCGACAGTTTGGTCCCAAATATCATCGCTCGTGTTGACGAGTCGAGCCCCTCGCAGAATTCCAGCGTTGTTGACTAATACGTCGATTCGGCCATGGTGGGAAACTACGTCTGCAACCACTGCATCCCACGCTGTAGCTGATGACACATCATGATGCAGAAATTCGATGCCGAGCGCGGCGGCGGTGCGTCCGCCTTCTTCGTCAAGTACGTCGGTGATAACTACTTGGGCGCCTTCATCACGGAACATTTCTGCTTCCGCTGCGCCCTGACCCCGTGCGCCTCCTGTGATTACCGCTACTTTGCCGTCTAGTCGTCCCATGACACCCCTTCTCAAGGTCTTGCGTTCGCAACACTAGCGACGAGATCCGAGTCGTTGTTGGCCGACTCGACCTCAGGGTCTCTAGGGTGTGTGTTGTGAATCGTGATGAGGTGATAGAGGGGCTCCATTCAGTTGGTCCGTCCTGGGAGAAAAAAGCCGCCGCCGCGGACGAGGTGGGCCACATCGATGCCGAAACTGCGAACGATATCCGGACGATGGGTGCGGCCCGACTTCTTCAACCGAGCGACTTTGGAGGCGCTCAATCGTCGATCGAAGATCACATGCGAGCAGTTGCAGTCGCCGGGGAGTACTGCATGGCCACTTCGTGGTGCCTAGCTGTGTGGAGCGCTCACAACTGGATGATTGCGCATATGCCAGCTGAGGGACGGCAAGACATCTGGGACGACCCTACAAATCTTGTCAGCGCGTCCATCGTTCCAAAAACGACGTTCCGTGAACAGGGCGATGACGTTGTCGTATCAGGCCGCTTTGGCTTCGGGTCGGGTTGCGACCATGCCCCATGGCTGAGCGTCGGCGGTCTTCTTCCCGGTGATCAACCAAGTCCCGTCATTTGCGCGCTGCCCGCGGAAGAGGTGATCATCGATCACAAGTCTTGGGATGTGATCGGTCTTCGAGGTACCGGCAGCAAAGACCTCGTCATTGCTGAGGAGGTGGTCGTTCCAGCGCATCGGGTGTTGCGAGTAGCAGAAAGTGCAACCCGCAGATCTCCAGGCCAGTTGCAGTATGGCGGTCCGCTTTACACCTGTCCTTGGCGCACCACCGCGATACTTGTCCTTGCCGCACCCGTGATCGGCGCGGCCAAAGCTGCAGTCCGTCGGTTTCAGGAACGGATGGACGGTCACTTCTTAGTGGCTCTGGGCGACACTCAGAGAAACGATCCAGCGGCGGGGTATCGCTTAGCCGAGTCAACGGCCGAAATTCTCGCAGCCGAGTTGCTACTTTTCGATGCCGCCGCCCGCCTTGACCACCTCGGTGGTGCTGAGGAAGTCGACTCGCTTTTGAATGCGTCAATCGTGCGCGACTGCGGCTGGGGGGTCAGAGCATTAGCAGCAGCCGTGGATCGTCTCTACGAAGCAAGCGGCGCCAACGCGATGCGACCTGACGAACCGATGCAGCGTCTCTGGCGCGACGTCAACGCGGCTAGATCTCACGCCGTTCTCAACTGGGACCACGCCGCCAATATCTATGGCAAAGCATCGCTTGGCTCTTTGCGGCCACTCGAAGAATAAGTGGGGCGGCGAAAATTTCGACCCATCGCGCTGTCGGGTATTCGCACGATGTCAATCTCTGCAGTTGGGAAGCACCTCGTCGCGGATAAGGGCATCTGATTCGGCCGCAATTTCTCGATTGCCACCCATCGTCGCCCCGACGAAAATGAGTTTGTCCAGTCCTAGTTCATCTAGTGCGCATATCCGCTCCACGCACGTATCGGGGCCGCCAACAATCGCGTAGCTGTCAACGAACTCTGGGGTTAGCACCGCGGCTTGCTGACTGTCAGATCGGGTGTGGCTTTTCATGTCGTAATTGCTATGCAGGTCACCCATGACTTTGCGTTGAGATTCCGATACGGGTCCGATGACTTCGCCGTGCATCACCGAGAATCTGGCGAAGGTCGACAAGCCGCCTCGTACGAGGTCCCGAGCTCGATCTAGG
>DASCSY010000215.1:0-3096 GCA_034399415.1 Acidimicrobiales bacterium
TAGCACGGCGAGCTATTCCGCGATGACGAGCGCTTCGGCCACGGTGGAAGTGTGGCTGAGCGAGAGGTGCCATCGGCGAACGCCAGTGTCAGCTGCCAGTTGAGCGGCCGTTCCGTGGAGTGTGAGGCTGGGACGCCCCGACGAATCCTTGGTGACCTCTATTTCGCGGAAACGTACATTCCCTAGTCCCACCCCGAGGGCTTTCATTACAGCTTCTTTGGCCGCGAAGCGAGCTGCCATTCGTTCCGAAGGATCAATCGATGACCGACAGTAGGCAAGTTCGTTGTCCGTGAATAGTCGGGCGCTAATTTCTTCGCGTCGCTGGAGTACGTTGCGGAAGCGTTGTACATCGACGAGATCGATACCGACTCCGATCATGACGTCCAGTGCTCCGCTAGTACATAGACCGGGAGGGTAAGTAGCTGGACAACGTCCAAAGTTGCGAGGATGTCGTCGCGAAATGAGGGTTGGGATTCTGTCACTGCGTCTTTGAGGGCGCCGTATCTGCCTCGATAGCCCTGCATGATGGCGCGAACCGTCGTGCTGGGAAGCCGTTCATGGAACCGACAGTGCAGAAGGGTTAGTCCCGTCGTTTGGTTGTCTTTTACTTCGGGTATGTGAATGACGCTCCGACCATCGCTTCCGACACCAACCATGATTTCTCGTTCGAAGGCGGCCCGGTGTTTGCCGCCTCGCAATGTCGGGTTCATGTCGGTTCTCGACGCGATGCCTGTTGCGATTCCTCCGCGATCTACGACTTGGATGGTGGCGTCCTGTTCAACGTCGCCTTCGATTCGGTATCGAGTCCAGCCTGTGATTTCCGCCACGGCTGAATCTAAGGCGGCGAGTGTCCGAAGTTCACGATATGAGAGGCGGTCGCGGGGCGTACCCGTGTCGAGGGTCGCCTTGGCAAGGTCAGACGTCAGCAGGCTTTCATCTGACCGTGAGATTCCTACGGTGACGGTCTTGGCTTGATGTTTGATTGCATCTACTGGGCGGGTCAGTTCGTCGATCGCTTTGGTGAGTGCTGCGTTGAGATCGTCGATGACGACTCCGGGGCGTCCGACTTTGCCTACCTCAACCTGATAGCTATCCAGCGATGCTATTCCGGTGCCGTATCGCAGGATGGTGACCAGCTTGGCGGCGGTGCTGGCTTCAAGATGCCCGTCATAAGCCCCGGTGCGTAAGCCGTCCAGAAAGCGGTTGTTAGACGCGAGAAGTTCGGTTTGTAGTTGTTCGAAAGCACCATCAAGTAGAACACCGTCCGCGATGGTACGTTCAAGGCTTGCGCGCATTTCCCTGAGCGGCATTGCTTGGGCGTCAATTGCAAGCGCTGCTTCGTAGCCGAAGAGATGACCCACGATGGTCGCCAAAATAAAGTCGAGTGCTGGGTGAAGGTGAGGAACTGTTAGCAGTTCAGTTGCGGCTCCGAATCGGGATTCGTTTTCGTTTGCGACAACGATGGCAGTTGCTTTGTGGGCTCGGTAGATGGCAACTTCCTTGGCGACATCGTCTGCATTTGAGCCACTGAGTCCCGTGGCGCACACGAAAATAAGTGGTTCCGAAGACAGATCTATGTGTTTCTTGTCTTCGGTCCCGTCTTCAGGAATGGCTTTGTAGCAAAGTTCCGAGAGTTTGATCCGGACTTCGTTTGCTGCGATTCGGTTTGGTCCGTTTCCGACCACCGCCCAGTAACGTTTTTGCGGTGCGTGTCGTCGAGCTGCTTCGGCTATTGCTGGGCGACTAGCTAATACGTGCCGCATCGAGTCAGGGAGTTGGCGGAGTGCCTCAACAAGGCCGGTTCGATCTCGATCCACGTCGATGATGTCGGCAATCGCGCTGCTCAGGAGGGCTGCTGCGACTACTTGGGCGTAAAACGCCTTGGTGGACGCGACTGACATTTCGACGTCTCGTCCGTCGGAGGTGTATATGACACCGTCTGCTTTATCTGTGAGGTCGCTGCCGCGCCGGTTAACGATGGCTATTACATGCCCTCCGCGTTGGCGGACAAGGTCGACGGTGCGGTTGGTATCGGTGGTGGTGCCTGACTGACTGACTGCGATTACCAAGGTGTCCGACATGTCGTCGGTCATCGAGAAACCACTGAGTTCAGTGGCCAGTTGGCTCTCAGCGATTAGTTCCGTTTCTTTTAACAGCGGATTGAGGAATTGGGGGATGGCACGTGCCGCGACCGCGGCGGTGCCTTGGCCGATGGCGATAATTCGTCGAATCGACCTCGCAGTCAACGCACTCTTAACCGCTGGGGGGATGGCTTCTGAGCCCAATTGCACTCGGGGTTCGCCATCAACGTCGGTGATCCGTCCGCGGAGGGTTTTGTGGACCGATTGTGGCGATTCTTCGATTTCTTTCAGCAGATAGTGCGGCGCGTCACCTCGATCGATGTCGCGGGTTGTGATGTCCGCCTTCCTGATCTCAGCTTGTTTGACGGGGAGTTCTGTGCCGTCGTAGGCCAAGCGGGTGATTCCTTCAACGGTGCCGGCCAGAGAAGCGTCAAGTTCCAGGACCTGCCCCGCAGTCGAAATGGGGCGTTTCGGGTTAGCGGGAGTTTCGCCGTCCATGCGCAGCCACTGCGAGGCTTCTTCGACGACCCCGTATGGCTCACTGGCCACTACGAACGCGTTGTCGGCGATGCCAACGTAGATAGCTTGGCCGCTTCCTCGTAACGCGAGCGACAGCTTGTGTGGTTCGTTTGTGCAATGACTTGCTATGGCCATTGAGCCTTCAAACGTTGAGACGGTAGTTCGAAACGCCTCAATGTTTTCTGAACCTGTCGCGAGCTTTCTACTGACGAGTGTCGGCACGATCTTGGCGTCAGTCGTAATTTCGGCCGCGATATCCAGATTGTGGAGGTCGATAAGGTCCGCGTAGTTGTCGATGTCGCCATTGAGCACAGCCGCCACATATGAGCGATTGTCATTTTCTGATTCTTGAGAGTCGAGGGGATGAGCATTTGGTTCGGAGATAACGCCAACGCTGGCCCATCGTGTGTGTCCGAGAACAACGACCTCCGACGAAGACCCCGCGAGGGCTTGATGGAGGAGTTCATCGGAGCGGATAGCTGTTCTTAGCGCGTTG
>DASCSY010000216.1:0-3004 GCA_034399415.1 Acidimicrobiales bacterium
TTCTTACCGGCTGTCGAAAGTGGCGTTTCCGCCACCGTGAAATCGCCTTCCTGAGCGCGATTAGCCCAAGGAAGGTACTCCATTGCCTGATGGATCCCATCGAGCTCTCGGCCTTCTATGGGAAGATCTCTCCATTGGGTTGCCCCACCGGCGAGTACGACGGCATCGAATTGTTGACGAATGTCGTCGGCAGCTATATCTATTCCGACATTTATCCCGGTACGAAATTCGGTACCTTCCTGTTCCATTTGTTGGACGCGACGGTTGATGTGACGTTTTTCCATCTTGAATTCTGGGATGCCGTAGCGAAGCAACCCGCCGATTCGGTCGGCTCGTTCGAAAACAACAACTACGTGACCCGCGCGGGTCAACTGTTGTGCGGCTGCGAGGCCTGCCGGTCCGCTGCCGATTACCGCGACTGACTTTCCAGAAAGAACAGTTGGAATAACAGGTTCCACCCATCCCATTTCGAAGGCACGGTCGATAATTGCTACCTCGACTTCTTTGATTGCAACGGGATCTTGGTTGATTCCAAGTACGCACGCACCCTCACAGGGAGCCGGACAAAGTCGGCCCGTGAACTCAGGGAAATTGTTTGTGGCATGTAGGCGGTCGATCGCGGCTCGCCAGTGGTCTCGGTAAACGAGATCATTCCAGTCCGGGATGATATTTCCGAGGGGGCAGCCGTTGTTGCAGAACGGAATACCGCAGTCCATGCATCTGCTTGCTTGGATACGCAGACTGTCTCGGCCGAAGTCCTCATACACCTCATGCCAATCGAGGACCCGCACTGGGACGGGTCGCCGAGTGGGCGTCTCTCGGTCATGCTTGAGAAATCCTCGAATATCAGCCATGCCCGATCGGGTCCCTCTTCATCGCTGTCGCTTGGGCAGCGTATTGGCTCACTATTGATTGTCCGAACATCGTCGTCACCCTTTCGCCGCAGCCATCACGGCTTCTTCGACGTCTTGGCCCTGTTCTTCCGCTGTCGTGATGGCGTCGATGACTCGCTTGTAGTCCTTGGGTATGACCTTCTTGAAGTGACGTATTTGTTGATGCCAGCGGTCGAGAATCGTTGATGCGATCTCAGAGCCTGTCTCGTCGCAGTGTCGACGGATGATGTCGCGAAGAAAGTCGAGGTCTTCCTCATCAAGAGAGATCTCTAAGTCGACCATTTCAGTGTTGAGGCTTCGGTGGAATTCATCTTCTGGGTCGTAGATGAACGCGACCCCTCCTGACATTCCTGCCCCGAAGTTTCGACCCGTAGGCCCCAGAACGACGACTCGGCCGCCCGTCATGTATTCGCATCCGTGGTCTCCCACTCCCTCGACTATTGCTGTGGCTCCGGAGTTGCGAACACAGAAGCGTTCGCCCACTATGCCTCGGAGTAAGACTTCCCCGCTTGTCGCGCCATAGAGGATCACGTTGCCAGCGATCACGTTTTCTTCAGCGACAAACGTGGTGGCCGAATTTGTTGGTGGTCTGAGTACGATTCGCCCGCCGGATAGGCCTTTACCGAGGTAGTCGTTTGCGTCCCCCGATAGGCGCAGAGTGATTCCACTCGGAACGAAAGCGCCGAAACTTTGACCCGCGGAACCGCTCATGTTGACGGTGATCGTGTCTGTGGGGAGTCCTTGGCCCCCATGCTGTTTGGTCACGTGGTGACCGAGGAGGGTGCCGACAGTGCGGTTGATATTTGAAATGGGGGAGGTTATTTCTACGGGAGTCCCATTTTCGATGGCCTGTTGCGCTTGTTCAATCAGTTCATGGTCGAGGGCTCTATCGAGGCCATGTTCTTGTTGTTTGGAACAAAAGCGGTCTTGTTCCCAAGGTGAAGTAGGTATGTGGAGAATTGGGCTGAGGTCAAGACCGTCTGCTTTCCAGTGTTCGACAGCGCTATCTGTGTCGAGACAATCGACACGACCGATGGCCTCTTCCACGGCGCGGAAGCCAAGTTCAGCTAGTGATTCACGGACCTCTTGGGCGATGTATTCGAAAAAGTTAACGACGAACTCAGCTTTACCGGCGTAGCGCGATCGCAACTCCTTATTTTGAGTAGCGACTCCGACGGGGCATGTGTCTAGGTGACAGACGCGCATCATCACGCAACCTGAGACGACTAGGGGAGCGGTTGCGAATCCAAACTCCTCGGCTCCCAGCAACATGGCGATGATGACGTCTCGCCCGGTTTTTAGTTGGCCGTCGGTTTGTACGACGATTCGGTCTCTTAATCCATTGATCAGGAGCGTTTGCTGGGTTTCGGCAAGTCCTAGTTCCCAGGGGCCGCCTGCATGTTTGAGTGAAGTGAGTGGGGAGGCTCCCGTTCCGCCGTCGTGTCCTGATATCAGGACAACGTCTGCTTTGGCTTTTGACACTCCGGCAGCCACCGTGCCGACGCCGACCTCCGCGACGAGTTTCACGTGGATACGCGCTTGGGGGTTTGAGTTCTTGAGGTCGTGAATGAGTTGTTTGAGATCTTCGATCGAGTAGATGTCGTGATGCGGAGGTGGAGAGATCAGTCCTACTCCGGGTGTGGAGTGGCGTGTCTTGGCTATCCACGGCCAGACTTTCGGGCCGGGCAGTTGTCCACCTTCGCCGGGTTTAGCTCCCTGAGCCATTTTGATTTGGATGTCGTCGGAGTTCACGAGGTATTCCGAAGTAACTCCGAAGCGACCGGAGGCTACTTGTTTGATCGCTGACCGTCTGGAGTCGCCGTTGCTATCTGGGACGAAGCGTTCCGGGTCTTCGCCACCCTCGCCAGTATTGGATTTTCCTCCGAGGCGGTTCATGGCTATCGCCAGAGTTTCATGTGCTTCAGCTGAGATCGAGCCGTAGCTCATGGCGCCCGTCGAGAATCGCTTCACTATTTCGCTGATGGGTTCGACTTCCTCAAGTGGAATAGGGCCAGTTGGGGCGGGGGTGAGCTTGAAGAGACCGCGGAGTGTCGCTAACTGTTCGGAATGATCGTCGACCAGTTTGGTGTATTCCTTGAAGACCTCGTATT
>DASCSY010000217.1:0-3000 GCA_034399415.1 Acidimicrobiales bacterium
TCGGGGTTCGCTGAGATCAGGGTGTTAATCGCATCGATATCGAAGGTTTGGAAGGTCCCCCACAGGACGATCATGCCGATGATAAGTCCTATGTCTCCGACGCGATTAGTGAGAAACGCCTTTAGTGCTGCATCCGTATTGGGTTTTTCTTCCCACCAGTGCCCGATGAGGACAAATGAACACACGCCGACAAGTTCCCAACCGACGATCAGTTGGATGATGTTCTGCGCCATGACAAAGAACAACATGGCCGCTGTGAAGAGGCTTAGGAAGGCGTAGTAATGGATGTACCGAGAGTCGCCCTTTACATATTCAGTTGAATAGATGTGGACGAGAAGGGAGATAGAGGCGACAACGATGAGCAATAAAACGGTTTGGCCGTCGACCAGGGTGCCGACGGCGAATTCGATTCCTCCGTTAGACCACCAGTGAGAAAAAGTTGAAATAACCGGTCGAATGAGAGGGCTCGAATGGCCGCCACCATGGTCGTCGCTTGATTTGCCCTCAGAGACCACTGCATGATCATCACCGTGGTCGTCGCTGTGCTCATCGGCGTGGGCTTCCATCTGGACAACCGCGTCGGGAGGTGGGTCCTCTACACGTTGTGTCCATTGAAAAGCCGCGACCGCTGACAGAACCCACACGAGCCCGAGAGCCGTGATACCCACGAGATGAACGCGGTCCGTTCCAAGGAATCGTTTGCCGAACAGGAGGATTACGACAAAGGAGATGGTCGGTATGAGCGGGATAATGAAGGCGTTTTCTAACATCCACATGGCGCTGCCTTATCCCTTCATCAAATCGAAGTCTTCGACGTCGATGCTGGTTCGGTTGCGGTAGAGCAGCAAAACGATGGCCAGTCCCACACCAACTTCTGCTGCCGCGACTGCTATTACAAAGAGTGCAAAGGCTTGACCCGATACGACGCCGTGCTGGACTCCGAAGACCACCAAATTGATGTTGACGGCGTTGAGCATTAGCTCGATAGACATCAGCACCATGACACCGTTGCGTCGCGCGAGGACTCCATAAACGCCTACTGCAAACAAGAAAGCGCCGAGAATCAGGAACTGGTTCAGAAGCACGTCAGTCCTTCCTCGCTAGGACGATAGCCCCAATGAGCGCGGCCAATAAGAGCACCGATACGGCCTCGAAAGGAATGATGTAGGTGGAGAAAACTTCGTCCGAAACGTCTGCTGTTCGAAAGATTGGGCCGTCAGTTACAAGACGATCTGATCCAAAGCGATCTATAACCGAATATACGGTTACGCCTCCTATGAGAACAGCCACCCCAGCGGCTATAGGCCATTGAGTTCCTGTCATTTTCATGACGCTTCCCAAGGGTGCCTTAGTGAGCATGATGCCGAACAAGAAGAGGACCATGACGGCGCCGATGTACACCAGGACTTGGGTAGTGGCCACAAACTCGGCGGTTAGAAGGATGTACAGGGCTCCGAGTCCTGCCAGAACCGCCACTAAATACAGGGCCGCGTGCACGATGTTGCGGGTCGTTACCATCCGCAACGCGGAGATGACCACTATCGCGGTGATGATCCCAAAGAAGATGTTCTGCGCAACCATGCAGCTTTACCTTGGAACCTTTCTGACTTTTTCTTCCGAACCTGGCTCGTAGTCAAGGAAGTCAGGGACTGTCTCCATCCATTCGCCTAGGCGATCTTTGTCGTGCAGCAAGTCGGCTATTCGCGGTTCGCTGTATTCGTATTCTGGCGTCCAGAACAACGCGTCGAAGGGACACACCTCTACGCAAATGCCGCAATACATGCAAAGCGCGTAGTCAATGTCGAACCGGTCAAGCATGTTGACAGTCCGCGGTTTACCTCCTGCGCGGCGCGGTGGGGCTTTGACCTTGTGCCCTTCGATGTAGATGCACCAATCAGGACACTGTCGCGAGCAGAGCATGCAAGCGGTGCAGTTCTCCTCATGGAGCGCGATAACGCCGCGAGCCCGGTCTGGAGGCGCTTCTTTCTCGTGGGGGTACTGAACGGTAACGGCTCCTTTCTGGGGTGCCGGGATAAAGGTTTTCCAGCCGCGTTTGGGAAACAGAGTTCTTCTCGCTGTTCGGGCGGTCACGCCGAGACCCTTTATAAGACCTGGGAGCTGCGGCATTAGAAGACCACCTTGAATATTCCGGTGAGCACGATGTTTGCAAGAGCGAGAGGAATCAGTACTTTCCAGGCAAATTTCTGAAGTTGGTCCTCGCGAAGCCGTGGATACGTGAACCGAATCCAAAAGATGATGAAAGCAATTAGAAGAATCTTGGCGAGCATCACGCCGGGTCCAAGAATGTTTAAGACGTTGTCGTGAACATCGAACCCAGGAATCCACCAGCCTCCTAGGAACATGACCGCGGCGAGCGCCGAGAAGGCGAAAGCCGTTCCAAACTCCGCCATAAAGAACAACAGGAACCGGAATCCGGTGTATTCGACATGGAATCCACCGACTAGCTCAGTTTCCGCCACAGGCATGTCAAATGGCGTTTGCGTAAGTTCGGCTTGAGCTGCGATCATGAAAATGAGAAATGCCAGGAATTGGGTGAGGATAAATGGGTTGCCAATTGCACCGAATCCAAAAATTTCACCTGTGGCCTGGGCCTCAACTATTCCCTGTAGGTTGAGCGTTTCTGCCTGAACAACAACGCCCATCACCGCGAGAATTAGCGGCAGTTCGTAGGCAATCAATTGCCCAGCTGCGCGCAGCCCACCTAGCAAGGCGTATTTGTTTGCCGACGCCCAGCCCGCCATCAAAATGCCGAGCACTGACAGCGAAGAGACCGCCATGGCATAGAAGACGCCCGTGTCAAGATTTTGGACGATGGCATCGGGACCAGCGGGGAGGACTACGTACAGCAGGAAGGTCGAGGCCAACACCACCACTGGTGCCATTCGGAAAACGCGTCGATCCGCTTGCGCAGGGTGGATGTCCTCTTTCTGCAGGAACTTGATTGCTTCCGCAATGAGCTGCAGCGATCCGTAGGGGCCT
>DASCSY010000218.1:0-2968 GCA_034399415.1 Acidimicrobiales bacterium
TGCTGCGATCACTACGAGTAGCAACAGAAAGAGGAGCGCTAGTGTCGTTCCTTTGCCCTTTCGAACAAAGACTGTCTCGTATTCAACCCCCTCGCGTCCTTCGCTATTGGCGGTCTTAGCGCGTCGCTGACGCGGTGGCGGGGGCCGAAATCCACGCAGAGACATGCCTGACGGACCGTTCACTGACCGTCTAACCAGGCTTGAAGCATGATCGCGGCCGCGACCTTGTCGATGACTTTCCGCCGAGCAGGAGCGTCAAGATTCTGTTCTTTCAGGACGCGTTCGGCTTCAACGGTGGTGAATCGTTCATCATGCAGTTCGACTGGGATGCAAAGAAGAGACTCGATCAGACCAGCTTCTCCTCGCGCCTCTCGGGCTGCTTTCCCTTCGCTGCCGTCAAGCGATAACGGAAGCCCAACGATGAGTATCTCTGCCTCCACCTCAGCGACGATAGCTGCGATGCGGCTGTGGTCTTGTTCGCGCCTGCCGGTTCGGTTTAAGACTTCATAGGGAGTGGCAATCTGTCCGGCGCTGTCCGACACGGCTACACCGACGCGTTTTTCTCCGAGGTCGATTCCGACCGCTCTCATGGGAGGAATCAGCCTCCTCTAAGGCCTGCGGCGACGCGAGCGTGGTCTAGGGCGTCTTCGATACCTTCAACCTTCTTTCCTCCGGCGACTATTAATGGAGGATTGCCTTTGCGACCAAAGCCACCTTCAACCGCTCTAGCCGCTTCGTCGATAAGGTCGGACGCGTTGAGTTCGCCATCGGGGACCACGGCTGCTACAAGGGCAACTCCCCCGGCCTCGGGGGCGCCAGCGAGCACCACGGCTCGAATTCCTGACCGGTCTCTGATGGCCGCGGCGAGGTCGCGAAGTTCGTCGCGCTCTAGTCCGTCTAAACGAGCAATCACCACTCCGTCATCGGCTGTATCGGCAAGTTCTGCTGCTCGGGCTCCGGCAGCGACTTGTTGTAGTGCCTTAACTTGATTTCGGAGCTCTTTGATCTCACCTAGTCGACGGCGCAGCGCTTCTGCTATTTCGTCTGTTGATGCATTGAGTAGATCGCCGATCTCGGAAAGTGTTGTTTCAGTGTCTTGGAGTCGCTCGACGGTAGCTAATCCTGTTACCGCTTCTATGCGTCGCAGATTCGAGCCGATGCTGCTTTCGGAGATAATGCGGAGATGTCCGATGTCGCCCAGGGCTTTGACGTGTGTGCCCCCGCACAATTCAAGCGAGTGCCGGCCCGCTTCCAGAACTCTGACCATGTCTCCATATTTGTCGCCGAAGAATGCTATTGCTCCAACCTCTTGAGCGTGCTCCATGGTGGTCTCGTAGTGACGACAACTGTCGTTGGTCAATAATTCGGAATTCACAAGATCTTCGACTTCTAAGAGTTGCGCAACCGTGACAGCTTCGAAGTGGCTGAAGTCGAATCGCAACCTGTCCGCCGCGACGAGAGAACCCGCTTGTTTGACATGTTCACCTAAGACTTCGCGTAATGCCCAGTGGAGAACGTGTGTCCCAGTGTGGTTTCTCCTTATGGCGGACCGTCGTTCATCGTTGATCTCAGCTGAGGCTTCTGATCCTTTTGAGACGCTACCTGTGGTAACACGACCCACGTGGCGGTGCAGTCCCGGTAGTGCGAATGTGCAGTCATCTACTTCGACGACACCGTTGTCGGTTGTGATAGTTCCCACATCGCCGACTTGTCCGCCGCTCTCCGCGTAGAAGGGCGTTCTGTCGAGGAAGAGTTCCACTTGACCATCGTCAAGTTCGACTACTTCCAGAACTGTTGCGTCGTCAACGCGAGGGGAATCTCGAACGAATTCTGTGACATCGAATTGTTCAATGATTTCTCGGTAGGTCTCGCTCGCAACTGACGGCCCTTCCGATCTCGCAGCTCTCGCCCTTTCGCGTTGTTCCTCCATCGCTATGTCGAAACCTTCTCGATCCAACGTGAGTTTTCGCTCCGAAAGAATTTCTTCGGTTACTTCGACTGGGAAACCAAAGGTGTCATGAAGTTGAAAGGCGATACTGCCCGTCAGTGGATCTCCTTTCTTGAGATCCGCCACTGCTTCATCGAGGATTTGTGATCCTGTGGCAAGAGTGTGACGGAATTGTTCTTCTTCGCGTCCAACAACATCTTTTATGAAGTCAAGATTCTTGTGTAAGTCGGGGTAGTGGCCGCCCATTACCTCCGCCACAACCTCGACGAGTCGTGGCATCACCACTTCATCCACGCCAAGTGTCCACGCGTGTCGGACTGCGCGGCGGATTATGCGACGAAGGACATAGCCACGGTCTTCGTTTGATGGGAACACCCCATCGCTGATCAAAAAGGCTGTAGCTCGCGCGTGGTCCGCGAAGATCCGCATGGAAACATCTGCTTCAGAATGTTCGCCGTAAGCCACCCCAGTTATTTGCTCAGCCTCGGCTAGCAGAGGGGCGAATAGATCTATATCCCATGCTGAGGGAACCCCCTGCAGCACCGCAAGGAGTCGTTCCAAGCCTGCGCCAGTGTCAATACCTGTTTGAGGTAAGGGGCTCAGTGTGCCGGAGCCATCATTGGAAAACTGCATGAAAACGAGGTTCCAAACTTCGATGAAGCGGTCTTCGTCTCCCTCGGCAGGTCCACCGTCATTGCCGTATTCGGGTCCCAGGTCGTAGAAAATTTCGCTGCATGGCCCGCACGGACCAGTGTCTCCAGCCGCCCACCAATTGTCCTTGTCGAGACGCTGGATTCGGTCGGCGGGAAGCCCTACAGAAGTGCGCCAGATCTCTTCAGCTTCATCGTCACTCAAATGGACGGTGACCCAGAGCCGTTCTTGGTCAAGATTCAATACTTCGGTGACAAATTCCCAAGCCCAAGGAATCGCCTCGTCTTTGAAATAGTCTCCAAAGCTGAAGTTGCCCATCATCTCGAAGAAAGTGAAATGACGGTTAGTTTTTCCAATGTCATCTAGGTC
>DASCSY010000219.1:0-2961 GCA_034399415.1 Acidimicrobiales bacterium
CTAAGGGGGCCCCATTCGCCCGATGGACCAATATTTTGGATCCGTCCGAGCAGCGGGGCCTTCCGTATTTTGCTGGCAAGGTAATCGGCCCCTTAGCGACCGGATTAGGTCCCTCACGCCCCTAGCATGGACCGATGTGAATGACCGAACCGGGCGCCGTAAGAACAGCGGTCGAGGAGACCAGAAGCGCTCGGGCGGACCTCAGCGAAAAGATCGAAACACCGATCGAAAACCCTCTAGAGGTGATGGTCGACGCGACTCCCGTACCGGACCTTCTAGTCGCGGTGCCAATTCACCTAAGGGGAACCGCGGACCCGGGGTCGAGAAACCTGAAAGGCACTTCGGAAGCGACGCTCGTGGTTCAAAGTGGGGTGGTGTTGCACGTCGGGGCGCGCACAACGCCAGCATCGACACCGGCGCCCCGCGACCCGCGGCCGAGGAGTTGCCGCCCCCGACGCGAAAGGATCACGATCGGTGGGAACGAGTTGGCGATCAGTCGTCTAAACCGCATTCTCGGCGCCGGCCACCCCAGATGCCACTCCCTGAGTTGGATGCTGCACACACGAGACACCTATCGAAGCGCGATCGAGAGCGACTCCTAAAACAACTTCGAGAGGCCGGACAACAGTTCTTGTCAGATCGATTCGGCGCAGTCGACGACATACTGCGGCCATTAATCAAGAAGCACCCACAAGTACCAGACCTGCATGAACTCTACGGACTCACCCTTTATCGTCTCGGACGGTGGAATCAGGCTGTAGCGCGATTACAAACCTTCACCGATATGACTGGTTCGATCGATCAACTCCCTGTTATGGCCGACTGTTATCGGGCGCTCGGTAATTCCGAAGAAGTCCGCCGGCTTTGGGACGAGCTGCGCCTCGCCGGCGCCGAAGCAGCGATCATCTCAGAGGGACGAATCGTTATGGCCGGGACCCTCGCTGATACAGGAGATCTAGCTGGTGGTATACGTCTTCTTGAACAGGGGCCAATCCGCCCAAAGAGGGCCCGTGACTACCACCTACGGCTCTGGTACGCGTTGTCTGACCTATATGAGAAAGCTGGTGACTATCAGCGTGCTCGCCGCGGATTCGAACGAATCCAGAAAATAGAGGCTGGTTACGCGGACGTGGAAGACAGACTTGCATCGCTGACGTGAGTTCTGAGAACGGAAAGTGACGCTCGGCCAAATTACCTCAACCTTTTCTTTAGATAGGGCGACTACGATCGGATTGGCCCCACTGGGCAGCATTTCCACCCACCCATCAGACACCTAAGGAGTCGTGGCGTGAGCGTCGACATCGAAGGTTTACTCGGAGATCAGGCCAGCTACCTGCTTGAGCACAAATGCGAGACCATTTCGCAAGATTTACTCACTCTCCCTGGACCTGACTTCGTGACCGAGGTGCTTTCGAGCACCGATCGGTCGCCCCAGGTCATGAGGAATATGCAGTCGCTGTTCAGTAGTGGTCGTTTGGCGAACTCTGGTTATGTGTCAATCCTTCCCGTAGACCAGGGCATTGAGCACTCAGCGGCCGCCTCATTTGCTCCCAATCCCAGTTACTTCGACCCGGCAAATATCGTTGAGCTAGCCATCGAAGGTGGCTGCAATGCGGTCGCTACCACCTTTGGCGTTCTCGGATCGGTGAGTCGAAAATACGCTCATCGCATCCCATTCATCGTGAAACTCAACCACAACGAATTATTGACCTATCCAGCTACCTACGACCAGATCATGTTTGGCTCCGTTGAGCAGGCCTACGATCTGGGCGCCGCAGGAGTCGGTGCCACGATCTATTTTGGCAGTGAGGAAAGCGGACGCCAGATCCAAGAGACAGCTGAGGCATTTGAAAAAGCCCACCAACTAGGAATGTTCACCGTACTTTGGTGCTATCTGCGTAACAGCTCGATCAATACAGAGGATCAAGACAATCACGTGGCTGCGGATGCGACAGGTCAAGCCAATCACATTGGAGTGACGATCGAAGCAGACATCATTAAGCAAAAACTCCCCGAGAACAACGGGGCGTTCAACACGGTTCCGGGATTCGGGAAAACCCATCCTGACGTATACGACAAGTTGACCTCTGACCACCCAATCGACCTCTGTCGCTGGCAGGTAGTGAACTGCTATATGGGCAGAGTCGGTTTGATCAACAGCGGCGGCGCTAGCTCGGGCGCCACCGACGTCGCCGAAGCAGTGATGACCGCGGTGGTGAATAAGCGTGCCGGTGGTTTGGGACTGATCTCAGGTCGTAAGGCATTTCAACGACCCATGGGCGAGGGCGTTGCACTTCTCAACGCGATACAGGACGTCTACCTCGATGAGTCCATTACGGTCGCCTAATTGATCTTCATGAACCCAACCCAATTAATCGAGTATTTGGCTCGCTGCACGTATAAGGTTCGAGTTCGGACAACCACCATCCCCCGGGAGGGTCCGTGACTGATACAGCACCGCGCGAGCTGCCGCTTCAGGAACTTGGTGAAGTCATAATTCGATTCGCTGGTGACTCCGGTGATGGCATGCAGTTAACCGGCGACCAGTTCACCAGCATTTCGGCTGCGTTAGGTAACGATCTTGCTACGTTGCCCGAGTTCCCAGCAGAAATTCGAGCCCCTCAAGGAACCCTCGCGGGCGTATCAGCGCTCCAGGTTCGGATATCCGACTTCGCCATCACCACACCGGGCGACGCCCCAACAGTTTTGGTAGCGATGAACCCGGCAGCGCTAAAGGCGCAACTTCATAACGTTGTTCAAGGAGGGTCGATAATCATCAACTCGGATGCTTTCAACGAACGTAACCTGGAAAAAGCGGGCTACGAAAGCAATCCACTTGAAGATGGCACCCTGGACGGCTACCGGTCATATCCCGTTGCGATGAGCCAGATAACCCGCGACGCGGTCGCTGTGCACGGAGTAAAACCCCGAGACGCAGAGCGATCCAAGAACTTCTTTGCC
>DASCSY010000220.1:0-2923 GCA_034399415.1 Acidimicrobiales bacterium
GGTCCGTCATGTTTCGCCTGAACGGTCAGTTCCGGCCAATCGATGCGATCGATCGGTCGGTTGCGACCGCGACGACCGCAACCGAGAAGGCCGACTCGAACCGCGCTGGCCATGTGGCCGCACCTTTCCGGGGCTTGGTCAGCGTGAAGACCGAGGTCGGGGCGGTGGTCGAGGTCGGTCAGCTGGTTGCCACAATCGAGGCGATGAAGATGGAGTCGCGCATCACGGCGCCAATCGCCGGGGTGGTCGAACGGGTGGTCGTCGGCGACGCTGCGTCGGTCGAACCCGGTGATCTGATCCTTGAGATCCGCGTAGCCGGCACCCCCGCCTCCCCAGTCATCGATGTTGATCACAGTTAAGGCATTGCAGGGAGCGGTTAGAAACTGCAACGAAGTTCCAGAAGTAGACGGAGGTGGGAAATTGATGAAACCCATGCAGGTGGCCAAGTCGCTCGGTGCAATGCTGTTGGCACCAATCAGGGTCCGGCGGAACCCGCCTCGACCCCCGATCGCCGCCGACCACTATGACATACCGATCCTGGCACTGACGCTCGATTCGACGGTAACCAAAGCGGTCGATCTACCGGTGGTTCGCACACCACCCGGAAGGTGGAGAGAATGGCCACCGTTGGTATTGGCAGGTTGCGACGAACCCCTACCGATGGACGCGCCCGACCTTCGCGGAGTGTGGCAGGTATACAAGGGCCCATTGAAGGGACACATCGAACGAAACGAGCAGGCAGGAACCCGGATCGTAACTACCGGCGGAGGGGTGATTCACGACCTGACTGTTGGGGGTTTGCTGATGAGCGACGAGGGGGTCGGGGGCGCGGAGATAAATGTGGCTGCACGTTATGAGGACGGGCGTTTGAATCTTTATCTCAATAACAAACAGCTCGTAGTGACGCGGTACCGAGATGGGGACGAGATGGTATGGCGTTGGGGACCATATCTAAACCACCTTCGTCGTTTGAATGGTCCAGACGATGCTTACCAATAGCGACTCACCGCACTATTTCCGCGAAACAATGGGTAGCTGACCACGGTCCTGAAATCGATGATTCCCCTTCTGGTATCCGCGCTAGCGTTTGCCGAGGCGGCGCTTGAAGCGAGTGGAGCAAACTGACGATGATCGCGAAAGGAGCCGGAGTCGGCTAGAGCGGGAAACAGAAGGCTGTTCTATCGATAGTTGGTTAGCTCGGGTACCTTGAATATGTGGTCTCCTCGAGTCCGGAGAGGGCCTCTAACAGTGGTGGCACCCCGAACTGGGAAAGGTCGAACTCAAGTAATTCGAGGGCTTCTATGCCGTTCAGGCGGATTTGGTTGACCAGTTCTAGGTGGTGCTGAACAAAAGTATCCACGGAATGGACTTCGCCTAGATAGGACAACATGAACTGGAGATCATCCCGGTATCGATCGTAGGTATCGAGGAGTCGGGGGTTCCCTGACGCGGCGACGATGGCCCGGTGGAGGTCGTTATGCGCTTCGATGACTATGTGCCAAGGGGTGTCCATCTTGAAGGATTCCATTATCTCGGCGACGGCAACAATTTTTGACAAATCGGCTTCGGTTTCGAGTGCTAGCCGAAGAGCTCCCACCTCAATGATCCGACGGAACTCGAAGAGGCGTTCGACCCGCTCTGTGGAGATTGGGGACACGTAGGCGCCGCGGTTAGGTTCGTGGACCAGCAGGCCGGTGCTGACCAACTGCTCGATAGCTGAGCGGACCGTGTATCGGCCGACCTCGAAGCGTTCGGCGATGAGTTCCTCGCGCAGCCATGTTCCGGGTGGGATCTTGCCATCAAACAGGTCGTCACGGAGGCTGTCCATAACACGATACGCCACACTGCCTTTACGCAAGATTTACCTTCCGGAGATCTCCAATATTGTGTCACAAAATCGTGGAGCAATAATAACGCACCGAGCTATGGCGCGCCCGCGTACGTCAGTCCAGATATTCCCGATGGCCGGTGTGACGACCGTGGTTTGCGAGACTTTCACGAGGGATAATTATACCTATTTGGATAGGAGAAATACCCCAGCTGTTGAATTCCAGCGTCACTTCCCTTCTTTCGCGTCTTCGTCGAGGCGACTTCTTGAGTTCGCCATTGTGGTTCACGGAGGTTGAGCTCGAAAGCATCAGCGCTGATTGTCTCGTGTCGGCAACAGCGAAGTCCTGGGCTTCTCGCTGAGCGCAGTATTCGCGTAGTTGGTGGCGGGTAGCTCGACAGGCAGTGATAGCGGTGGATTTTCACCGGCGGTGAAGCGAGGTACAGCGATTTGGGGTCTCGCCGGTTTCGGTAGGCAAGCTAGATTTGTGATACAAAGTTGCTCTTGTCGCTAAGGCCGGAAGTATTTTAGTGCGTCGATCCGGAAGTCGAATTGGGGGTGAGTATGTCCGAGAGCCAGCATGGTGCTCCTGTTGAGAGACCAGAACCTGAGGCATCAGACGCTCCCATGGGCGATCAGATCGAACCCATCCGAATCGAGCGAGACGTCGCTCTGTGGTGTCGAATCCATCCGCTGGGTGTCGTCGTTGCTGCGCTGATGTTGGTTTCGGCGATTGCCACGGTGGTCGGAGTGGACTACTTGATTGGCAACCTCGCCTGGTGGCACTGGCTCTGCCTGGTTGCCCTCTTCGCCCTGAGCCTGCGATTGACCGCTATTCATGCTTTGCGTGTGAGGCTTGAGAAGATCACCGCTTTCACTGGTGGGTTGGCTAAATACCTGGGGTGGCTTGTCTTCTTAGTGTCGTTTTTCAACGTGGTCACCCGCTACACCGGCCGCTACATCGAAACGGACATCATCATCGGCGAGATGATGAGTTTTGCCTGGATGACGTTCGCATTTATGTTCCTCATCGGGCTGAACTACGGGGTGCGCGACGGGATTAACCCTCGGATCGATTTTTGGTGGCATGCATTC
>DASCSY010000221.1:0-2905 GCA_034399415.1 Acidimicrobiales bacterium
CGCCATCACGTCGGGTGGAGGATCGATACGTTGAATCTCTACGCGGACCACACGAACGCCCCATTTGTCGGTGGCTTCATCAAGTATTTCGCGCAAGGCGGCGTTAATGCGGTCCCGCGATGTTAAGGCCCCATCAAGCTGTAGGTCGCCGACAAGGTTTCGCAAGTTGGTCTGCGCTAATTTCGTAATGGCCAACACGAAGTTGGCGATGTTGTACACAAGACGCTGAGGGTCCGTCGGCTCGTAGAAGACGACGGCATCTACCGAGACGACCACGTTGTCAGCGGTAATGACCTCTTGGGGTGGTACATCCACGACTTGTTCCCGCATGTCCACTCGTTTAATTGTGTCGATGAACGGAACGATGATCTGAAGTCCGGATTCTTTTGTCTCCTTATATTTGCCAAGTCGTTCGATGATGCCCCGCTCATATGGGCGGACGATCTTCACGCCTGAAGTAAGAAACAGAATGATGATTACGGCTATGAGCGCCAAAAGAAAGTAGCTAAACACTATTTCGGTCCTTGTTCTGGGTTAGAGCGCACCACGACTCGCGTACCTCGTATTTCCATGATCTCAACGGTGGTTCCTGAACTAATTGGGCCTGCATCAGATACGGCTCTCCACTCCTCGCCGCCGATCTTGACCAGGCCTGACTCTGCCGGATCAGCAGGGATGTTTTCGAGTGCTCGTCCGAGTGCTCCGATGAGACGATCATGGCCCGCTCCTGGAGGGGATTTCATAGCAGCTAGGGCAGTTCTGCTTCTTCTCCAGAAAATCGAGAAGAGAAGACCGCCCAACCCGACGAAGACAATCCAATCGACCAAGAGGGGTGCACCTAGAAATGCCAGGACAATCGCCACCCTCGAACTAAGCCCGAAAGGAATCAAAAAAAAAGTTCCCGCCACAAACATCTCACCGGTGATGAACACAGCGGCAATCACTAACCAGATCCACCGCCAAGTGTCAGGTGTAGCGTCCATGAGATCCTTCTGCTTGGCCTTGATTCTACGCCGAGTTGCTGGACTTAGCCGAACAGATGACAGTATTCGCAAGCATCCAGATACCTGTTGATTACTAGCGAAGGTGATTCGCTCCCCCGAGGCTGCTCATTTCGGTTCGGTCACCACTCGACATAAGCCGACAGCAATCTTTTCATGATCGTCGATGTTTCCAGCTGATAGGTAACGGGCCTCCACGGTTTGCCGAGAACGGTGCAGCGAGTCCAGTTCATAGGCTTTAGAGTCACGGCCGATGAAGCCACCACCAGATAGAGCACATTCAGGGGCAGGCATCCATCAGGCAATGACCCATGACGAAGCGGTCACTTGGGCGGAGGGGATGGTACCCGCTTTAGTTAGCAGGGCAAGCGAGGCCGAAAAGCTGAGGGAGTTGCCTCAGGCCACCATCGATGAAGTCACTGCCTCGGGTGCTTTTCGACTTCTAGTTCCATCAGATGTCGGAGGTTGGGGCCTGGGCCTGCGCTCCATCACCGAAATGACACGTGCGATGGCGCACGGATGCATGTCTTCAGCTTGGACCATCTCGTTCCTAATGCTGCACAACTGGTTCGTGGCACGGGGTCCAAAGGTTCTCCAGGATGATCTTTGGGCCGAGCGGCCCTACGTGGTAATGCCATGCCCTCTCGCCCCCACAGGAACGGCAACGCCCGTTTCTGGCGGCTATCACATGACGGGACGTTGGCAGTGGGCGACAGGTGTCCAGCACGCCGATTGGGTGATGGTTAATACGTTGGTAGTCCGTGACGGTGATCCCGAATCGCGATACTGCCTAGCTCCGCTCTCTGATGTCACAGTTGACGGTGTGTGGCACACATCAGGCATGCGCGGAACTGGAAGCAACGACATTGTCGCTGATCAAGTCTTCGTCCCCGAACACCGAACTATCGCCGCTACAGATTTTCGAGGCGATCAGCCCCCCGGGGCAAGCGTCCGCTCTGATCCCTTCGTCCGTTATCCACTTACACCAGTATTGGTGCTCGTGGCCGCGTCACCCGCATTGGGTGGCGCCGAGGCTGCGGTAGATCTGTTTCGCGAACACATGCGCGAGCGGCTATTGCCTTATTCGGCCGGGGAACGCCAATCGGAGCAACCTGCTTCTCACGTTCGACTCGCAGAAGCACTCGCGACCGTTCGAGCCGCCCGGCTCGTATGGCAAAACGCGATCGACGACGTCTGCGACATTTACGACAATGGAGGTGAACTCACCCGGCACGAACGCAGCCGTTACCGGCTGGCAGCGGCCCACACTGTTCGACTATCACTCCAAGCAGTCAACATCGTGTTGGAAGGAGCCGGGGCGTCAGTGTTCTTTGAGGATTCACCCTTGGGGCGAATCCATCGCGACCTTGTCACCATCAAAGGTCACGTCGTCTACGACTGGGATCGCGCAGCTCAATTGGTTGGAAAACTCGAAGTGGGACTGGAACCCGGGCCAACTGACATGCTCTGACCCAGTCGGGTCCCCGCATAGGCCGCACCCCACTTATTCGCGGCCTCCCAAGTGCCTTGATAGATCCTCCACTGGATCATGGTGGGTGAAACGGCCCCGCGTGGCCACACTTCTGACCTCAGACGACACAACAACCGAAGTCAAGAAAACTGCAATCCAAGCCAGACCCGGAACCACGAGGAGCGCCCTAAGTTCCACGATTTCAGCCAACTGCCCGTAGCCAAGATTCAAGATAGCCATATGCCCTGCAGCGAACATGATGTATAGCGCCATGACTCTGGCGCGGAACTCATCGGCTACTACACCCTGCACAAGAGTTGCTGAAAGGGCCATATAGCCAGCTTGGCTGAGGCCCGCTAGCACCGCGGCGACCAGCACAAGGTTCACCCCAGTCGCGACCCCCAACAAAACAACCGATAACCCGGAGCCGATG
>DASCSY010000222.1:0-2854 GCA_034399415.1 Acidimicrobiales bacterium
GTCAAGGTCGTCGATCATCTTGTCAACGAGCGCCATTGTCCTGTTGCCTTCGTCGAGATCTTGGGCCTCAAGTAGAACCCCGTCATGCGTGCGTGGCCCTGGATGCAAATGTGACGCTCCTGTCTGAGGCGGCAACGGGTCCTGGCCGGCCTGTTGCATCACGCTGATCACGTCGAGAAACAGCGTCGTCTCGGCGATCCGGTCGCCGTCGACCCGGTGGAACTCTGCGTACCGCAGGAAACACATCCTTTGGGTCGGCGGGATCGCTAGCCATGGCCGGTCGAACAAGCCCAGCAGGTGGCCCATCTGACAAACCCAGACCTCCCGTCCGTCATCAACAGTGTTGACTCCGGCGAAAAGAACGTCAGGTCGTCGCTGGAGGGGTGAGAACGCCTGGCGAAGCGGAACCCAGAACGTCTTCGCCACTGCGTCGACACCCGACTGCTCGTAGAAGGGGTGGACACCCCGCCAGAAGTAGTCATCGGTGGTGTGCTTTCGGAGCACGTCCACGAGTTGATCGACAGGAGCAGCATCGAAAACGTCGTAGTACTCGAGCACCACTTGCTTCGCGTGCTGCAGTTCCGCCGTCATCCCTTCACCGCCCCGGCGCCCAGGCCTTTCACCAGGTGCTTCTGGAAGATCATGATCAAGATCACGATCGGCAACGTTATGGACACTGCCGCGGCCGCCCCCTCTGTGACTGTGGTTGCACTGTCGCCACCGGTGAGCGCGGATATGGCGACGGGCAAGGTCCAATTGGTGACTGCGAGTACCCGGACGAAGAGGAACTCGTTGTAGGCCAACAGCAGGGTGAACAGTGAGGTGGCGATGATGCCAGGCCACATCATGGGTACCACCACCATGCGGAAGGCCTGGAGGCGAGTGGCTCCATCCATCATCGCTGCTTCTTCGATCTCCCTGGGGACCTCCATGAAGAAGCTGCGCAGCATCCAGATTGTGAACGGCTGGTTCACCGCCACGAGGGCCAACACGATTACCAGCCGCGAGTCGAGGATGCCGAGCTCTTTGGCGACGTAGAAATAGGGTAGAACGAATGCCGTTCGGGGCAGGGCACGGAACCCAAGGGCGACGATCAGGATGACTGCACCCGACAAACCGGAGTATCGGGCTAGGCCGTACCCCGCGAGCATCCCGATGGATATCGAGATGATCACAGTAAGCACGGTCACGAAGATGGAGTTGACGAAGTAATCGAATTCCCGATTCATGTCGAAGGTCTTCGGGAACAGATTGAGTGCCACCCAGAGGGACCCCAGTACTGCAAGCGTCAAGGGCCACGTCGTTTCACACCGCTTCCGAATGAACAAGATCGCAGCGATAACCGCACCAAGGGCCAGGAAGAAGAGCCCGACGGCCCACATATTCTGTTCTTCGTTGACAAACCAGAACTTGCGATAGGGGTCAGCAGTAACGTCGAATCCCCAGAGGGTGGGCTTCCTTTTTATGGTGTCGCGGGTGAATTTGATCGATGTCTGTGCCGCCCAATAGAAGGGCACCGACGAGACGATGATTACTGCCAGGAGCGTGCCGTGGATGCCGGCCGTCTTGGAGTAACTGCGCAGTTGTTTCATCGTTCTGCGATCTGCTCTTTGTAAGACTTGCGCAGAAACGGGATTAAGACCACAAAGATGCCGATGATTGTGATCACGGCGATAGCGCTTCCCTTACCGATGCTTCCAAACTGGCCTCTAAGGGCTACATCGAAGTTGTAGACCATCACCGTGAACGCCGACTTCCCCACGCTCTGGCCGAACACGAAGGCGTTGTCAAAGGCGCGGTAGGAGTCCATGATGCTGATCAGCAAAACAAAGATGATCAGCGACCTCAGATGCGGAATCATCACAAATCGCTGCTTGGCCCAGAAGCCGGCGCCATCGATCTCCGCTGCCTCCAGCCGTTCGCCTGGCAACGTCTGCATGCCAGCAAACAAGGCAATCACAGCAAATGGCGTAGTCGACCAGATGCCGTGGATGATCAGGATCCACTTGACGTTGCCGCTCGTGATCACGAACGGATCGTCAGTGAGCACTTCCCACAGCCACGCGATTAGGCCGCCCCGGTCGAAGAGGTCACGCACCATCAGCGTCCCAACCACCGGCGTAACAATGAAGGGCAACAGCAGTAAAGCCATGTACATCTTGCGACCGCGAACAACCCGGTCAAGCAGGCTGGCGATTCCGAAACCCAACGCCAGGTGTATCGGGACGACGGCGACCACAAACAATGTCGTCAGCTGGACGGCGTCCCAGAAATCAGGGTCCCCCAGGACGTCCGTGTAGTTCGCAAACCCGATCCACTCTCGATGAGACAGGTCGCGCAAAAAGATGCGGTTGAAGGACAGAACGATGGTGGTGACGAGCGGAAACACCATCAGCGTGCCCATGATGAGCACGCTGGGAATTGTGAAACCGGCGAATGTCTTCCGGTCTATGGTCCCCCTCCTCCAGTTACGGGGCCCCACCCGGGGCCGGCGCAGAGTTGCGTCGGTCCCGGGTGGGATGATTACCCCTTAGTTAGTCCGCCTGTAGCGGCCGCTACCTCACTAGGCGTAGAGCCGAGCTCAGCCGCCGGACAAGAAGCCGGCGTCGGTGGCTTCTTGGATGTAGGCGGCTTCGGCACTGGCCAACGCCTGGGCCGGATCGGCGCCACTAGCGGTGATCTCCAGCAACGCGCTCCCCAACACGCCCTGGGCAATGCCAAGGGCTGGGTTCTTGCTCCGGGCACCTACGCCTTCAGCCACCGAGATCGCCGACGCCTCTCCGTTACGGGGAGCGTCGGGGTTCGTGGCACTGAGGCGTGCAACCGCAGCGTGCGCAGCAGCAGCATTCTGCGA
>DASCSY010000223.1:0-2803 GCA_034399415.1 Acidimicrobiales bacterium
GCTGGCTTTTCCCGCAATCAGGAACCGATGGAGCTGATACCAACTTCGTGTCCAACCGAGGCGATCTCCACTCGTCGCCGGCTATCAGAGTCGCTGGAAGGCGGGCTATGGAATTAGCAGGCGTAACCCCCGATGATCTGGACCGGGTTGACCTGTACAGCTGCTTTCCTTCGGCGGTACAAATCGCGGCAACGGAGTTGGGTCTGGGGATTGATCGACAACTCACTCAAACGGGTGGACTTACCTTCGCTGGAGGTCCCCTGAACAACTATGTGACCCATTCCATCGCAACAATGGCCAACGTCTTACGTGACGACCCCGGAACTATCGGGCTTTGTTCTGCAAATGGTGGCTACATCACCAAACATGCTTTTGGGGTGTACAGCACCACTCCGCCTACCGACGGGTTTCAACATCAAGACTGCCAAAAGGAAATCGAGGGCTTCCCGAGCATCGAATTAGACGCCGACCACGTTGGTCCCGCAACCGTTGAGGCTTACACAGTGATGCAC
This sequence comes from Acidimicrobiales bacterium, assembly GCA_034399415.1. Classification (GTDB taxonomy): domain Bacteria; phylum Actinomycetota; class Acidimicrobiia; order Acidimicrobiales; family Poriferisodalaceae; genus UBA2110. Next base: position 513 of record DASCSY010000223.1, read on the forward strand.
GGAGCAGAAGGACCCGAACGAGGGCTCGCTGCACTACGCACCACGAACGGCCGTCAGTGGGCAGGCACCAGCGACGCCGATCTCATGAACGCGATGATGGAAGAGGAGCATGTGGGGCGTTCCGTCGAGGTGCTACCGGACTTCACTTTCGAAGTCGCGTAAACCGCGCACACGCTTTGCCTGAGATCCACCACTGGCCCGCCTGATCTTCCTAGCCTCAGGGAGGTGAGGGCTGCGCTAATCGAGATAGGAAGTACAGGGCTTCGTTTAACTATCGACGATGGGCGACACATAGAGCGCAGGAGCCAACACCTTCATCTCGGTTCATCTGTTAGCACCCACGGTTCATTTACCGAAGAGGACATATCGGCCGCAACCCGAATCACAGCCGAGTTCATGACCGCAACCAGGATGCACAACTGTCAACGAGTCGTTGCAGTAGCGACTGAGTCTTTTCGCCTGGCCGCAAATGGTGAGGCCGTTGCTGCCCACATTGCTAGGGAGATCGGCTGCCCGATACAGGTCTTGTCTCCCGGCGAAGAAGTCGCTCTGGCTTGGCGAGCAGTGGTCAACGAGTTTCCTTTTCTGCCTGGTGTCACCATGGTCGATCTCAGCGGCGGCAGCCTGGGGTTGGGTAGCGGGCCAACAGGAGTAAAAAATCCGTTACACAACTTCAGTTATCCGTTAGGTACAAGCGTTTTAGCTCCGCGCGCCCTCAACGAGGGCTACCTCGAAACATCGACGAGAATTCGGCTCGAACATCACATAGCCGAAGCACTCAAACCAGCAATCAATGATCTTGAGACTGCTCCCCGGCAACAAGTTGTTCTAACTGGCGGAATGGCGCGGGCCGCAGCGAGGTTGATCCACACGACTCGTCGAGCCGAAGTACCCGATGAAATTCACGGTCTCCACATCGACTGTTCGGATCTAGGACATCTCGTTAAAACGTTTTCTGAACTTTCGTTACCCGCTCGCTTGGCGCTTCCCGGGATGAACCAAAGAAGATCTCTGTATCTGCCGCTCGCGGTAATGATTCTGCGGCAAACGATGCGATCACTAGAGGTACACGAGGCCGTGGTTTCAACGGTGGGTCTTCGAGAAGGCCTTCTTGACCAGCTCATGACACAGCAAACGGCCGCTTAACAGCCCTCACTATCTGACGTTCCTCAAATTTTGCGATGCACCAACTCTTCGTTCCGGTGCTATCGTTTACGCCGTGAACGGATCGCTGCGCGGACTGCTTCTTCTTACCTAGGTGAGGGCCACCACATAGGGGCCCTCGCCACAACCTCCTGCGCCGCAAGGTCGGGGGGTTCTTCTGCTTTTCGGGGCAGAAAACGGCAAGGAAAGCGGTGTAAACAGCGGAACCAAGCGCAAATGGAGGATTAACCCATGGCAGATGTGAAGGGCATAAGTAAACAGCAGCCCAGTTCGATGCCGTTTGGCAAGTACATCCACTACCCGTATGCGCCAGATCTAGCGAACCGCACCTGGCCCGACAGGGTGACCAATGAAGCCCCTCTTTGGTGTTCGGTTGATCTCCGAGACGGCAATCAAGCGTTGATCGACCCCATGGACGTCCCCCGAAAACGGCAGATGTTCGAAGCGTTGGTTGAAATGGGTTTCAAAGAAATCGAGGTGGGCTTCCCGTCCGCATCAGCCCCCGATTTCGATTTCTGCAGAATTCTCATCGAAGAGGGACTTGTGCCCGACGATGTCTGGATTCAGGTGTTGACTCAGAGTCGCCCGGAGCTCATTGATCGCACCTATGAATCAATCGAAGGCGCAAATAACGCGATAGTGCACCTCTATAACCCGACGTCAACTCTCCAGCGAAGAGTCGTGTACGGACTTGATTTGGACGGAATCATTGACATGGCTCTCACTGGAACTCGTCAATGCCGTGAACTGCGCGAAGCGACAGAGGGTTCAAATATTCGATTTGAATATTCGCCAGAGTCATTTACTGGCACCGAAATTGACTTCGCCATTGACATTTGCGAACAAGTGGCAGCCGAATGGGGGGCGACTCCTGACGACCCCATCATCCTGAATCTGCCCGCGACGATCGAAATGTCCACCCCGAACCTTTACGGCGACCTGATCGAATTTTTCCACAACACCGTCGCTGACCGAGATTCCATCATTCTCTCGCTTCATCCCCACAACGACCGCGGGTGCGCAGTAGCTGCTGCTGAATTTGGCGTCATGGCTGGCGCTGATCGGGTTGAAGGAACCCTCTTCGGAAATGGGGAACGAACCGGCAACGTCGACATCGTGACCTTGGC
>DASCSY010000224.1:0-2766 GCA_034399415.1 Acidimicrobiales bacterium
TTCTGGTCAGGTATCTCGATGAGCATCCCGAGTGTGATGTAGTGATGGGTGTCCCGCGTGAGGGACAGCATTCTTGGTGGCGGAGATTGGGTAGTCGTGCGAGGAATCGGATGACCACCGTGATTCTGAATAAGCCCAGCGACCTCAAGTTCTCAGGTTTTCGGCTGATGACTAGTGCGGTCACAAGTTCATTCGGAGGTGTCCGGCTTCCTTACCCAGCGGTGGGGCCACTCTTGCTACGCGTGACGGACCGCGTGGTCAGTTTGGAGACCGAGCATCACCCGCGGAAAGTCGGAGAGAGCGGCTACAGCATTCGCAAATTGCTCCGCCAGGTGATGGGGAACATTATTGGCTTCTCGGTTCTACCTCTCCAATTTCTTGCGACAATCGGGCTTCTCGGTCTCATTTCCAGCCTTGGTTACGTAATGTATCTGTTAGTTAGGTATATGACTGGTGGCTCAAATGTGCCGGGCTTTACGACTCAGGCTCTGCTAATGACGTCGATGTTTGGTCTCAGTTTTTTCGCCTTCGGTGTAATCGGTGAGTACCTTGTCAGGATCCTCAACTCAACGGCAACGACTCCACCGTTCGTTGTTCGGTCTGATATTCGATCAACTTCACTTTCGTCACACGAGGACGGTTCAGGGGACATTGGAAACGCCCAGCAGGAAGCTAATTAAGGGCCCAGACCGCAATTGAGATCAAGCAGAGATCTATTACAGTCAAGCGGCTCTTCAAGCAAAGGGTAGATCGGCGACGATCAAGAAGAGTTTTGTTAACAGTTATCGTGTTAGTTAGTGAGATATTTAATACCATCTAAGTCTCACATATATACCACACTAGGTTCGCTATCAAGCTTTTAAGGCTTCAATAGAAAGACCTAGTAAGTGCGCGGCATTACCTCGTAAAATCTTCCAGACGTCCTCAGTAGATAGATGCTTCATCATCTCTGTCGCAAGTAATTTCGTGTCTGGCCAGGTTGAGTCACCGTGTGGATAATCTGTCTCAAACGCAATATTGTCTATTCCGATTTCGTCCAATGATTTAAGGCCGAAATCATCCCGAAAAAAACAACTAACAACTTGCCTGTAGTAGTAAGTAGAAGGAGGTTCTGGAACAAGGTCGAATACCCCGGCCCGCGCCCTGTGCTCATGCCAGACGGTGTCGACGCGTTCAAGAATGTATGGGATCCAACCGATTTGGGCCTCGCTATAGAGGAGTTTCAAACCGGGAAACTTCACCAAGACTCCTGAGAATAGAAAATCGCAGAGTGAAGCTGCTGCGTTATTTGAGGAGAGTGAGAAAGAGACTGCCGGTGGTGCATCAGGTGAGCCGGGTAGTTCCTTCCATCCTGAGCCAATATGCATCGCGACGACTACACCAGTTTCCTGGCATTCAAGAAATAGTGGATCCCAGTAACCCGAATGAATTGATGGGAGTCCAAGGTTTGTAGGAAGTTCAGAGAAACACATAGCGCGACAACCACGATTTGCGTTCCGACGCACCTCTTCGACTGCATGAGTGACGTCCCATAGTGGAATAATGATCAACGGCACCAACGCCCCATCAGAGTCCCCGCACCATTCTTCGACCATGAAGTCGTTATATGCGCGTACGCAAGCGAGAGAGAGTTCCTTATCGGATCGCTCAAGAAAGGTTTGACCACAGAATCTTGAAAAAGTCGGAAACGTCAAAGATGTCTCGACGTGGTTCTTGCGCATATCTGACACTCGCGCTGCGGGCTCGTAGCATCCAGGTCGCATCTCTTCATAAGTGATTGGTACGAGGGTGCGTTGATCCGATGGGAACCCAACCGCCGCTATAGGACGCTTTGTTTGGTACACGAGGTCTTCAAAATGCCAAACGTCGCACCATTCTCCCTCAGGGACATCGACCCCGTCGGTGGGCGTCCCAGCTTTGTTAGGTAATCCGAGAGGCCCCACACGCTGACGTTTTACGTGGGGCCCTCTTGCCCGAAACTTTTCTGGCAACCATTGTTCCCATAGGTGTGGGGGCTCGACTAGGTGGTCGTCGAGACTAATGATTCTGGGAATCTCGACAGGCGAATTGGCGCGATCTGACATTACGACACCGCAGTTTCGTAGGCGTTGTGGATCATCTCTCCAACGAGGGTGGTTCTACTGGCATGCAGTTGCGTTTGACCAATACTTCTTCGAGTTGGTTGAGACCCCCCTTGGTCCCTACAACGCCCGTCAGGTGGAGCACTGCATGGGTGACGACTTCTGCGTCAGGTCAAGTATCTGACACGGAACACGGCGCGGGTCGACCTTTGTCTCGGCCTCGACTGGACGGCCGCTACCCCCCCCTGATTAGGCAGGTGTTGGTGCCTTCACCCGTCTTGCCTTCGAAGTCGAAGGTCATGGTGTAGTCGCCCCAGGTGGAGAGGGCGTTCTCGTCTGTCGCCACCACCGTGTAGGTCTTGGTGCCCGGTGCGTCGCAGATGTAGTCGGAGATGTAGGCGTGCGTGCCGTCGAAGTCTCGATTCTCGTGCACCAGAGTGTCGGTGGAGTCGTAGATCTTCAGGTGCATGTCCAACTTGTTCCGAACCACGTATGGATCAACGGTGGTGCCAGTTCCATACGTGTCACCGGTAGACCTGAGACTGATGGTTACCTTCGCCCCCGGCAGCGCCGAGAATGAGTATCCGTCGGCAGATCCTGAAACGAGCGCAGCGGAATTACTAACACCACTGGTCAAAACGCCCATGAATCGGTCGTAGAGAGCCGGGGCGGCCGTCGTGGTGGT
>DASCSY010000225.1:0-2760 GCA_034399415.1 Acidimicrobiales bacterium
CACCGGACTGGTCCAAATTGTCTCGGCGGTTACCAAACATTGTTATCGCCGCTGTCCCCGTTGTGTTCTTGGGGCTCTTCTTCTTCTATCCCGTCTTCACCATTCTGGCTAATTCGATAAGCCAAGGGTGGAATGGCTTCACAGACATCGTCGAATCGCCCCGAGCGAGGAACGCGATCTGGTTCACCCTGTGGCAAGCAGCCGCGTCAACAGCGCTCACCCTCTGCGTAGGTTTACCCGCCGCCGCCCTGATAGCTCGAACAATAGGGAAACAGGGAGCATTTCTAAAAGCACTGGTAACCGTTCCGTTTGTGCTTCCCACCATCGTCGTCGGCGGAGCGTTCAAAGAATTGTTCGAACAAATGAATTCGACGTTGGGTGTACCCAACTTGAATCACACCGCCGCCGCGGTGATCATTGCTCACTCGTTTTTTAACTTTGCGGTCGTGGCGCGAACCGTTGGTGTGTTCTGGTCCGGGTTAGATCACCAACTTGAAGAACAGGCCCGAACACTGGGAAGTAGTAACGCTGAAGTGTTTTGGCGAGTGACATGTCCACGGCTTAAGCCAGCGCTCTACGCTGCCGCGGCCATCACATTCCTGTTCTCATTCACATCGTTTGGCGTCGTGTTAGTCCTAGGAGGCCTCGGGCAAGCCACCATAGAAACCGAGATATATCGACACGCAATCATTCGCGGGGACATGACCAGCGGTGCAATGCTCGCTCTGATCCAAGTGGTGGTGGTTCTCGTGCTGGTCCTGGTGAATTCCGCCCTCGAACGACGCGCCAACGTTACGACCCAAATGGTACGTAGCCCGATCTCACCGCTTGGAGCGAAAACTAAAATCGGAATCGGCTGCTTCACCGTGGCGTTCTTAGGGACGCCACTTGTCGTGATGATTGAGAGGTCACTGTCTGTTGGAGGAAAATATGGTGTACGCCACTACACCGCCCTTTTCAGCAAGATCCCTCAACTACCCACCACCGCCGCTGAAGCACTAGCAAACTCGGTTGTGTTCGCTGCCATCGCCACCGTGGTAGCGCTCACGGTCGGAATCATCTGTGCAATGGCAATAGTTGCGCGAGGCGGATTAATGAGCCGATTTTTCGATCTCGGCGCGATGCTTCCACTTGGCGTGTCCGCGGTAACGGTCGGTTTTGGAATCCTGATCGCGTTGGACGAAGCGCCGTTCGACTGGCGGACTCGCTGGTGGATAGTGCCGGTTGCTCATGCCTTAGTCGCCATCCCTTTCGTTGTGAGATCGGTGGTGCCGATGTTGCGGAGGATTCATCCCTCGTTACGAGAAGCAGCAGCTCTTCTTGGGGCGCCGCGATCGCGAATCCGCCGACAGATCGAGTTACCGCTCATCGCACGCGGCCTAGCTGTGGCCTCGGGCTTCGCTTTCGCTATTTCGTTGGGCGAATTCGGTGCAACGTCATTTCTCCCGAGACGCGCCGACACACTGACCGCGCCTCAGGCAGTGTTCAGACTCTTAGGGACCCCAGGTGATCTTCTCCGGGGGCAAGCCATGGCACTGTCAGTCGTGTTAGCGGCGGCGGTGGCTGTGACCGTCATCGCTTCGGAAGTCGTCTCTGCTGATCCTGCGAGTAGATCTCGACAGAAGCCGCCGATAGGTTCCTAGGTCGTGCCTACAGAAGAGTTCAGTAATACTGGTGCCGTGACAGATCGACCGATCGATGTAGAACGACTGCGCGCCGCTGTGGTGGAGATACTGGAAGCCATCGGCGAAGACCCGCAGCGTGAGGGGTTACAGCGCACCCCCGAGCGTGTAGCAAACATGTACGCGGAGGTTTTCGCTGGCTTGCGAGAAGATCCCGATCATCACCTAGAAGTGCAGTTCGAAGCAGAACATGACGAAATGGTGATGGTTCGAGACATTCCGTTTTATTCCATGTGCGAACACCACCTTCTCCCGTTCGTTGGGAAAGCACACGTGGCCTATGTCCCAGGGGAAGCCGGGAAGATCACCGGGCTATCAAAATTGGCTCGCCTGGTTGAGGCATATGCGCGTCGCCCCCAGGTGCAAGAACGACTGACAAGTCAGGTTGCCAACAAACTCATGGATGTTCTTGACCCCCGTGGAGCGCTCGTGGTTGTCGAAGCTGAACATCACTGCATGTCGATGCGAGGTGTCCAAAAACCTGGGACGCTCACGATTACTTCAGCTGTGCGAGGAATATTCCTCAGCGACGCAACCAGGGCCGAAGCGTTGCAACTTATCGGCATGGGCCGATAAGACCTAAATAGCTAAGGGTCGGACACCTCGAAGAAGGCGTTCGCACATTATGAACAAGTTGACCCAGTAACTCTCACCAGGAACGAAGTCAACGCGCGACACACGAACAGAAACTTCATTGGCAGCGTCAGACCCGGCGTGTTCTACCCCAACCAGGTCGATGTGGGTGATGTCGCCAGCAAACAAAGCTAAAAGGTGTTCGATAGGCGCATCGAAAACGCCGTCGACCTCGGCAGTTTGGAGCACGTAGTCAACCAAGGGGCGGTCGTCGCGAAGCAAGAACACGCTGGTGAGTTCCTTGTTGAGGAGACCCTCCCCGCTGTCATCAATAAGGCGGCGTTCTCCTAAGAGGACAAGATCGTCCCGATTAGCGCTCACCCCGAGTTCCTCAGCAAGTTCGCGAACGCCGTCAAGCGGTGCTTCGCCCGCTGCGAGGTGTCCAGCCGCGCTCAGATCAAGCAACCCAGGAAATGCCGCCTTGTGGTTAGATCGTCGCTGCAAA
>DASCSY010000226.1:0-2759 GCA_034399415.1 Acidimicrobiales bacterium
TTTTTGATTTGCTTTCAATCGTTGACTGATTTGCGAGTGTTCGGGTTCGACTTCGAGGCTCGGTCTTGGTTGGTTTGAGATCGTGCTCGTGTTTCGAGTCGTCGTTCTCTTCGGTCGGAGCTTCACCTCCAAGAATTCTGCGTCGTCTTTTAGTGTTCATATCTTTGGGTTCTGTTGACCCGTTATCGGGTTCGTTGTGATCCATTATGCAAGGTCCTTAAGTTTTTGCGAGTTTGTTGGCATGAGCGGTTCGTTCCGCTTGCCCTCGCGTTCGATCCATTGGTGTGTGCGTCTGGCGATTCCGAGTTCGCTCCCTGGTGCAATAACTTGCAAGAGTTCACTCGGTCGAATGAGTCGTGGTTTCGCTGAGAGTTCGGTGACAACGATCGGGCCGAGTTCCGATATCCCATCGATCCGAAGTTCATGCACACCGTCGCGAATGTTGTCGCGGAGAATTTCGTTTTTCTTTGTTCGTTCGACGTCTATCGTCGCGCTTTTGAGAGCAGCAGCTATCGCCTGTTCGACGTTGTTCATTGTCGCTCCCCGTATATCGAAGCGCCAAGTGCAACTGGTAATTGACTCTTGTAGTGAAGGGCCGCCCTTGGGTTCAATGACTAGCGCCGTTATCTCGAAACCTTCTGGGAGGGTTTCGTTGAGTGTTGTTCGCAATTGTTCTGTGCTGCAGGATTTTCCTCGACCCCAGCCGACGCACACGACGCCGTCATCGACGACGTGTTCCGGGTCGAGGGGCACATCAAGGTATTCCGCTTCGGATTCGTAGCAGGTAGGGAGCGCCAAACCGAAGCTTAGGCGCATCCGTGGTGAGAAGCCCTGGCTGTAAGTCACGGGGGTACCGCAACGTCGTAGGGCTCGTTCAACAATGCGGGCTACGTCGCGATGGCCGACGAAACGAACTTTGCCAATCTTTGAAAATTGGATTCTTAGTCGCACCGATATCTCCCACCCTTTGGGGTGGGAGCGACACGTTGACCCCTGGTAGTACACAGCATTATGTACCCCCTACGCCCGCTTTGGGGCGCAACTCAACTGGCACCAGACGGCCAGTTGTTAGGTCTTGGCCGGTGCCTTGGCTTCCTCCGTTAGGAGGAAGCGGAGACGCGACCACGTGTTCGATCCCATATTCAGTGCAGGCCCCGCAGTCGTAACAGGGGGTCCAGCGGCAATCCTCAAGGCCGTAGCCGGCTAATGCGTCTTGCCAGTCCTGCCATAGAAAATCTTTGTGAAGTCCTGCGTGTATATGGTCCCACGGGAGGACTTCATCTTCTTCGCGATGTCGGTGTACGTACCAGTCCAGAGATAGGCCTGACGCGTTCATGGCTTCTTGCCACAAGGTCAGGTCGAAGTGTTCACTCCACTCTTGGAAGACTCCACCTCGCCGCCACACGTATTCGATTGCCCGACCTATTCGACGGTCGCCTCTGCTGGTAATCCCTTCGGCTGTTGCAGCTTCTGGTGAATGCCATTTGAGTTGAATCCGATTGTTCCGCCGAACTTCGTTTCGCAACAACGCGACCTTGCGAAGTAATTCCTCGGGCTTGTTCTGACCAAACCATTGGAAGGGCGTATGGGGTTTGGGGACGAACCCCCCAAGCGAAACAGTGACTGAAGCCTTTTTGGTGTACTGCGCGCCGATTTCAACACAGTTTCGGGCCATTTCGGCGATCCCTAATGTGTCTTCGTCCATTTCAGAAGGAAGCCCGGTGAGGAAGTAGAGCTTCATCCGGTGCCATCCCTGGCTGTACGCGGAGCGAACAGCTCCGTAGAGGTCATCTTCAGTGATCATCTTGTTGATGATTTGACGCATTCGCCAGGAGCCGGCTTCGGGCGCAAAGGTCAAACCGGTCCTGCGGGCGCGTGACACTTGTGCTGCGACCCCCACGGTGAAAGCGTCCACTCGAAGGCTCGGTAGGGCGACGCTTACTCTTCCACAGGTACCCGGTTCATCCATGGTGTCGCCTACTACTTGCTCAATACCACTGAAGTCAGCTGTCGAAAGCGACGTGAGACTTACTTCGTTGTAACCAGTTCGTTCCAGACCTTTTGTCACCATTTCGCGTACTTGGCTAGCCGGGCGTTCACGAACAGGTCGAGTGATCATTCCAGCCTGACAAAACCGGCATCCCCGGGTGCAACCTCTAAATACCTCGACGTTCAGCCGGTCATGGACAACTTCGGTAAGAGGAACTAACTGGTTGCGTGGGTAGGGCCAGTCCGCAAGATCAGCCACCGTACGTTTTTGGATGATCGGCGGAATGTCGGAGTGGCGCGGTTCAACGCTGACTAGCTTCGGTCCGTCGTATTCGACGTCATACATTGATGGAACATAGACACCCTCTATCCGAGCTAGTCCATGCAGAACGGTGTCTCGACTGCCTGACGGCTTACCGGATCGTCGCCATTCTCCGACGATGTCGGTGATTTCGGAAATAACTTCTTCTCCGTCGCCCATGACGAAGAAATCCACGAAATGGGCCAGAGGTTCTGGGTTGTAGGCACAGTGACCTCCAGCGCCGATCAGGGGGTCGGAATCGTCGCGTTCGGAGGCGCGAACTCGCACTCCAGCGAGGTCAATGCAGTTGAGGACATTGGTGTACACGAGTTCTGCGGAAAGATTGAAAGCGATGATGTCAAACTCTGTTGCTGCGCGGTGGGTGTCAACCGAAACAGCGGCAGACGGGCACGTCGCATCTCCGCTTCCAAGTCAGTCCAGGGCGCGTAGGAGCGTTCAGCGAAGGCAT
>DASCSY010000227.1:0-2747 GCA_034399415.1 Acidimicrobiales bacterium
CCCGCCGCCCAAAAAAACAAGAGAAGGGTCGCAGGCCTGTCCTACTGGCATTGGGAGCGACGCAGAGACGCAAAGGACTCCCTGACCTCGTTAGAGCCTTCGAGCTAATTGGACAGATGAACAAGAACGTAGAACTTCACATAGTCGGACCAGCGGGAGATGATGAAGATCGAGTGAATCGGTCGATAAGACAACTTCCCGATGCCATTGCGACGCGCGTTCAACGAATCGGCTTTGTTGGCGAAGAGGAACGGGATCAACGTGTCGCCGACGCCACCGTTCTCGTTCATCCCAGTTATTACGAAGGCTTCGGATTCCCAATAGTTGAAGCGATGGCTTTGGGTACCCCAGTCGTAACTACTACCGGCGGTGCCTTGCCAGAAATTGCACAGGATGCGGCGTTGATGATTGATCCCGGCGACGTTGACGCACTTGCCGGTGAGCTGATACGGGTGTTAGAGGACGAAGAAACCCAAGAGCGGTTGATCGAGGCCGGCCGACAACGCGCCGCAAACTTTAGTTGGGCGGATACGGCCCGGGGCGTCGTTGACGTCTACAGATCCCTTCTGTAATCAATCAGAACTTAGGTAATTAGAGGGCGGGGGTACATGCGTGGAGTTCGGTGTCGTCGTAGGCTTTCGGCGTTCCATCCTTCGAAGGCGGAGAGCCCAACTTGCGCACTGCCCTAATCACCGGCATCACCGGCCAAGACGGCCAGTACTTGGCAGACGTCCTTCACGACGAGGGATACAAGGTCTACGGACTTATCAAAGGCCAACATAACCCCAAGGCGGACCTGATCACTGAGCAATTCCCCTTTGTCGAACTGGTTGAGGGCGACCTTCAAGACCTCTCTTCGCTCATTGCCGCCCTGGAGTACACCCAACCGCACGAGGTGTACAACCTCGGAGCCATCTCGTTTGTTGCGCTCTCCTTCAAACAGGCGGAACTCACCGCCAACATCACAGGATTGGGGGTACTCCGACTACTTGAGGCCATACGACTCGTCGGAGGTCAAGACAACCCCATCCGGTTCTATCAAGCCTCTTCTAGTGAGATGTTCGGCAAAGTTCGAGAGACGCCGCAAACAGAGCTCACTCCGTTGCACCCCCGCAGCCCGTACGGATCGGCGAAAGTCTTCGGCCATCACACCACTGTCAACTATCGCGAAAGTTACGGGCTCTACGCCTGTAGCGGAATTCTCTTCAACCACGAATCGCCACGCCGAGGCATTGAGTTTGTAACGCGGAAAGTCACCAACGCAGTCGCTCGAATAAAACTAGGTCTACAAGATCATGTAGCTCTAGGAAACCTGGACGCAAAACGTGACTGGGGCTATGCAGGAGATTATGTACGAGCCATGTACCTGATGTTGCAGCAAGATGAACCTGATGACTTTGTAGTCGCAACTGGAGAAACTCACGCCGTGAGCGAGTTCGTCGAACTTGCGTTTTCTGCAGCCGAAATTGACGATTGGGAAAGCTACGTCCGAATCGATCAGCGTTTCTTCCGTCCGGCCGAAGTTGACTTACTCGTCGGAGACGCCACCAAAGCAAAAGCAAAACTTGGTTGGGAACCCAAAGTCTCATTTAACGACCTAGTCGCCATGATGGTCGAACATGACATTCAGCTAGAACAAAGCAAACTTTCCTGACCATCTCGATCTGATGAGGCGACCCGTCATCTCCGAGAATGCTCGGTACTCTCAGCAAAGGACCCCTGTCAGGAAACAACGTGACTGCAACAAAGGCCTTGTTAGCTGCACTTCTCGTAGCCACTGGCGTCACCGGGATCGGCGCGCCGGCACAAGGCATCGAAGCCAAGGGCGACACTGAGACAGCCTTCACGCTTGCGGTGACCCCCAACGACCCTTGCCTTAGCGGGTGTCCCCCTTATGGAATCCCCTGGCACTTTGATGCAATTGGTGCTCATGCAGCGTGGGAAGTCACCACTGGAGCGCCCGGCATCACCATCGCAATTGTCGACACTGGCATTGACGACTCGCATCCTGATCTCATCGGTCGGGTTCGACGGATACCTGGATGCGGACTAGGGCCAAGTGCTACACACGACACGAGTCATGGGACCTTTATCGCCGGATTGATTGGTGCCGCAAGTGACAACTCTATTGGAACTACTGGCTTGGACTGGAAAGCCGACCTACTCGACGTGCGAGTAATGAACGGAAGCAACGGAACCACTAGCGACATCGCCGCTGGAATTCGCTGCGCAGCAAGTAACGGCGCAGACATCATCACGATGTCATTCGTGCAATCTGGAACCCAACTGTCGCCGCTACTTGAAGACGCGGTTGCTGCGGCGCGCGCCGCAGGAGCACTAGTTATCGCGGCAGCTGGAAATGATGGCGATACGCGCCAGCGGTATCCGGCCGCCGCGACGGGAGTTCTCAGTGTTGGCGCGGTCAACGAGACTCTGGGCATCGCGCCATTTAGTAATCGAGGAACCTGGATAGACATCATGGCTCCAGGAGTAAAGCTGTTATCTCTGGGGGGTGGAGCAAGTAATGGAGTGCGATTGGGGCAGGGAACCTCGTTCGCTGCGCCGCTGGTCGCCGCAACAGCGTCCCTTCTGAAGGCTCAGTTCCCTTACTTCGACGCTTCTCAGATTTCTTGGCAACTACTTCGAACTGCTCAATGGCACACCGACTTAAACACCCAGGCCCGCTACCGAGTCCTAAACACAGGGCAAGCACTCAGTCAGCCCTATCGGACGCACTGGCAAGTCAC
>DASCSY010000228.1:0-2703 GCA_034399415.1 Acidimicrobiales bacterium
GTTGTCTGTTTCGGAGAGCAAGGGGCTGTTGAGCTTGTCACGACGATTGGCTATTACTGCCTGATCTCTTTAACTCTTAATGCGTTTGAAGTGCCGTTATCAGCTGACATGGCTGATCCCTGGCCCCAAGATGGTTGAGCGACTTGTGCGTCAACGTAACTGAAGGCTCGCCGAATAGAACGAGCTGTACGCAGGTTTGCTTGTGTTGATAGGCGACGGTCCGTCATGATCGCGGCGAGCACTAGCTTCGTGGTTGGTTGTTGAAGAGAGGGAAACTGGGCATGTTGTCGCCGTATCGAGTACTCGACCTCACTGACGAACGCGGTCAGTTGGCCGGGGCCACTCTGGCGGACCTTGGAGCAGAGGTCATTTTGGTAGAGCCGCCGGACGGTTCACGTGCGCGTCGGCTCCCCCCGTTCGTCGCAGGCCGCGAGGGTGATCCTGAAGCGTCTTTGTGGTTTTGGTCATACAACCGCGGGAAACGCAGCATCTCCTTGGATCTTGACGATCCGACCGATCACGGAAACTTTCTTGAGTTGGTGGCCGGTGCCGACATTGTGCTCGAATCGGACCGTCCCGGAGCTATGGCTGAGCGGGGACTTGGCTACGACGTGCTATCGGCGGTGAATCCTGGAATTGTGATGACATCAATTTCTCCATTTGGGGCGAGCGGACCCAAGGCCGAGTGGGAGGCGACCGATCTCACCGTAGCGGCGGCAGCGGCGGTGTCGAAGATGACGGGCGACGAAGATCGCGCACCGTTACGGGTGCCCCTGCCACAGGCATTTCTTCATGCTTCCGCTGAGGCCGCTGGAGCGACCCTCATTGCCCTGCATGAACGCAACCGCTCAGGTAGGGGACAGCATGTTGATGTCAGTGCTCAGCAGTCCTTTATGCAAGCCACTCAGTCAATGGTCCTGTGTCACTTATACAACTCACCTGAGACGACTCGGATGAGCGGCGGCGCCGCGGTGGGCCCATTTCGGATTCGACTCCGGTCGCCCGCGGCGGACGGCTTCGTTTCAACGACAATCCTTTTTGGTGAAGCAATTGCCCCGTTCAGCGCTCGACTTTTCGACTGGATCCATGAAGAGGGCATGTGTGATGACAGCGATCTTGAGATCGATTGGGTCAATTTTGTTGAAGGGGTGACGACTGGTCGAATTGGGCTAGGGGAGTACGACCGCATTCAAGATGTCGCTGCCGAATTTTCGGCAACAAAGACCAAGGCCGAGTTGTTAGCGACAGCACTCGAGAGGCGCCTATTGGTCGTTCCGATCTGTAATGTCCAAGAGGTTTCAGAGCTAGATCAGTACGCCGAACGGGATTTCTGGCGTCAAATCGAGTGCCCAAATGTTGGCAAGGTCCAATTTCCTGGTCCCATGGCCAAATTCTCCGCCACTCCACTCGACGTATCGTTGCCGCCGCCCGCTATCGGCCAACACAACGCCGAGATTAAGCCGCGTGTTGTCGCAAATGTGACGGTCGTCGAAGAGGCTCCTGTCGCGCCCCTTTCTGATGTCAAGATTCTGGATCTGATGTGGGTGATGGCCGGTCCGGCGGCAACCCGAGTATTAGCAGATTGGGGGGCGACGGTGGTGCGTGTTGAGTCCTCCCACAAGATTGAGGGCGCCCGCACATTCCAACCTTTACTCAACGACGAGGGGGGCGCAGAAAACAGCGGCCTCTTCCAGAACCTCAATGCGGGCAAACTCGGCCTTACCGTCGCGATGGACAAGCCTGAAGCGAGAGATCTGATCCTCGACCTTGTGCGTTGGGCGGATGTTGTATGTGAGTCATTCTCACCTAAAGCCATGGCCGGGTGGAACCTCACGTATGAGGACCTAAGGGCAGTGAAGCCTGACATCATCATGACAAGTAGTTGTTTGTTTGGGCAAGACGGTCCGATGTCAGAACTAGCTGGTTTCGGAACCATGGGCGCCTCAATGTCAGGTTTCTACGAAATGACCGGCTGGCCGGATCGCGATCCAGCCGGAGTAATGGGGGCCTACACCGACTACGTATCCCCTCGCTATCTTGAGATAGCGATCCTTGCCGCGCTTGATCATCGGCGTCGAACTGGTGAAGGCCAGTACATCGATCTCTCTCAAGCCGAGGCATCAATGAATTTTCTTACCCCGCATTTGCTTGGTTGGACGGTGAATGGGCAACTAGCTCCAAAGATTGGAAACGGTGATCCGTCAATGGCGCCACACGGCGTTCACTCGTGTTCGGGAGATGATGAGTGGGTTGCTGTTGCATGCGAAAACGATGAGCAGTGGCGCAGTCTGTGCGATCTATTGAATTTTCCTGCAGATTGGCGCGGAGCTGACCTAGCGCGCCGCCAGGTCCTTGAAGAGGAGATTGACGCTGCTATCGGGATGTGGACATCCACGCTCGGAGGATCGGACGTGCATTCAAGGTTGCAGGCCATCGGAGTGCCCGCCCATGTTGTTCAGGACTCGATCGTGGTAGCTGAGGACCCGCAGCTACAACACCGCAACCACTTCCGGGAGGCGTCCCATGACGAGCATGGTTCAATGTGGGTCGAAGGACCCCGGTTCTGCATGTCCCGTAGCGCCGATACGGTCAGTGCCGCTGCGCCTACGCTCGGCCAGCACACCTTTGACGTCCTCGAGCAGGTCCTTGGCTACGACGCGGACCAGATTGCGGAACTCGCGGTGGCAGGAGTCCTCGAGTGAA
>DASCSY010000229.1:0-2672 GCA_034399415.1 Acidimicrobiales bacterium
GCTAGTGCTAGTCCCACCCCGCCGCCCTGGGATAAGCCAGCCATCACAGCACAGGCGCACCAGTACCCCGGAAGTCCTCGGACCGGTCCAAGCAAGGGATTGCCGTCGGGAGAGAAAGTAAATGGCCCGTTGACGACTTGTTTCAGGCCGGCGTCGGCGAAGATGGGAAAGTGCGCGAAACCGACATCAAGGTTTTCGCTGATGTGTTCAAGATCTGGGGGGAGGAGCTGCATGCCGAAGTCCCAGGGAGTCTCTTGAGGCGACCATGCCCGGCCGTCATGCTCGTAGGTGCCAAGCAGTAAGCCGCCGCCTTCTTGACGCATGTAAATCTCACCCCCGAAGTCAATGCTGTGCAGAAACTGATG
Source organism: Acidimicrobiales bacterium (assembly GCA_034399415.1). Lineage (GTDB taxonomy): Bacteria > Actinomycetota > Acidimicrobiia > Acidimicrobiales > Poriferisodalaceae > UBA2110. Next base: position 366 of record DASCSY010000229.1, read on the forward strand.
TCCATTGGCTTCGTTGTAGGCAGCTACTTCGGGGAGGTCTTCAGTGAGAATATAGGTGTGTTCCATCGCCAGCACCGGTAGCTCGATGCCCACCATCCGTCCTACTTCACGGGCCCAAAGTCCGCCAGCGTTGACGACGTGTTGACAAGAAATCGATCCTAAATCTTCACCGGTGCTGGTTCGGATGGTGTGAACGCGCCAGTTCCCCTTGGAGTCATGATCTAATGCTCTGACCCAGGTGTCCCGATGAATTTGAGCGCCGTTATCTCGGGCTGCTTTGGCGAAGGCGTGGGTTACTCCTGAAGGATCGACGTGACCTTCGTGCGCGTCGTACATTGCCCCGACGAAATACTGCTCGTCGAAGATCGGGAGGAGTTTCTTGGCTTCGGCTACCGATAGCAGTTCGGTTTCCATGCCGAGGTAACGGCCCCGGGCATGAGCACTCCGAAGCCAATCCATTCTTTGTTCGTTGTCGGCGAGCATGATTCCGCCGGTGATGGTGATGCCGCAGTCTTGACCTGATACCTCTTCAATTTCCTTGTAAAGCTCGATGGTGTACTGCTGGAGTTTCGCGACGTTGGGGTCGCCGTTTAGCGTGTGCATTCCTCCCGCTGAATGCCAGGTTGATCCCGCTGTGAGTTCGGTTCGTTCAAGCAAAACGACGTCAGTCCATCCTGCCTTCGCCAGGTGATAGAGGACACTTGCCCCGACCACGCCACCGCCGATCACCACCACCTGAGTTTCGGAGGGCAGATCTGTCATCGGGTTCGTCCCTTTCGGCTAGAAATCGGTTTCAACGCCGCCCTCTTGGATCCGTCGTTCAAGGAATTCGTCCAGTTCGCCGCGACGTTCCTCCCTCATTGGCGGTTCCTCGTGGGCGTCGATAATTTCCTGAGCCAGACGTTCAGCGCGTTGATGTGTTTCTAGGCCGCCTTTCTCCTGCCAGGTTTCATAATTGCTCCAGGCCGAAACCATTGGTTGGAAATGTTCGGATGCATACCGTTCCTGGGTGTGAGGCGATCCGAAGAAGTGCCCCGCTGGTCCCACTTCAGCGATGGCTTCGACTGCTAAAGAAGCGTCGTCGACGGTAACTGGGCGCAGCATCTCGGTGACCATATTTAACAGGTCCGCGTCGATGACGAACTTTTCATATGAAGTCAGGAGTCCGCCCTCTAACCAGCCTGTGCCGTGGAGAAGTAAGTTGACTCCGCCCATTACCGCACCCCAGATCGCAATCATGCTTTCGTATGCCGATTGCGCGTCGACGCTATTTGAGGCGTTGACATTCGAAGACCGGTAGGGGAGACCGTACCGCCGTGCGAGCTGGCCACCGAGGAGACAAGCTTTCCAATACTCGGGTGTTCCGAACGCTGGACTGCCTGACCGCATGTCAACGTTAGAGGTGAAGCCTCCATATGCCACAGGTGATCCCGGCCGCACCACCTGGGTGTATGCGATTCCGGCCAAAGCCTCTGCGTTTTGTAAGACAACTGCCCCTGCGATAGTTACCGGTGCCATCGCCCCTGCCAAAGTAAATGGGGTGATAATGATGAGTTGGTTCCGGGCTGACATTTCTTGGATGCCGTGGAGCATCACTGTGTCGTACCGCAGCGGTGTGCTGGCGTTAATGACCGAGTAGATGGATGTCTCTCTTTCGAGTGTGTGGTGATCGATGCCGCGGGCGATTCGTACCATCTCGATAGCATCGAGATTTCGTTGCCGACCGAGGCTGTAGACGAAGGATGCCTTGTCTGACAGCGTCAACATGTCGTGGGTTGCCACGAGGTGTCTGACAGAGGGATGTATGTCCATCGGTTCCACTGGGTATCCGGCAACGGTGTGGACGGCGTTCAAGACTTGCCCCATTTTGATCAAGTTGCGGTAGTCGCGCCGGTTGCCGTCGCGTCGGCCTTGTCCTAATCCGGTGACGAATGGGGGACTTGCGACCGAGGTGTAGATGATGTGATTGCCGCCGAAATGGAGGTCACGGATGTGATCCCGGCCGTGAAGAATGAACTCAGCCGGGGCGCTTGCAATCAGAGCTTCTATGAGACTCGGTTCGAATCTGACTCGATCACCTTCGACGTCGGCTCCAGCCGCGGCGAGTTGACTTCGTGCAGTCGCGTCAAGGAAGTCGATGCCTGTTTCGCTGAGCACTCGAAGTGAGGCGTGATGGATGGCGTCTAGTTCATCTTCAGACACGGCGCGCAGTGGGTCGAATCGGTGCCGGGGCTGCTCCCAGGCTGGCTGTTCCGCCACCAAGTTGCGTGTTTTTGGTCTGTTGGACCGCCGACCACGGCTAGACAC
>DASCSY010000230.1:0-2667 GCA_034399415.1 Acidimicrobiales bacterium
GGAAAACAGAGATCGTCGCCGCCGCCATGGAAATCAAAACCTGGTCCAAGGGCACTAAGCGACATCGCGACGCATTCGGTATGCCAGCCAGGCCGTCCCGCACCCCACGGGGTGGACCATGAAGGTTCTCCAGGTTTCGCGGACTTCCAGAGCGCGAAATCGAGCGGAGATCTCTTGTCAGCATCGACGTCGACTCGTTGACCTGCGTCATCACGAAGCTGGTTCAAGGTTCGACCAGCCAAACGGCCATACTCCTTAAGACCTTCAACGGCGAAATACACCCCCTTGCCTTCAACCTCATACGCCGCGCCTAGATCTACAAGTTGAGAAATAATTTCCACCATCCCATCAACGAACTGTGTCGCGTGAGGACGGGAGTCCGCCGGCAAAATGGCGAGCCGCGCCATTTGTTCGTCATACTTCGCCGTGAACTCCGCGGCTACATCAGGTTCAGTGCGCCCTTCTTGCCCCGCTCGAGCAATGATTTTGTCATCGATGTCCGTGACATTCGACGCGACAGTTACCGTCAGACCAGTCCAAGTTAGATAGCGGCGAATCATGTCAAAGGTCAACGCCGTGCGGCCGTGCCCGAGGTGAGGGACATCGTAGACAGTGGGGCCACAGACATACATGGCAACTTCGCCCTCGGTCCGAGGCACGAAAGGCACTTTTTGACGCTGCATAGTGTCGTATATCTGAAGAGGCACGTTGATCTCTATAGGTCACTTAACGCCGCGGGGCGAAGCTCGGCATGATCGATGATTCGCAGAGTACCTGTACCAAGCCGACCAACAGTGAGCTATTAACCACATCGTCATTCGTACAACTCGCAAATCCTGTGAATTAACCCCGCAGTCGCGTGCGATGGGGCACTCAACCAACGAGACTGGCACCGTGTCCGTGTTCCTGTATCAGTTAGGTCGCGCCTGCGTCCGCCACAAATGGCGAACCATCGGTGCATGGCTCATCACTTCAATTATTTTGATCGGGCTCAACCAAGCGGTGGGTGGGGAGTTGACCAACGGCTTTGTGGTTCCGGATTTCGACAGCCAAAGCGCATACGACCTTCTGGCTGATCGCTTCCCCGCCGAAGGCGGCGTCAACGCTCAAGTCGTAGTAGAAGCGCCAACTGGATCACTGCTGAGTGACCCTGTCCAACGAAAAGTGATCGAAGGAATCGCCGCTGAGCTTCGGGCAATTGAAGGCGTGGAAAGGGTTGTACCTCCGATCCCCGGGCAAACAATTAGCCCGTCGGGAACTATCGGGTTGTTTCGTGTTGCCTACAGCCCTGATCTCATGCCTTCCCTCTCAATGTTGGAAGATCTTGAAGAAACCGGACGCAACGTTGTCGGGACCAGTGGTGCGTTAAGAATCGAATTCGGAGGAGATCTCTACAACGCAGTCGATGAACCAGAAACTGGCGTCGGAGAAATTTTGGGTTTGGTCTCAGCAGTCTTCGTGCTTTTGTTGGCCTTCGGAAGCATCGTCGCTATGGGCTTGCCGATCGGGTTGGCTCTGTTCGGTTTAGCCCTGGGAATCGGCGGAATCATTGGGCTTGTAGCCATCGCTATGAATGTGCCTGTATGGACTCCGAATATGGCCTCGATGATCGGTCTCGGCGTCGGCATCGACTACGCCCTGTTTATCGTCACTAGGTTTCGCGAAGGCTTGGCTGATGGTCTCACCGTTGAAGACGCTGCAGGTCGAGCAAACGCGACAGCGGGCCTTTCAGTAATTTTCGCCGGCGGAACCGTTGTTATAGCGATTTTGGGTCTCGCTATGGCGGGTCTGCCATTTATGACCGCCGCTGCCGTCGCCGTTTCGATCGTGGTCGCATTGATGGTCGCTGCATCGATCACGATTTTGCCCGCACTGTTGGGATGGGCGGGACATCGAGTGAATCCCAAGAAAATGCGTATCAAACAGGAGATTCGGCCTTCTAGCGGCCCGGGCGGATGGCAGCGCTGGGGTGATCATGTTGCCAAACACGCGTGGCCCTACATGTTGTCGACCTTGGCGTTGCTGCTTGCGTTAACCGCCCCGGTCTTAGATCTGAAGCTTGGCTTTCCCGACCAGGGCAACGTCCCTGAAGAACGAACCTCTCGGCGAGCGTATGACTTACTCGCGGACGGTTTCGGTCCCGGCTTCAGCGGACCTCTCTTGGTGGCGCTGGACACCGCTAACGTCAGCGACCAGGAGTTGAAGGTACTGGCGACGGCTTTACAAAATGATCCGGGTGTGGCGTTCGTTCAACCGCCCGAGCGAAGCCCAGTCGGCGAAGCAGCAATCATTCTTATTTTCCCGACGACTACACCCCAGGACCCCGAAACCGTGGCCTTGTTGAATCGGATTCGCGGCCCCATCTTTTCCTCGGTTCTAAGCGATCAGGGCAGAGCTCATGTCGGCGGAGCAACCGCGTCATTCGCTGATTTGTCAGAGCGGGTGCAAACCCGGTTACCGATTTTCATCGCAGGAGTGATTGGTCTCAGTTTCATTCTGCTGATGCTGGTGTTCCGTTCGATACTTGTCCCCGTCAAAGCTGCCCTTTTGAACTTGTTGTCGATTGGTGCTGCCTATGGGGTGTTGGTGATGGTGTTCCAGTGGGGTTGGGGGCGCGGACTCATCGGCTTACAAGAGTCGGTCCCAATCGTTTCTTTCATCCCTATG
>DASCSY010000231.1:0-2652 GCA_034399415.1 Acidimicrobiales bacterium
CCTACCTATGACTCTGGGCCGCGTCGAGGCGCGTGACAAGGCAATATGAAGTCATGACAGATCACCTTGAAGCCCATCTGACCGCTGCTCCAATGGCGTCTGGCCCGACCGGGCCACTTCAGGGACTGCGTATTCTCGACGTCACGCACGCGTTGGCCGGACCTTTTGCGGCCATGCTCCTGGCCGACATGGGGGCAGATGTGATCAAGGTCGAGCCACCGCAAGGGGAAATGACGCGGCATCAGGGACCTTGGACTCGTGATGATGAGGACCGGTTTTATTCTGGAAACTATTCGATGCGAAATCGCAACAAGCGATCGATTTGCCTTGACTTGACCACCGATAGCGACCGAGAGGTTTTTCTTTCTCTTGTTGAAACAGCTGACGGTCTAATCGAGAATATGCGGGCCGGGGTAATGGACCACCTTGGCGTGGGTTGGGAGGTTTGTCACGAACGCAACCCGAAGCTGGTGTATGCAGCGATCCGAGGATTTGGTGATCCGCGTATTGCCCCCAGCCCTTACGCCGACTGGCCTGCTTACGATCTCATCGCGCAAGCAATGGGGGGTGTGATCGCCGCTACCGGCGAAGACGAAGATCACATCATGAAAGTCGGGCCACCAATTGGAGACACGGTGCCTGGAACCATGGCGTCACTCGGCATGCTGGCAGCTTTGTGGCGAGCTCGCGACACCGGTAAGGGCCAGTTCATTGATGTCGCCATGGTTGATGTGATGATGACAATGTCCGAAGCAAGCCAGATGGTCTGGTCGTATATGGGTCGTCCCATGCGCCCAATGGGTAACGGCGTCGACGGAATGAGTCCGTACGACGTCTACCCGACCAAAGATGGGCATTGCGTTATTGCCACTCCAACCCAACCACACTTCAAACTCTTATGCGAACTCATTGACCGCGAGGATCTCATCACCGATGAGCGAACACGTAGCAACCGCCGCAGGGTACGTAACAAAGCGTACGTCGATGAGTCCATCGGTGGTTGGGCCGCAGCTCGCACCACTGCCGAGGTAGTCGAAACGCTGGGTAATCAAGTCCCAGTGGGTCCTGTTTACGACCCATCCGACTGGGTTAATGACCCTCATGTCGCGGCGCGGGAGATGCTTGTGAGGGTCGATCACGAACACCACCGCCCGACCGTTGTGTTGAACACCCCCATCAAGTTCAGCGACGACCCGACCGGGATCTACCGGGGAGCGCCAAGGCTTGACCAGCACGGTGAAGAGATCCGAGCTGAACTCGAAGCAGAAGAAAAGAACACCTAATACCGGCACCTTTTCGCGACCGTTAGGAGAGGGACATGGCACTTTCCACCAACGTTCGAGCCCTTGTCATTGTTGATGTCCAACCGACATTCTGTGAAGGAGGCTCCCTCGCTGTTGAAGGCGGCAACCAGGTGGCCGCCGACATCGGCGCCTTAATAAGCAGTGATCACGGGTACGCCCTAGTAGCCACGACTCAGGACTGGCACATAGACCCGGGAGATCATTTCTCCGAGGAGCCAGACTTCATAGATTCCTGGCCTCCGCATGGCGTCGCGGGCACTCCGGACGCTGCGTTACATCCTGCATTGGCAGATGAGACGCGTCATATTAACTACGGAGTTCGAAAGGGTCAGTACGGGGCCGCGTATTCAGGTTTCGAAGGCAGCACTGAAGAGGGGACATCACTGGCAGCACTGCTCCGAAATGGTGCAGTTACACACGTTGATGTCGTGGGCTTGGCGTTAGATCACTGCGTTCGCGCTACGGCACTTGACGCAGTCAAGGAAGGTTTTGCAACCAGGGTGCTTGTCGAGCTCACCGCCGCCGTCGCAAATGACACCGCTGTCTCCGCGCTCAGCGAACTTCGAGAAGCCGGCGTAGTCCTGGAGAACTGAGCTCGTCGATAGACGCTCTCAGGCCGCAGTTGGATTGAGTGTTTATGATCGCGGTTGAAAGCGTCGAGCGACCGAACGATGTCGATGGAGATTTTCCTCAAGGTTCGGGTCCACAAGGATTCCGTTACTTACAACTTCGCGGCCGTGCACAAACACCTGTGTGGCCCCCAACGGACCGCACCGTAGCCATCCCTCAATTGGATCGTCGAGAACACCCGCGAATTGAGGGCCTTCAAGTCGCCATATCGCGACGTCGCCAACCGATCCAACCGATAGTTCGCCCAGCTCGCCAAGCCGGCCAAGGCAGGCCGCCCCGCCCCGCGTCGCAATTTCTAAAGTTGTCCGCGCATCCATCTGATCAGCACCTGAAACCAGCTTGCCTTGGAGCATCGCCAGACGTGCCTCTTGCCACAACGACGCCGAGTCCGCAGACGAGGAGCCGTCACATCCCAAACCCACCGGACAGCCCGCATCTCGCATTGCCACAACCGGGGCGATTCCCGAAGAAAGAATCATGTTCGAACTGGGGCAATGGGCGATTCCAACACCGGCCGCGCCAAGGCGAGAGATCTCCGCTTCGTTGGGTCGCACCACATGCGCGCCCCAACTCCGATCAGTGAGCCACCCGACGTCTTCATAGAGTTCAATTGGTCGACGCCCAAATCGAGCCAAAGAAAACTCATCATCTTCGGCGTTCTCAGCTAGGTGGGTGTGAAGCCTGACATCTAACCGTTCCGCTAGTTCGGAGGTGCGAA
>DASCSY010000232.1:0-2648 GCA_034399415.1 Acidimicrobiales bacterium
GTCGTGCGTCTGAAGGCGATTGTAGCCAAGAGGCCCACGATACCAAATGCTGCCACCGACGCGAACACGTGTTGGTGGCCCAGAACACCCGGCGAGCTGTCGAGTAGCACGCCCATGAGTGGGCCCATGAAAACATCCGGGGTGAATCCCACGAAGGACACCACACCGATTGCACTCCCAGTGAACGTCAGGGGCACTGCGCCCTCTGCCAGTAGTGCGAAGTAGACGCCTCGGATCGCGTAGATGCCAACGCTGGTTGCGACGATCGTCGTGATCAGCATCCAGGCGACCCCCGGGACGACCGCACCCGACGCAATCAAGAGGCTCCCCGCAACGAGGATAGAAAAGCCCCATGCGATGACCCTTGATGAATCGATGCGGTCTCCGAGATAGCCAGCCGCAACGGCCACGATCGCGCGAATCCAGAACGACAGCGTCCCAATCCCCGAAGCGGCCACCTCGTCGAAATCAAGCACATCGTGGGCGAGGAGTGAGAAGTCGTCCGTTGCCTTGTAGCCGACGTAAGCGCACACGACGATAACGGCTTGAAGCCACACGGCGGGCATCCGGCATACCCCGAGGATGCCATTGAGCGAGAGCTTCTGCTGGTTCCCTCGATCGTCTTGCGGAGTGATGTCCGGGACCACCACCCAGACGAGCAGGGCAATGCCAAGGACAAGGCCGGTAAAGACCCAGATGACGGTGCGGAAAGCGGCCGCCCTTTGTTCCGGCGTAGCGGACAAGACGTCGCTTGGCAGAGCCAAGGCGAACACGAGCACCGTAAAGGATGCAATCAGCGCTGCAAGAAGACCCCTCCCACCATCGAGCAGGCCGTAAGCCCGACCCTGCCTGGTGGCTCCTCCCCACTCGCGCGTCGCCCGCAGCATTGCCGCCCAGAAGAGGAAGATTGTGGTCAGCCCCCAGAAGGCCCACAGGAAGTTCATCACCCGAACCGATGGGATTCCCGTGAGGACCACCCCTCCTAGACCCGTCGCGAGGAGCGCGGCAGTCATGAGTCGACGGGCGGAAAACCGATCCGCCAATGGCCCCCCGGCGAAGTACGACACCATGGCAACGATGCCGTACAAGGAAAACGCGGTCCCGAGTTGTAGGTTCGTGACCCCGAACACGTCGAGGAACGTTGGGCGAAAGACGCGAGCTAGGACAAAGGGCAAGAGAAAGACTGCCTCACCCGCGGCGATAAGGGCCGCTAGGATCAACCCACGGTGCAGGCTGGACGTCTCGGATGCGTTTTGCTTCATGGAGGCTTAGTCGTTATTCGGACTCGGCGGACCCGAAGATGTTCGGACTACCCCCTGAGATTGAAGAGCTTCGTGTATTTGATCACCAGCTGACGTTGGCGGGGTCCCGATCGGAAACCTAGAGGATCGATGTCACCCAGGAACTCCGTGTCGTTGTAGACAATGAAGAGCCCGGTGCCGGCGGTGTCGAGCCAACCTAGCCGGATGTTGCTCCCGAGGTTCTTCGAATCGTCGTTATACTGGAGGTTCGCCTGGAGATATATTCGGGGCGTGAAGGAGTATGAGCCAGTGAGCCTGACAAGCGAGGTTGTGAAGCTTCCTTCATCCAGCTCCACGTCGAAGTAGTTCATACTAATTGAGGTCGTGAGCCGATCACGAAAGCGATAGGAAACGCTCCCGTACGGTGAGGACCGGGTGCCGGAGTAGAAGCCACCAAAAGTCACTCCTGCCGAAACCGAAAGCGGCGCACTTCGGTTCGTGTTTGCCGTAAACAGGAGTTCTTGGTTGTTGTATGTGCCAGCTGGGATGATGATAGGTCCGCGCCCGCCGTCCGGAAGGTCGCCCTCGTTCCGGATCTGGAATGGAGCGTCGAGTCCCTCGCCCGTGAGATTCCAGCCCGGAAGATGAATTTCGGCGCCGTTCTCAAAGGCGAAGTGGCTGTCGATGTGGACGTAGTATGACTCGTTGAAGCCTCCGAGTGACCAGAAAGAGTTTCCCGAAATGTGCGGGCGAAACTCTCGGAACCAATCGACTCCTTCCGTACGGAGGTGATACAGGACTCGGCCGCTGATGTGGCGGTACGCACTACGATTCACGAAGCCGACCTCGGGATTGAATTCGCTACCGATCTGGCGATAGCCCCCCGACATTTCCCAGTCGCGGGTGACAAAATTCCCGGTGCCGGCATAGCCGTACTCCCCGTTGTTGAACCCCTCACGAAGATCAGGTGTCCCGGATGGGAGCGGCGTGGTGGTCAGGCCGGCCCAACCGTCGAAGGTCAGGTTCTGGCCGATTCCGAGTCGGCCGTCGAGTCCGTACGTCAGGTTGTAGTCAGTCGGCGAGTTCGTGTTCAATCGTGACACGAATATCCCGCCGATCCGGGACCGGTTCTCCCATTCCCGGAATGCTCGTACGACACCAAAATTGTTGTTGGGAGCGACCAGCTGGGTAGTGCCGGTCACCGCGCTGTGCACGCTGAGGCCCCCCGTCTGAATATTGAGCAGGCCGAGTTGCATATTTCCGACCTTACCCGTCATCCTCGCCCCTGCATGGATGGGAACCTCCTGCCCACTGGAAAGGCCGATCCGACGGCTGAAGAAGAGCTCAGCTGATCGCCCTGAGCCCACCGAGAACGTCCCCGCGTTCTCAAGAAAGAAGGCACGCTTC
>DASCSY010000233.1:0-2617 GCA_034399415.1 Acidimicrobiales bacterium
CGGTCTGTCGCATTCGCCTGCGGTCGCACTAGGGCACGTTTGTGGGTGAGTGGACACAGAAGTACGCCGACGGCAAACCTTCGTTCGAACAGAAAGGTATTCCTGGTGAGACGGGTGCAGCAGCCGACGGACGCTACGCTCGGTTGTCGTGGCCAATCCCAGCATGTCTGAACGGTTGAATGACCTCGAACAACGTCGCCAGGCGGCCCTTAGCGCTGGCACCGAACGCGCAGTCGCTCGCCAGCAAGAAAAAGGAAAGATGCTTGCCCGCGAGCGCATCGACTACCTGCTTGACGAAGATTCATTTCATGAACTTGACATGCTTGCGCGTCACCGAGCGCACGACGTGGGTTTAGACGACCGCCCCTATACCGATGGAATCATCACCGGCTGGGGAACAATTGATGGGCGAAAAGTGTTTGTCGCCAGCCAAGATTTCACGGTGTTCGGCGGCGCCCTGGGTGAGGTTTTCGCCGAAAAGATGCACAAAATCATGGATCTCGCCGAGTCCGTTGGCGCTCCGATGATCGGGTTGAACGACGGAGCTGGTGCTCGCATTCAAGAAGGAGTCGTCTCGTTGGCGGGTTACGGAGGCATCTTCCGCCGCAACGTTCAAGCGTCAGGAGTCATTCCCCAAATCAGCGTGATTTTGGGACCATGCGCGGGCGGAGCTGTCTACTCGCCTGCAATGACCGACTTCATTTTCATGGTTCGCGACAGCAGTCACATGTTCATCACAGGGCCAGATGTGGTCAAGACTGTGACCGGAGAAGAAGTCACCTTAGAAGAGTTAGGTGGAGCTGGATCTCATAGCACCAAATCAGGTGTCGCGTCGTTTGTCGCTGGTGACGAACAGAGTGTTCTCGACGATGTGAAATACCTACTCTCGTTTCTGCCTTCAAACAATCTTGATCACCCGCCCAAGATGCCGAATAGCGACGATCCCCAACGTGATTGTTCGGAGCTGAGGGACATATTGCCCGAAAGTGCCAACGTCCCCTATGACATGAAAAACGTCGTTGCAGAAGTTGTTGACGACGGAGAATTCCTCGAATATCACGCCGGTTGGGCGGGATCAATCGTCTGTGGTTTCGGACGCATAGACGGCCGTTCGGTGGGCATAGTCGGCAATCAGCCCATGGTGATGGCTGGGGTCCTAGACATCGAATCCTCAGAAAAAGCCGCGCGTTTCGTCCGATTCTGTGACGCCTTTAATTTGCCGTTGCTGACGTTCGTTGATGTTCCCGGTTTCCTCCCCGGCGTGGACCAAGAACATGGCGGCATTATCCGGCACGGAGCCAAACTTCTCTACGCGTATTGCGAGGCGACCGTTCCCCGAGTGCAGGTAATTACCCGCAAAGCCTACGGCGGTGCCTACGTGGTGATGGATTCGAAGTCCGTAGGGTGCGATATCTCTTTCGCTTGGCCCACTGCGGAACTCGCTGTCATGGGTCCGCAGGGTGCAGTGGAAATTCTTAACCGACGGGAACTACAACAGGCAGCGGACCCTGAGGCCCGCAAAGCTGAACTTGTAGATGACTACACAGATAAGTATGCGAACCCTTACGTCGCAGCTGAACGTGGGATCGTCGACGCAGTCATTGATCCAGCCGAAACGCGTCAAAAGGTCGTGGCAGCGTTCCAAATGATTGAAAGCAAACGAGAAGAACTACCCAAACGCAAACACGGAAATGTTCCATTGTGAACAACCCCATATTGGGAACGATTCGGCCTTCACCGAGTGATGAAGAGGCGGCAGCCATCGCTACCGCTATAGAACTCCTGTGGCCGCGACCGGCCGTGAGTAACGAAACCTCCAGCTCAAACTGGAGATTCAGCGGTCGTTGGTGGGATGAACCTTCCTACTGGCCACCCCGGACCTACTAATCGACTCAGCGTCGCCTAAGCCCATATCCATGAGCCGTGGAAACCAAACGGCACCCGCTGAGGGAGTAAAACTTCAGCGACGGGTTCTGACCCCGGGTCCGCGGCGTCAAGAATCAGCAACGCGCTCCCGTCGCGGGATCGGTCATAGACATACCCCATCAACCAGCCGTCATCTTCGTCAGTGGATCCGGGCCGCTTCACGAACACAAACTCCCCGGGGTCTTGGCCTTCACCGAAATCCCAGGCCAACGAGTTACCGGTATCGAAGTCGTATTTCACGATGGTGCCCGCTTGAGGATCGGAACTATCTCCTTTGGAGCCAACCGCATAGCCGAACCGATATTTCAGGCCTACCCGATCGTCAGCTATGCGGCCAAACTCGATTGGGCGATCATCTAGCTGCGTTTCAGTTACACGACCCGCCACGGTGTCGATTTCCCAGCGCCACAAGTTCGCCTTGGCGTCAAATTCTGTGCTTCCGGCCTCCCACATGTTGGGGTACCGGGCGACATCAATGATTACCCGACCATCAACGTCGTAGCTGTTGACAGGGTGAAATACGTAGCAAGGGTCGATATCTAACCATCGGACGTCGGTCGGGCCAGCCTCGCGCTCCATCACTCCAAGTCGCGCTCCGTTATCTCGTTGAAACGAAAACGGCATTCCCCCGGTGACCGCTATCTCGAAATCGAATACGACAGGTAAGTCCATGAACACCACCCGACTCGCC
>DASCSY010000234.1:0-2603 GCA_034399415.1 Acidimicrobiales bacterium
GGGAGCCACCGCCATTGTCCCAACGGCTTCTTCGTGGCCCTCGTGCCCTACATAGATAATTCGATAACCCTTTTGAGAACGGACACGGACCTCGTGATGGACTTTGGTGACAAGAGGACACACTGCATCTACTACGTAACCGCCTCGCTGCCGAGCTTCCCTCACGACTTCAGGTGCTGAGCCATGAGCAGACAACATTAACGGGCGCCCCTCTGGTACTTGACTCACGTCATCAATGAAGACAACTCCGAGCTGTCGGAACCGGTCAACCACGAGTTGGTTATGGACGATCTCGTGATAGCAATAAACAGGTGGGTCAAACGAACGAACCATCCACGCTAGGGCCTTAATCGCCATCTCCACCCCGGCACAAAACCCCCTCGGCGACGCTAGTAATACCCGATCCACACTCACCAAAGCGAGGCTACCGCCTCGCTAGTTCCGAGACCCTCGTGCTGGGTGTCAGACACACTCACCCGTATCCTGAACTACATGTCCTTGCCGGTTGTTATCGCCGTCGCGTCAGGTAGTGCCGCGGAGTTAGCGGGCCTCTTGCCGGGCGACGAAATCGTCGCAATCGACGGCGAGGTTCCGACCGACGTTATTCGCTGGCAACTATTAGTGGACGAGGCGGACCCAACCTTGACCGTCCAGCGAGGCGGGGTGCCAAGAGACACAAGGGTCATTAAGGCTGCCGGGCAGCCATTGGGAGCCGAGGTTGATTCGTCCATATTCGATCGAGTCAGAACCTGTGACAATCATTGCGAGTTTTGTTTCATCTATCAGTTACCGAAAGGGATGCGTCGGAGCCTGTACCTGAAGGACGATGACTATCGTCTCTCGTTCCTTTATGGAAACTTCACGACGCTGACTCGTTTTACTGAAGCAGACCTGGAGAGAGTGGTAACCGAACGACTCTCCCCGTTGTATGTATCGATTCACGCAACGGATCCGACTGTGCGAACTCGGATGCTTCGCAATCCGCGAGGTGGATACAGTTTGCGTTGGCTTACCGCGCTGCTTGACTGCAACATTGAGGTCCACGGCCAAATAGTTGTATGTCCTGGAATAAACGACGGGGACGTCCTGGACGACACCCTTCTTGGTGTACTTGATCGCTTTGCAGAACTCAGGTCGTTAGCTGTAGTGCCTCTGGGGGTTAGCGCCCACAACCATGAATCGTCGATGAGGGCTCATACACAAAACGAGGCGGTTGACGTTGTGCGTACCGTGGAACGTTGGCAGCAGCGGTTCCTTGACGTGCTTGGGCGAAGAATGGTCTTCGCTGCAGACGAATATTATCTCCTCGCCGAAAAATCTTTTCCCGAAGTCGACACCTATGAAGACTTTCCGATGCACGAAGATGGCATTGGAATGGCGAGAGCCTTTGAAGCGGAGTTCACCGGCAAACGGCTCTCAGACGTCGGACCCAGAACCGGCTTCTTTCAATGGGTCGACGGCGCCCCGGCCCAGGGCTACCGAGCGCTTCGAATGGGCGCTAGTTCGAACCGTGGAGGTGAGATTGCCAGTTCCGACTCCCTTACAGGTGTAAAGCCCATACCCGTGAAGATCGGCACTCGAGATGATGCCCCAGTCGGCATACTTACCGGAGTGTACGGAGCAAGAATTCTCTCACCGCTGGTCGAATCTCAAGGCAGACGCAAAGCGCGAATCATCGAAGTTGAGAATCGCTTCTTTGGTGGCAATGTAAAGGCGAGTGGGCTCATGGTCGGTGAAGATCTACATCGAGTTCTATCCTCCGAACCGGAAGGCCATCGCTACCTGCTACCTGATGTGTGCCTCAATAACGGGCAATTCCTAGATGGGCTGTCCCCAGCTGACCTACCACGCGAAGTCGAGGTAATCGCGACTGACGGAGCGTCGCTGCGCTCGGCTCTCCGAACAACGACCAGCTCGAAAGATTTGCAACAAGGAACTCCGATATGACCGCCGCGGAGGCCCTGCCCGTAGTCTCGGTGATTGGTAGACCCAACGTCGGGAAGTCCACGTTGTTCAACCGAATTCTTGGCAGACGTGAAGCGATCGTCGAAGAAAGATCGGGCGTAACTCGGGACCGCAAAACTCTGGAAGCTGAATGGTTAGGACACGAGTTTCTTTTGGTTGACACCGGTGGATGGCTTCCCACAGGTTCCGATCTCGACGGCAAGGTATCTGCTCAGAGCGAAAGAGCAATCGACACGTCGGATCTGATCGTTATGGTGGTCGACGGCACCACCGGGGTCACCGACGAAGACAGTCGCGTGGCCTCACTATTGCGACGTTCAGCAGTTCAAGTAATTCTGGCTGTCAACAAGATCGATAGCCCGCTTCGAGATCAAGATATCTGGGAGTTCATGTCGTTGGGGTTGGGCGACCCCATGGGTATTTCGGCTCTGCATAGCCGAAATACGGGTGATTTACTCGACCGAATAGTTGAATTGCTCCCGAGCTCGGAGCAGCAAGCAGACGAAGGTGCCCCAGCCGCCGAGGAAACAGATTCCAATGGAGAGGTTCCCGGAGTTGCCATCGTGGGTAGACCAAATGTGGGTAAGTCGACCCTGTTCAATCGGCTAATCGGTGACGAGCGTTCAGTTGTTCATGAC
>DASCSY010000235.1:0-2566 GCA_034399415.1 Acidimicrobiales bacterium
TCAAACCGTTCCGATGCTGAGTTCAGGGATGCTGGACCTTGACATAGCGAAGCTCGCTATCAAACCGGACGACGCACATTTTGCGCGCACTCGATTGCTGTGCATAGAAAACACCAGCGACGGAAGAGTGATAGGGCTCGAAGATCTTTGGGCGGGCCGCGAATTAGCAGATCAACATGGTCTCGGTTACCACCTTGATGGAGCCCGGCTCTGGAATGCGTCGATAGCTCTGGGGGTCGCTCCAATAGATATCGCTGCGCCGTTCGATACGGTCTCCGTCTGCCTTTCCAAAGGACTCGGCGCGCCCGTTGGCTCAGTGCTCGTTGGTTCTGCGCCCGTGATTGCAGAGGCACGCAAGTGGCGCAAAATGTTGGGTGGCGCAATGCGTCAAGTAGGGATAATTGCGGCTGCGGGCCGGCATGCAATCGACAACCACATTGAACGCCTCGCTGATGATCACAGAAACGCTCAACTCCTGGCGGAGGGCCTAACCGCTGTTGACGGGATTGAACTCGAATCTCAGAACACAAACATGGTCTTCGTTCGTACCACTACCGACGCGTCCGGCCTCGAACAGGGTCTACTGCGTCGGGGTGTACAGACACGCTGGTTAGGAAAGCAAAGCCGGATGGTTTTGCACCTTGATGTCGATGAGGGTGAGATTGAAACCGTGCTCACTGCATTCAGTAGTGAATTGAACGGCTAATCGGCGATTAGCTCGCGTAACGGTTCAGCCAAATATTCTTCTAGATCGACTTCTCGCGTCATCTCGTAGAAATCGACGTTCCTCCAAGGCGAATTCACAACAATTCGTCCGCGCTCGTTTCGGTAGTACGAAGTCATTCCGGGATGTTTCCAAACCATTTGTTCGTGGGCCCGATCAACCTCGTCGTTGTACTCGTCGTGAACTTCTCTGCGGATCTCTACTGCACCGATTTCGTCCCGAAGCATTTTTTGAATCATGTCCATGATGTATCTGACCTGCATTTCGACAACGAAGATCAGGCTGCCGCCATGGCCGGGTTGAAGATTCGGCCCATACAAAGTGAATAAGTTCGGGAAGTCGGGCACGACAGTGCCTAGATAAGCCTTGGCGTTGTCCTTCTCCCATTGTTCCGTCAGTAACTTGCCAGAACGCCCCACAGCTTCGTACGTCGTGATGAAGTTGAGCACATCAAACCCCGTCGCCAGCACGAGAACGTCAGCCTCGTGCTCAGTTCCATCTTCGGTCAGCAGTCGATCCGGCTCAACTTTCCTTATGTGGTCATCTACCAAGTTGACCTTCGGGTTTCGGAGCATTCGGTACCACCCGTTATCCATGAGCATTCGTTTACCGAAGGGCGGGTAAGTGGGGAGCACGCGGTCGAGAAGTTCAGGCGCTTTTTCCCCTAGTTCGTCTACAACGTATTGAGTGAAATAGGCCCGATGTGAGTCATTTTGGGCGTTAAGGGATCGTTCGGGGTGTTCCCAGTTCGGGTCCTTTTGTAGCGCCGAATGAAGGCGGTCGTTAAAGGTCCATCCCAGTCGAACGCGGTACCAATTTCGGTAGAGCGGCACTTCTCGCAGAAGAACACGTATCGGCTCGGGGACTTCTTTTCGGAACTGCTCGAAGGGCGCTGCCCAGTGAACGGATTTCTGAAAGATAGTGAGCGATTCGACATCATCTTGAATTTCGGGGCCGATTTGCATGCAACTCGCGCCGTTACCGATGATCGCGACCCGCTTGCCTGCTAAATCGACGTCATCAGGCCAACGTGCCGTGTGCCACTTTTCGCCTTCCCAATTCTCAAGCCCGTCAATGTCGGGCGTAACCGGTGGGTTAAAGATTCCTGCAGCACTAATAACGATGTTCGCCTCAGTCTCCTCCACGGTGCCATCGGGAAGGCGAAGTGTCGCCACCCACGTCTGTTTCGAATCTTGATACTCGATCCGTTCAACACCCGTCTCGAAGCGAATCTTGTCGCGCACCTCAAAGCTGTCGCAGACGTGTTCGAGATAGGTATGCAACTCATCGCGAAGGCAAAAATATTTTTTCCAGTCGAAAGGAGCGAATGAATAGGAGTACAGGTGGTTGGGGGTATCTACGCCTGCTCCTGGATACTGGTTTTCCCACCAAACCCCGCCAACAGTCGGGTTTCGTTCCACTACTTCAAAGTTGATACCAAGCATCTGGAGGTTGATGGCCGCGCACAAACCTGAAACGCCAGCACCAATGACAAGCACTTTGAACTCGGCTGGTGCGTTGACGGGTTCGTGGTCCAAAAACTGCACCTGACCCAGTTGCGCAGAGGTGAACTGACCATATTCAGGCGGGACCGATTCGGCCATCGAAACGCTAAGCATGCGGACAATGAGTTCATCATCAGGCTCAGGAATCGCCATCGCTCGCCCTGCACGCCAAGCCAAGATTGCTTCGAGGGCAGCTTCTCGAACTTCTTGCTGGTGTCGGGGTTCGAGGCCGCCGGTGTCGTTGTCTCCTAATCCTGGTTGCCGTTTCGGTAAGTACGGTTCTTCTAACCATTGAAGTTCACCGGTTAGTTGCACCAAAACCATGAGCAGCGTCGGG
>DASCSY010000236.1:0-2524 GCA_034399415.1 Acidimicrobiales bacterium
GTAAACACGCTGTGGTCGGTTTGGCGGAGTGGCTTGCCTTTACCTACGCCCACCTCGGCATTCGCGTTTCGTTACTAGCACCGTTGGCCGTTCGAACTCCCATGTTGGGCGATGCAGCCGAGGGTGAGTGGGCGAGCCAAGCAGGGGGTCCGATCAAAGAACCTGCAGAAGTAGCTCAGCAAGTACTCGATGCCATCGTTGCAGAGCGCTTTCTGGTTCTAACAGATCCCATTGCGCAAACTTGGATGGAGAGAAAAACCGCCGACCCGGATCGTTGGCTCCTCGGCATGAATCGGCTCCAACAACGCCTTGAGGGTGCAGAGGACGCCGGACTTCCCCAACAGTGACCCTCTAACCGGTTGATCCTCCGAAGGAGATAACGGATGCCGTCGACCGGAGCAATCTGGGTGCCTTTGACCTTAGGAGCGACAGTCGCTCAGGTGTTGAGAACTGCGCGCCAGCACGAATTACGACAATTTCTTTCTGCGACGGGCGCCGCATACGTTCGCTTCTTGTTCGCGTGGCCGCTTGCACTGATTTTGGGATTAATCGTTTGGCTGCGCCTACCAGCGGAAGTTGACGTGACGCGAAATTTCTGGCTCTGGTCGGGGACAGCCGGAGTGGTCCAAATAACTGGGACCGTTCTCTTGCTTCGAGCCTTCCGGGCGAGAGATTTTGCCATTGGGACTGTCTATTCGAAAGCCGAAGTCATTCTCGTAGCTGTTGGATCCGCCGTGTTTCTTAACGAGCCGCTCCGAGCACTCGGTTGGTTAGGCGCAGCGGTGGTGCTCCTTGGAGTGGTGCTCCTCGCTGCGCCTGTAGGCATTGAGTCAGCGCTTCAACGGTGGGGGGATCCGTCGGCGTGGCTCGGGATTGGGGCTGGCCTTTTTTTTGCTCTTTCCGCCGTGGCTATCCGCGGTGCCACTACGTCGATTGTCTCTGCTTCTGTTTGGCACAGAACGTGTCTTACGTTGCTCGCTATTCTGACGTGCCAGGCTCTCCTGCACGGAGCTTTTCTTGCAATCACTGACAGCAGTCAATTGGTCGCCATCTGGAAGCACCGGAGCAAGTGTTTACCGGTCGGGTTAATGAGCTTTGCAGGCACAACTGGTTGGGTCGCTGCAATGGCCGTAGCGAATGCTGCGAAAGTCCGAACCCTCGGTCAAGTCGAAATCGTTCTAGTCTTCACGATCTCGCTCATTCGGTTACGTGAGCCGCATCCCATTCGAGATTATTTGGGTAGCGGCCTTGTTCTTTCCGGCGTGGTTCTTGTCGTGGCCCTGGGATGAGGTACTCGACCGTCGCCCCAGGGTAAGTCGCAAAACCTTCAGTCGTCCTCAGGTTCAGGAGTCGGCTCGGTCGCAGGTAACGTTTTCGCCCACTCGTAGGCTCGGTCAATTTGCTTATCAAGACCGTCAAGATTTACGGAATTATCGATCACGAAATCGGCTACTTCGAGGCGCTTTTCGCGCGCTACCTGCGCGGCAATCCGAGAACGAGCGTCATCTTCGGTGAATCCGCGTTGAGCAACTAGCCGGTCCACCGCTATTTCCGTTGGAGTGTCAACAACCAGGATGCCGCTAACGATGTAACGCGGAGGTCCACCAGCGATGATCCCCTCGACAAGGAGTGGGATGTCGAGTACCAACAGATTGTCAGTGTCCGCTTCCTTCCGGATTCGGCGACGGATCTCGCTGTTCACTGGCGGGTGAACAATACGATTCAGCTGGCGTAAGGCACCTTTGTCACTGAAAACAATTTCAGCGATGGCCTGTCGATCAAGCGACTCATCGATATTCAGAATGGTGTCACCGAAATGGGCAACCATCTCTGCGTGGACTACCTGCCCTGGTGCTTGCATCTCGCGAACGATCACATCCGCGTCGATCAAAATTGCGTGACGCTCGACAAAGCAATCAGAGACGGTGCTCTTCCCGCTCCCTATGCCACCGGTTAGCCCGATGACTATCACCTGTCTACCTACACTTCCTCAGTTGCCGCGGGGACCTCGTCCTCCGACGAAGCTTCGGCGCCTTCAGCAGTTGAGTCATTGTCCTCATACTCGGCCACC
This sequence comes from Acidimicrobiales bacterium, assembly GCA_034399415.1. GTDB lineage: Bacteria > Actinomycetota > Acidimicrobiia > Acidimicrobiales > Poriferisodalaceae > UBA2110. The sequence continues at coordinate 2,072 of DASCSY010000236.1, forward strand.
GCTTGACGATACGCCTCTTCACCATGCTCTTCGTAGTACTCGCGCCAGGCTCGCTCCGCTTCGGATTCTTCGCCTTCGGCAGGGGCCGCGTAATCAAATTCGCCGATAAAGTTGCCGGCTTCGTCGTAGGCGTGTTCTCCGAATGCCTCTTGGTATTCTGCCGCAACCACGCCACCTTCAGCGGCCTGCTTAATCGACAGGCTGATTCTTCGCCGTTGAAGATCCAGATCGATGATCTTCACCCAGAGTTCTTCGCCGGGAGTGACCACTTGCTCTGGAAGTTCAACGTGATGTGCGGACATCTCCGAGATATGGACGAGACCTTCGATCCCGTCGCCAACCTGCACGAAAGAACCAAAAGGAACCAGTTTGGTGACCCGGCCGTATACCAATTCTCCCACTTTGTGACCGTCGGCAAACTCCTGCCACGGATCCTGCTGTGTTGCTTTGAGC
>DASCSY010000237.1:0-2521 GCA_034399415.1 Acidimicrobiales bacterium
GCTTCAAAATTGAGCGCAAGCCCTCGGGCTGAGCTAGGAAAACAACCAGATGTCAACCACCGCACAGCGCCGTCAGCCTCCTGTCGATTACATCCCCCGGATCACAGCGCAATACTCAGGCCTCGGGTATGGGGAATATCGCTGGCTGGAAAGCGAAGAGGCCCCAAACTGGGCCCCTCTTTCGAAGCCACTATCGGAATCGAAGTTAGGTTTCATCTGCACCGGCGGCATCTATGTCACCGGACAGACAGCCTTCCACTTTAAAGACGACACCACATACCGGGCTATACCCACCGACATCGACACTTCTGAGCTAAGAGCAACCCATTTCGCTTACGACCTCACTGACGCACGAAAAGACATCAACGTTGTCTTTCCGATCGAACAACTGCGCACCATGATCAACGAAAACTCGCTCGGATCCCTCGCCTCCAACGCATACACACTCATGGGTGGTATTTACAGCACCAGACGAGTCATCGAAGAACTCATCCCAGCCCTAGTTGACCGCGTACTCGCCGACGAAGTGGACGTCGTTCTCCTGGTACCGGTCTGACCGGTCTGCCATCAGACCGTGGGTCTGATCGCACGAGCCATTGAAGAGGCAGGCGTTCCGACGCTATCGATGTCCAGCGCCCGAGATATCACACGATCAGCATGGCCAACTCGTTCGGTGTACCTCGACTACCCGTTAGGACACACCGCGGGCCGCCCCAACCAAACAGAATTAAACGCATCGATCATGCGTGACACCTTGAAAGCGTTTGAATCACTCACTGAGCCCGGGGCCATGGCCCATCTGAACTATCAGTGGTCAGACAGTGACGACTGGAAAGACAAGGTTTTCGCGCCCGTTGAGCCCAGCGATACCGCCGGCAACTCATCTGACTACGAAGACGATCGAGTTGAGCGTCACGAAACACCTCAATATCAAAACGAAGAAGATCATGACGCCGCCGCACTTGCACATGACAGCGAAGAATGTTTGGTTTGCGCGGGTATTGACTACTGATGACACAACCCGGCCAAACAGCGTCGACCGGGCACCCGTCCCCAGGTTCAGGGGGCGACTACGACCCTGAGTCGATCGCTATTCGCTCAGCAGCAACCGTTCTGATTCTCGCCGATCGCCCCGATCTTCAAGTACTGATGCTGAAACGTAACGCCAGGTCAATTTTCGTCGGTGACATGTGGGTGTTTCCCGGTGGTGCTGTTGACCCCGAAGATGGCACACCCGAAGCGGACGCGGTCGTCGATGGTCTAACCGACGTTGACGCGAGTAAATGCTTGGGAATTGACCAGGGTGGTGTCGCGTTTTGGGTAGCTGCTCTCCGTGAGACGTTCGAAGAGGCCGGAATTCTGTTAGCCCGTACTCCAGGAGACGCAGAGTTAGTCGACCTGTCCCACAGCGATACCGAGACGCGATTTTCCACCTATCGGGACGGAGTAAATGCCGGCGAAGTCGACTTTGTTTCGATGATCCGCGAACAGGGCCTCGTGCTAGATGGATCAGGTGTTCACTACGTCAGCAGATGGGTGACACCTCTTGGTCCGCCCCGTCGTTACGACACACGATTCTTTGTGACAGCGATGCCCGGAGGTCAACAACCCCTTCACGATGACGATGAAGCGGTACACCACGAGTGGATCCGGCCGGCAGAGGCTCTGGCTCTGAACGACTCCGACGAGATGTTAATGATGACTCCGACCATCTCGATGTTGGATCGCTTGTCACGGTATCGAACCGCCGCCGAAGCAATATCTGCGGCTGAAGACAACGATGAGAACCATGACGAAATGGTCCGAATCAGGTACGGCATCGAAGGACCCGGACGCATTGCTTGGCCCGAAGATCCTGACTACGAACAAGCCGATCCACGTGTTGAATCAGGGATGGTTCGTTGGCCGGACCGAAGACCTTCGTAGCAAATCACGTTTGGGTTCTTTTTCGGTTCGGAATTTTCGTCAACGAATGGCAACCTTGACTACAGGCCTCCGTGGCGCAACTGGATAGCGCAGCGGGCTTCTATCCCGAAGGTTGCAGGTTCGAGTCCTGCCGGGGGCGCTAAGGTGACAAGTGAAAACCGGGGAGCTCGGATCGACCGGGCTGAGAGGTCAGCTACCCACGCTGGCGACCCGAAATGACCTGATCTGGGTAATGCCAGCGGAGGTAGCCATGCCACGACTCTCCATCCCGTTAGTTTCGCTCTACTTAATCTCGATGGCACTCATCGCATGCGGTTCCGACAGCTCCGGTGCCGATCAACGTGAAGACAACGACGAAACAGTCACACTCACCCTCCTCACTCACGACTCCTTTGCCATTTCTGAAGGCGTTTTCGAAGCGTTCCATGACCAAACTGGCATTCGTGTCGAGGTGCTGACCTCAGGTGACGTTGGTTCCCTAGTGGCACAAACCATATTGAGTGCTGACAACCCGGTGGGTGACGTCGTATTCGGCATCGACAACACCTTCATGCAGCGACTACTGGACCAGTCCATTCTCGAGCCATATAAGACT
>DASCSY010000238.1:0-2516 GCA_034399415.1 Acidimicrobiales bacterium
GGAGTTACCGGTGACTTGCTGCTCCGGGCTGTGCTTGACGCGCACCCCTACGCGTCCGTCACCTATCTGCCAAGTCGTGAACAAGTAGCCGACTATCTGAGTTCGATACTTCGCGCAGGAGATCTATGTCTCACCATGGGTGCCGGTGATCTGACATCGGTAGCGGACGAAGTTCAGCATCGACGCGAGTCGGCACCCACGTGAGCACCGAAAGAGAGTTCCGAGCCGCGGTCGAAGAGGCAAAGGGCCTCCTAGGTTCGCTGGCAAGAGCGAACGTAAACCTAGGGGTGATGACGACTTATCGGGTGGGCGGAAGCGCAGCTTTGTACGTCGAAGCCAGCAGCGAGCAGGAGCTATCTCAAGTAGCTACCGCACACCAAACCACGCATCTCCCGATCCTAATCATTGGGAAAGGATCCAATCTTCTTGTAGCGGACTCCGGTTTTTCTGGAATTGCCGTAAGTCTCGGCGGGCCCTACGCAGGTAGCGAAATAGACGCCGACACCGCGGTGGTCCGCGCCGGGGGACCGGTTGCCTTGCCTGCGCTCGCGCGCAGATGTGTTCACTCGGGGCTGACCGGATTCGAATGGGCAGTAGGCGTACCAGGTTCCGTTGGTGGAGCGGTTCGAATGAACGCTGGTGGACATGGAAGTGACATGAATGCATCTGTCGTCCAGGCAAGGATTTTTGACTTCTCAACATCAGCGGCTGAACTCTGGGATAAATCCCGTTTGCATTTCGGCTACCGGCAAAGCGCCGTGGAGCAGAGCCAACTCGTTGTGGAGGCCACTCTTCAGCTCGCACATGACCTTGACGATCGGGCGCAAGACACGCTCAGCGAAATCGTCCAATGGCGGCGCGATAACCAACCAGGGGGACAAAACGCCGGTTCGGTCTTTGTGAATCCTGAAAGCGAAACTGCTGGGGAGCTTTTAGATCGCCTCGGCTTCAAAGGTTTTCGCGTTGGCTCCGCCCAAATTTCCACAAAACACGCCAACTTTGTTCAAGCGGATCCAGGTGGATCATCGGGTGATGTCAATGAACTTATCCGAACGGTTGCTGAGCGAGTGTTCGACGAAGTGGGTGTCGAGCTTCGCACCGAAATTCGGCGGATTGGGTTTGAGGCTTAAACGTGGGCGAGACAACAAGTAGCGGCCGTCGCTGGTCGAGGACTCGAAGAATCGTCGGAGGTACAGCGTTGGTCCTGGCTGTTTTGAGTGCTACCTACATTTTCCTCGGTAGATCATCGCTATTAGATGTTGAGCAAGTGGAGATATACGGAATCCATCGAATCACCGCAGTAGAGATCGAAGAAAAGCTCGGATTCCGACGCGGAGACCCCTTGCTTTCGGTGGATTCGCAAGAAATACAACGAAATCTAGAACTTCTACCGTGGGTACTAGCCGCTGATGTTGAGCGTCGATGGAACGGACTCATAAGGGTAGATATCGTCGAGCGTCGAGCAATAGCTATAGCTATGGTCGCTCCTCAGCGGTGGGCGCTGATAGATATCTCCGGACGTGTCCTAACTGAAGCGCTTCCCTTTCCCCCCGACCTGGTGCGCCTAAGCGGAGTTCACGCGGCAGGTACACCCGGTAGCTATATGTCAACTGACAGCACGGCCCTACTCGCAGTGCTAGGAGCCCTGCCAACTGAACTAGGTCAACGCTTCTATAGCCTCCGCAGAGACGGCAACGAGATCGTCGGCGATTTAAAAAGCGATCAAGAAGTCGTATTCGGAGACGACGGCCGACTGTCAGCAAAGGTCATTGCGTTAGCAGCAACACTCACTCACCTAGAAGACCAGAACCGAAACGACAGATATATCGATGTGTCGACTCCCCGTGATGTCCTGGTTCGAAAGGACCCAGAACGAGGCAACGCCCCTTAGCAGCGACAAGTCGTACCCCCCCGGACTTGTATCAGATCAAACTTGCGCTACCGTCAAGGATGCCTGGTCTGCACCCAGTGGGCAGATGTGTACGAGATACCCGGGAGGCCCAGTGGCCAGTCCTCAGAACTATCAGGCCGTGATCAAGGTCGTCGGCGTTGGGGGCGGCGGCTGCAACGCGGTGAACAGAATGATCGAATCAGGTCTTACAGGTGTTGAATTCGTTGCAGTGAACACCGATGCACAGGCACTGCTAATGAGTGACGCTGACATCAAACTCGACATTGGTCGTGACTTAACCCGCGGCCTAGGCGCCGGAAGCGACCCCGATATCGGCCGCCAGGCTGCTGTTGAACACGCAGACGAGATCGAACAAACACTCAATGGTTCAGACATGGTTTTCATTACAGCGGGAGAAGGTGGGGGCACCGGGACTGGTGCCGCCCCTATCGTCGCGGAAATAGCGAGGGAATGCGGGGCGCTCACCATAGGTGTCGTCACTCGACCATTCATGTTTGAAGGCCGTCGTCGTGCTGTCCAAGCCGACGCCGGAATACAAGATTTGAAAGAGAGAGTTGATACCCAGATTGTTATTCCAAACGATCGCCTACTAAGCGTTACGAAT
>DASCSY010000239.1:0-2508 GCA_034399415.1 Acidimicrobiales bacterium
TTATCGATCTTGGGTCTTGGCGGATCGTTAAACGTCGCAGCAGGTCATAGCTGCCACAAAGACAAGGGAAATCACATGACGCTTGATCATTTCGCGAGTTGGGCGCAAATTGCCGAAGCCGTAATTTTGTCTCTGTCGATTGTGTTCATCGGTGCCGAAGCCCGCCAGACCTTGCAGCACAGCCGCACACAGTTTGGACACGGACTCACTGATCGACTGTACGACCGGTATTTCGCTATCGCTCGCGACCCGAATTTCAGCCAGTTCTTGATCAAGGACTGGTCCGAAGGTGAGCTCGAGGGTGAAGAGTACTTTCGAGCCCTAAACCTTCTAGGCGCAGACCTCATTGACCTCTTTGACACATATGACGCATGGAAAGAGGGCCTTGTCGGAAGAGTCCATTTGGACATGCGAATGCAGCTCGTCAAGTTGGGTGCGTTCTTATCGCCTGTCGGACGAGCGACATGGGACCACTGGCGATTCACGCGCGATCATGAATTCCGGGTCTGGTTCGAAACTGAGGTCTATGGAGCGCCTATAGGCAACGGAGCCTCAGATGGAGATGATGAGCAGGAGCTCAATCTTGTGCGAGATCGGGAACCCGAATAAGAAGTTCCCCCGGGTTTTGCTCGCTATAGGACAGCCACTGCCACTCCGACAATGGTCCCGATTACCAGGACCAAGATGCCAACTGACACGATCAGGATTTGGAGCATCTGTCCCACAGACCCAGAAGATACCGAACTCGACGCCGCTGAAGAACTCAGCGGCCTATGCCCGAAACTCGATCATTGCTGGCCGACTCGCCTAAATAGACCGCCACTCTCGGTTTCTTGTTACTGTTTGTCACTTCCATGCCCCTCATATCGGTGAATTCACGCCGTTTTCCAGACTTGGGCCAACAAGGAGCCGGCAAATGCGAGCAGTAGTGTGCAACCAATTCGGGCCGCCTGAGGACCTCTCCGTGGTCGAACTGGCCGACCCCGACCCTGGACCCGGTGAGGTTCTAATTCAAGTCGAGGCGGCGTCGGTTACCTTTCCCGACACGTTGATGTTGGAGGATAAGTACCAATTCAAAGCAGATTTGCCGTACGTGCCAGGGGGAGAGGTCGCGGGCACCGTGGCCGCCCTAGGTGACGACGTCGACACCGTCGACGTTGGCTCAAGGGTGTTGTGTCCGCTCGGCTCGACCGGAGGATATGCGGAGCTCGCTGTCGCTCCAGCTTCAGCCGTGCGGTTACTTCCCGACGAAGTTGAGTTCGCGGATTCGACGGGATTGCTATATGCACACGGAACCACCTACTACGGGCTCAAGCATCGTGGGAGTCTGCAAGAAGGTGAAACTCTTTTAGTTCTTGGAGCGGGCGGGCATGTCGGGCTGTCGGCAGTTGAACTCGGCAAGTTGATGGGCGCACGAGTAATTGCCGCTGCTTCGACCGAAGAAAAGCTCGATCTTTGTCGAGAGCGAGGGGCTGACGAAACCATCAACTATTCGGATGAGGATCTCAAGGAACGATCGAAAGAACTCACAGGTGGTGCTGGCGTAGACATGGTGTACGACGTGGTCGGCGGTGATTATGCCGAGCAGGCCCTGCGAGCAATCGGTTGGGGCGGGCGTTTCCTGGTGATTGGCTTCACGGCGGGGATTCCTTCTATTCCACTTAATTTGACGCTTCTAAAAAGCTGTCAGATCGTCGGAGTCTTTTACGGAGCGATGACTGCTCGAGAGCCTGATTTGGCTAACGAAATAGCCGAAGACCTTCTTACCTGGGTCGCTAACGGGCAACTTCGACCACATATTTCTGCGAGATACGGGCTTGATGGTGCTTCCGAAGCGCTCAGGAGCCTGATAGATCGAAAGGCTATCGGTAAGGTCGTCATTGAGCCTTAGCGTTGAGCCGACGACGTGGAGCGGATTTGTGAAATCTTTAGCGAAGTGTCAACCGACGATAAAACGTTGATGAGTTCCTTGAGAGACCACGGTGTCTCCGTGACTTACCTTTATGTTGAACACGAGTCGTTTTCGGTCGATTTCAGCTAACTCTGCATCAATCACGACGTTTTCGCCCGCTGACACCGCAGCTTCATGACTCACGCACACGTGAATTCCGACAGTGGTTTGTCCATCATCGAGATGAGGTTGGACACCGAACAAGCAGGTGCCTTCGATAAGGCGGACCATGTCGGGTGTGGATAAAACCTTGTTGGGCAAATGTGGAGGCGACATTTCCTCTGTTACTTCAACTGTGTCGCTGGAAACGAAGCCGACGTGGAGTTCACTCATGATTGGGAGACTAGTACCCGCCAAGATTTTGTGATTGCAGAAATCGTTGGGGCGTGTCCACCAACATTGTTTCTATTTGTGCGGCAGTGACGCCTGCCTCCAATAGGGCGGGTATGACATCTTTGCTGATGTGTAAATAGTGCCAATTCGGTAGTGGGGCAAGCGGTACCTCACCTTCAATCCAATCGATGTAACAGGACGCATCGTGGCTCAGGACCAGTTGC
>DASCSY010000240.1:0-2483 GCA_034399415.1 Acidimicrobiales bacterium
GGCGAAGACGACTCCTCGGTCTAGAAGTGAAAGACGCGCCGAGGAAAACGATGCTGGTATTCCTACCTCGTAGGCTCCGTATCCATAGAGCAACGTCGGCGCTGGCCACGTCACAACATCAGGTCGCCAAACAACACTGACCGGAACCCGAGTTCCGTCTACAGAGGTGGACCAAGTCCGTTCGCTCTTGTAGGCCGAAAGATCCGTATCACCCAACACAGGTTGTTGCTTCAGCAGGCGACGTTCCTGAGTATTGATATCAATTTCGAAGGTAGAAGGTGGAGTCACCATCGACGTGTAGCCATAACGGAATACTCGCGTCGCATATTCCGCATTCGCTCCAGGTCCCGCCTCAAAAACTGGTTCATCCATACCCACCTCGAACTCCCGATTACTGACATGGTCCATGACGCGCAGTACCGGAACCGCGTCACGACGTTCGGTCACGACCGTAAAAGTTTCGAAGACATCCACGTCCTCGATTCGCGTCCCCTCACGATGAGGAATGATCTCCCGCCAGTTACTCGATGCGGGTTCCTGGAGGGGAGCTTCCACCAGTCGGAAATCGACCGCGTCATCGTTGGTCAATATCAACAGACGATCCCCTTGATGACTGACCCGGTATTCGTGACCCTCGCGTCGCGGCTCGACAAGGGACGGTTCCCCGTCGGGTAGGTCGGCATCCAGAAGCCAATATTCCGAAGAGGTTTTGGACTCACTGCCTATGACCACGAACTTTTCGCTTCTCGTGATCCCAACTCCGACCCAGAATCGTTCGTCTGGTTCGGTGAAGACTGTGACATCGTCTGACTTCAAGTTGCCCACTGCGTGCCGTACGACTCGATTTGGCCGTCGAGCAGTATCTGTCAGCACCAGAAAAAGAGTCCGGCAATCATTGGCCCAAACCAGACCATATGACAGTTGCCGGACGCCGTCATCAATGACTTCACGGGTATGGAGGTCAACGACCGTTAGGTCGTACTCCTCATTGCCTTCCGTGTCGGTGGTATATGCGAGGAAGCGATGATCCGGGCTTACGACAAGATCGCCGACGGCAAAATAGTCGTTGCCTTCGGCGATCTCATTCTCATCCAACAGGACCTCTTCGGTCGCTGGTTCCCCACGACGTTGGCGAACATGAAGGGGATACTGGAAACCTTCTTCCGTTCTAACCCTGTACTCCCAAGGACCCTTTGGTATCGGCACCGACTGATCGGATTCCTTTACCCTTGACCTAATTTCTTCGAAAAGAACTTCCCGCAGACCCTCGAGATGAGATGTAGAGGAATCAGTCCAACTGTTTTCCGCCCTCAAGTAATCCAGCACTGCCGAATCGTGGCGATCCCGCAACCAAAACCATGGATCTTCTGTAGCCGTGTCGTGCACTATGCGCGTGTAGGGCCGTCGGGGAGCTATCGGCGCCGTGTTGTCAGACGAAACCATCGGCTGGACGCTAGCGGCCCCACAGCATCAGGATCCCGCGTACATGACGATTCTTCGCGGTAGTTTGCTGGTGGCTGACCCACGCGATCGACTGAGGTTCAAAATGCCGATCTATGCACTAGGTGAACATCGACCCGAAATCCATCCTGAAGCCTGGGTGATGCCCGAAGCAGTCATTATCGGACGTGTCCGCGTAGGAGCTCGAGCCACCATTTGGTCTGGAGCAGTGCTACGTGGCGACGACAACGAGATTGTTGTCGGCGAAGAAAGCTCGATACAAGACAACTGCGTGCTGCACGTCACAGACGACTTTGCAACCGTGGTCGGGCGTCGCTGCACCATCGGTCACTCGGCTCATCTGGAAGGATGCACCATCGAGGATGAGGCATTAGTGGGAAGCGGATCAGTCGTTCTTCACGAAGCGATTATTGGAGCTCGCGCGCTTGTTGGAGCGGGTGCGGTAGTCCCCGGGCGTATGCACGTACCGCCGGGTTCGATGGCCCTCGGAACACCGGCGAAGATACGAGAAGGCGCTGACACCGCCCCGTTGATCTTGCCGGGCATAGAAAAATACATCCAACGCGGCCGAACCTATCGGGAGCACTTGCGACTCATCGAATGAGAAGCAGTGGCTCATGCCCTAGGGTCACCACATGGCAAATGCATCCATTGATCTAGGCAGGGTCGGTCTTTGGACAGGGGTCTTGGACAGCATGCCATCCTCAGCCGCAAACGAACTTTGTGCTGAAGCCTCTGAGCTTGGCTTTCAGACCATCTGGATCCCCGAAGCCGTCGGCCGTGACCCGTTTGTGACGGCAATGCGCGTGCTCGAAAACACATCGAGCATCAAAATTGCGACCGGTATAGCCAATATTTATGCCCGCGACGCCATGACCACGGCAAACGCTCAACGAAGCATCGAGGAAGCACACCCAGGTCGATTCTTACTCGGGTTGGGAGTTAGTCACCTTCATCTAGTCGAGTGGGTTCGAAAACATGACTACTCCAAACCGCTTAGCTGTATGCGCGAATACCTAGCG
>DASCSY010000241.1:0-2476 GCA_034399415.1 Acidimicrobiales bacterium
CACACGATTGGGGAGCATTGGACAAAGGAGTGGGTGACCTGTTCAGCAGAAGTGTCACCACTGATGGGCGAATACGAGAGAAGCTCTACTGCAGTAGTCAATGCCGCTCTTTCTCCTCGAATCGTGCGGTACCTACACTCGTTGGACGCTGAGTTAACAGCTGAAGGGCTCGCTCGACCGATCTTGTTAGTTCAATCAAATGGAGGCGCGGCCTCTGTTGATCAACTGGCAAACAGACCAGTAAATCTGCTGCTCAGCGGACCTGCGGCAGCAGTCGGCGCACTCAATCTGTATCGACGCGCCGTCGATCAGGCAGGTGTCGACCCTGGAGACGAAGGCAATCTCATATCAATGGAGATCGGTGGCACATCGTGCGATGTGCTCCTTATGTCCAACGGTGAGGTGGCAACCCGCGATGACGTTGATATCGCCGGGTATCACGTTTCTACTCCCGCTATTGATATTCATACAATCGGCGCTGGCGGCGGCACCATCGCCGGAGTCGACGAAGCAGGCCTCCTTTATGTCGGTCCTGAGGGAGCCGGAGCTGATCCGGGCCCCGCCTGTTATGGCATCGGGGGGACCTTACCCACGGTTACCGACGCTCATTTGGTGTTGGGGCGGCTGCGCCCTGGCAAATCCGCAGGCGGAACCCTCGATTTAGATCTTGATGCCGCCAGGGAGGCCGTCGATATTCATGTGGCACAAAAGCTCAACATGTCAATCGAAGACGCCGCTGCTGGCATCATCGAATTAGTCGAACAACATTTGTTGAGCGCTGTTGAACACATCTCCATCGAAAGAGGGCATTCTCCAAGGCGGTTCACGTTGGTTGCTGCCGGCGGAGCGGGTCCCATGCACGGTGCCAATGTCGCCGCCGGTTTGGGCTGTACTCGAGTTCACGTACCTCGAGACGCCGGTGCCCTCTGTGCGATCGGGATGCTGCATGCCGACGTCCGCCAAGATTTCACAAGATTCTTGCTCAGCCCATTGGACGAGACCCCCGCCAAAACAATCGAGCAGGGTTTCAATTCGCTGACCGAACGAGCGCTCGCCATCATGGCAGACGAGGGATTCGCAGAACAAGAAGTGGCCCTCGACTACGAAATCGAGTTGCATCATCCGGGGCAACTTTGGTCTATCCGAGTTGGCGTTGAAGCTCACCGCTTCGACCAACGGGCAGCAAGGTCGGCATTCGAGACCGAATACCGACGCTTGTATGGTCATGTGCAGGACGAAGGAACGATCATGGTTTCGTCTCTTCGTTTGACTGCTCGAGGTTCAACTGGTGACGTAGATATGGCCGCGGGCAGTCCATCGGAAGGTCTACCCGCTCCGATTGACGTGCGGCCGGTCTGGTTCCCGAAAACAGGGTGGAAAGAAACCGCAGTGCATGACGGGTCTCTCTTGCGGCCCGGTGACAGCCTGGACGGACCAGCATTAGTGGAAGAAGCAACGACAACGGTTGTCGTCCGCCCAGGCGACCGCGTATGGGTAGACCCGTCGGGAGACTTCTTTATCGACGTCGCGCAAACCGACAGCAGGGTCGAACATCGTGCCGGAGAACTGGATCCGGTGGTCTTGGCGTTGATGCAAAATCGGCTTGATCAGATCAGTCTTCATATGGGTTGGGTCATGACCCGAACCGCGCGAAGCACCATATTCAGCCAAAGTCACGATTTCAGTTGTTTCATCACAACGCCGGACGGCACGTTGGTCGCTAACGCGGACGGAATTCCGATTCACACTGGCGGCGGCGGGTTCGCTGTTCGCGCTCTGCTGGCCAAATATGGCAGCGACTTGAAGGTCGGCGACGTCTTTCTTTTATCTGACCCGTATGTGGCAGGTGGAAATCATTTGCCCGACTGGGTAGTCGCTCGACCAATCTTTGTCGGCACCGCCGATCCTGTGCTCGCAGGGTTCTGCTGCAATCGAGCACACCAGTCCGACATCGGAGGTGGGTTGGCGGGGACGTACAACCCTGAAGCTACTGAGATATGGCAGGAGGGGATTCGTCTTCCGGTCATGCGACTGATAGAGGAAGGCAAGGTCAGAGAGGACCTGTGGGAGCTACTTCTGATCAACTGCAGGACACCTGAACTTCTCGATGGTGATCTGTTGGCCATGTTGGGCTCCACCCAAATAGGTGGGGAACGCGTCGTCGGCTTAGCCACCGAACTTGGCATAGACGCTTACCTTTCGTATCTGGAAGGTGTCCTTGATCATGCTGACCGACGTATGCGTTCGGCGGTACTCGCTTTGCCCGACGGCAGTTACCTCGGCGAAGATCACACCGACAACGACTGCTTCAAGAAAATAGATATCGCGGTTCGAGTAAAATTGACCGTCAACGGAGATCAAATAGACATCGATTTTTCGGGAACAGATCCACAAATTGAGGGCTTTAAGAACAGCTCCCTAGCGAACACCTACTCGTCTGTCTTTCTAGCGATTTCTTCCTTTTTCGACACGAGCA
>DASCSY010000242.1:0-2475 GCA_034399415.1 Acidimicrobiales bacterium
AAGTCACTGTTTGGGTTGACTTAAACATGAAAGAAACCCTCGATGTGGTCAAATGGCCATTTCACACGATGCTGAAAATCATTGTCGACGAGTGGCTTCTTGGGCTCTCCTGGATGACCGTCTGTCTCGCAGCTCTCTTCGCTGGATGGGCCTTTCGTGGATTGCAGGTCGGAGTGGGTTCCTTCCTTGGACTCACGATCTGTGGGCTGCTAGGGGAAGAGTATTGGAAGGAAACTTCCCGAACTATCGGCTTCATCGCAGTAGCGGTCATCCTTTGCGTCATTATCGGAATTCCGGTCGGAGTCGCATGTGGACGCGTTGACGGAGTGTGGCGAGTAGTTCGCCCCGTTCTCGACGCGATGCAAGTGGTCCACTCCTTTGTGTACATGCTGCCGTTCGTGTTCTTTTTCGGTGTTGGTTTCGTCTCAGCGACGATGGTGACGATGGTCTTTGCACTTCCACCGTTAATACGCCTCACCAACCTAGGCATTCGACAAGTGCCCGAGGATGTGGTGGAAGCTGCGCGTGCCTATGGAGCTTCGGAGAGACGGGTACTGACTGACGTTCAGTTGCCACTCGCTCGCGCAGCGCTCATGACGGGCATCAACCAGACACTCCTCCTAGCGATTTCCATGCTCGGAATCGCTGCGATCATGGGCGCCGGCGGCCTGGGAAGGCTCTTGTATCGCGCTATCGCCAACCAAGACATAGCCTTAGCCGGTTCGGGAGGACTGGCGTTCTTCATCGTCGCGGTGGTTCTCGACCGCCTTACCCAACCGGACGATTCTGACGGAGGTGGATTGTTTCGGAGGATTTCCGCTGCCTGGAAAAACACCAAGACCCCTGAGTTGCTCTTGCCGAACTCTCAGGACCAAGATCCTCCCAACAAGACCCAAATCGATGACGAGGCTGACCAAGAGGCCCTGTACGAACCTCTGAGAAGTGCCGAACGCTCCGGGGTGACAGTAGCCGCGCTCGGGGCCATAGCGACCCTCCTGGGAGTGCTTCTCCCTTGGAATGGAGGTAGTGGCCACATATCGGCCTATGCCAGATATGCCGACGAAAGCCTTACCAACCAAACCTTCAACGGTTTGGCGGCTTCAGGCGGCTCCTGGTTCGGAATCCTGATCGTGATATGCACACTCGCTTTAGCAGGATCGTTGTATGCAACGGTCCGCTCGCCCGGTCAGAGGAACCGATGGCTCGGCCCAGATGGAGCGACCGTTTTCAGTGTCGCAGCGCTGGTCACAGCAGTTTGTGCGCTGCTCGCCAGTCCGCCAAGTGTGGCCAGTGAATTTTCGCGGTCCTACGGGGTGTATGTGACCCTGGTTGGTTGCATCCTCATGGCCGCTGGAAGTGTGCTCTGGGTTTGGAATGCCCCGATGGGAGCGCGACGCCCATTGGCGTCTGGAATCAGGTGGGGACGTCTATTCGGCGTGTGCTTCGCGGGACTTCTAATCGTGATCGCTGGTTATTCAGGTTGGACCTTCGACACGCGCGCCGACTCAGTCATTGGGCCAGAACTCCGAGTACAGCTCGACGATATCGTCATGCAAGCCGAAGCTGCTGAGGCTGCTGGAGACCTGGCCCTCGCCGGAAGCCTCGCTGCGGAATTCACAGCCCTGATCGCATATGCGCAACGTACAGGTGACGTAATCCACGACGGTTACAGCGGTGAGGGTGCTGGCCTGGGGTGGGTTGCCCTGATGATAGGGGCCCTTACCCTCCTGGTCGCTATTCCTGCGTCGGGCGTGATGTCGGGTGACGAGGATTTCCTTTACAGATGGTGTTCCATCATGTGCGGCCTTGGGTTAGGCCTGTTTTTGCTCGGTATAGCTTGGGTCGGGACCATCTCCCGAGTCGCAGAGACGAATTTGGTATCCGGCGTTGGAGCCTTATTCATACTGTTTGCCGGGGTGACTAATGCCGCGAGTGTGCGTGGCACGCTCGCTGAATTTGACCGGAAACAGGTCTATAACTAACTAATCACAGATCAGAATGTGTCGTTATTACGTATTTCTGGAGTAGCCTATTTGTGGCCGTCCGGGCACTATCCCAGGGCCGCATATCGAGGGACTCTAGGGAGGGCCCGACCTATGAACAAGAAAGCATTGACGCGCGTGGTGGCTGTAGCGGCAGCCACCCTTCTATTACTCGCAGCCTGCGGTAGTGATGATGACTCCAGTTCATCAGTTGCCGCAACGACCGCCGCTCCTGCCACTACCGAAGCTGCAATCAACATGACACCCGGTGACGGGGTAAGTGTTACTGCCGGTCGTGCCAGTTGGAGCACCGGTTACGTACAAGCAGAGATCTTCACTGCTCTCCTACGTGAACTCGGTTACACCGTCTCTGAGTCTGCTGACATGGAACTCGGTCCACAAAACGCATTCATGGCTATGGCTGAAGGTGATATGGACTTCTGGGCAAACTCCTGGATGCCAGGTCACACCAGTTGGCTAATGGGCGAACGAA
>DASCSY010000243.1:0-2465 GCA_034399415.1 Acidimicrobiales bacterium
GAGGAGATTGGGGTCCCTGCCAAAGAGTGGGCTCTTGTGGGGCGCAACGGCAACGATGTCTGGGCTGAGCCGCGGGGCCGAGACGCCGGGTACCTGTGGCCCCAATATTCAATTCATCGCGGCCGACTCCAAATGTTGCTCTACGAAGAAGTCGTAAAGCGTTTGGGGTCTTCGGCTGTAGTAACCGGCAGCCGGCTAACGGGATACGGCTCCGGTGACGGCATCATCCGAGCGTCGTTCCAAAACCTTGCAAGTGACACAAATATCGTTGAAGGCGCAGTTCTCGTCGGAGCAGACGGATTACACAGCGCCGCGCGAAAACAGATGTATCCGAATGAGGGTCCTCCTGTGTGGGGGGGTCCAGTTATGTGGCGCGGGACATCCGAAGCCGTTCCGATTCGCACAGGAGCATCCTTCGTGTTGGTAGGCAAGCTCGAACAGAGATTTGTTTGTTATCCCATAACTCGTCCGGATCCAATGACGGGCCTTGCGACAATTAACTGGATCGCAGAAGTAACGTACGACACCTCTGAGGATTGGGGTCATAGTGATTGGAATCGGCAAGTAGCGGTTGAAAAATTCCTTCCCTTCTTCGAAGACTGGGCGTTCGATTGGCTTGATGTCCCCGAATTGATTCGCGGCGCGTCGGCCGTCTACGAGTATCCGATGGTCGACCGGGACCCGGTAGACAGCTGGGTCGATGATCGCTGCGTACTCATCGGAGACGCTGCCCACGTGATGTATCCCGTGGGCTCGAACGGCGCTAGTCAAGCGATCGTCGATGCTCGAATATTGGGAGCGGCACTGAAAGAACACGGGACAAATGTCGCCGCCCTTAAATCGTATGAGGGCTCAGTGCTGCAGGACCTAAATGAACTCGTCCTGAGGAATCGTGGTGCGGGTCCCGTCGGCATCCTGGGGATAGTTGAGGAGCGCTGCGGTGGCGTCTTCGACACTATTGAAGATGTCATCCCCCGTAGCGAAATTGAGGACTACATGGCTAGATACAAGACTGCCGCCGGTTTTGCTGTCGAAACACTCAACAATTCGCCGAAAACGATTCAGTTTTGATTCGCCCTGGGATGATCTCGATTTGAATTGATTAATTCGCCAGCACGTCAAGGACGTTTCGCCAACCACCACCGCCCGCAGAACGGAAGAAGTCGGTGTACCCACACTGGGCGCAACTGACGTAATCGAACTTTTGGTTTTGCATGTTCAAGTACCGTGAGGCCCCATCTCCAGTAGTACGGATGGTTCCGGTTTCGGCTTCTTGACTGTCACACTTCCCACAGACCCACTGTTGTTTCATGAGGGAATCCTTTCCGCTTGGTTCCTTAAGCCAATATCAAGCCGGGCGTTCGGTAATGAAGAGTGGAATTTCACGCTCGGTCTTTTCCTGATACTCGGCGTACGGAGAGAACGCTTCCACTGACCGTTCCCACCATTCGGCGCGTTCGGCTCCACTCAGTAAGCGCACAGTTGTCTCAAAGGGTGCGGGTCCATCTTGAACCAGAACGTTCGGGTTTGCCATCAGATTGTGGTACCAGCCTGGATGGTCTTTAGCTCCACCCTTAGACCCGACAATGGCGTATTGACCATCATGTTCGACTCTCATTAACGGGACTTTTCGGACCAAGCCGGTGCGGTGCCCAATGGTGGTCATCACAATTATCGGTAAACCTGTATCCCTAAGTGTGCTGCCCTGTTGACCGTTTGAACTCTCGTATTCTTCGGCTTGTTCAGCTACCCAATCCCAGGTACTCGGCCCGTATTCTCCATCAAATGTCATCCCGCTACCCTAGTGCGCCTCCGCCGAACCCATTCTTTTAGGGAATGTCGTTCTGGCGAAGATGCGAGCGACTGCGATCGCATGAAGCCGATCTGAGAATGCTGGCACGTCCGCGGGGGTGTCTCACTGTTTTGTGCGAACATGGCGCCATCGTTTAGCCGCACGGGCACAGAAAGGTGGAGTAGTGAGTTACATAAGCAGTTTGACGCTCAAAGTCGCAGACCTCGAAAGGTTCATAACGGGTTGGAATGACTCCGGGAAGGAAGCGTCCCTTCGGGTTGCTAATGACGTGTGGGCCTCACAAGCAATCATGGCTGGCGAACGAGCTGGTGAAATCTCTGTGATTTACCACTGGGATTCAATAGACGCCGCGATGGATGGAGTGGTTGCCCTCCGAAACGACCCGGGGATTCTCAAAACGCTGTCCGACTCTGGGTCAGAAACTGTCCGTCGAGTTCTTGTGCGTGTTGACGCTGAGCGGGGTGGACGGAACGGAAAATATGTGACTCTCCTCACCTCAATCAGTGATCCGATCGCTCCTGAAGCTCAGACAGCGGCGGTCGATCGCGTATGGGAGGTGGTGTCGAGGCACGGCGGTAACGGACAAATGTGGGGCCAAATCCTGGCCGGTGGACCGATGACCGGCACGTACATTCTGGCCACGACGGCGGAT
>DASCSY010000244.1:0-2417 GCA_034399415.1 Acidimicrobiales bacterium
TGAAGCGCAAGAGTTTCAGCCAAATGGAATGCCCGATCGCTCAAACCCTTGAAGTAGTGGGAGAGTGGTGGACTCCGTTGATCTTGCGAGAAGTCGTGATGCATGAGAGAACAAGGTTTGATGAACTCCAGAAGGCGTTGGGTATAGCCCCGACAGTGCTGGCTAGTCGCCTCAACACATTGGTGAGCCACGGGTTGTTGGAGCGTCGTCGTTACAAGCAGAATCCTGAACGATTCGAGTATGTGCCGACAGATTCGGCGCATGACTTTCGCCCGGTTTTAGATGAACTTGCTCGTTGGGGAAGGAAATGGACCTCCCCGGCCCCCTAGCTGATCTTTTAGAGAAGTATTAAAAGGTATTTGTTACTTCTGCAAACTGATGAGCAGTATGTGGAAAACCTGCGACCGCTTTGATAATGCGGCCGGAATGCCCAGAGGTAGCGATGCCTAGATGGGCAGTCGCGATGTGTGAGGGATCGGCCATCCCTGGAGGAACTGAACCATCGAAGATTCTGGTCATTGGAGTAGCCACTCCACCTGGGCAAACAGCGTTGATCATTATGTTTTTCCGACGCAGGGAAGTCGTGGCGGCTCGAACGAGTCCAACGGCTGCCCATTTAGTCATGCTGTAGATAGGGTCAGGTGACCAGGGAATTAACCCGGCGAGGCTAGCGGTGACGGTGATAGAGCCACCGCCCGAACGATCAAAGATTGGCACAAGGGCATGTAAGCCAAATGCCACCCCATCAACATTTACGCCTCTAGCTCGCTCATATAAGTCCAAGTTCCATTCACCTGGGTCATCTGGCGTTCGTTCGAAATCCGCAGGATCTCTGAATTCAACTCCTGCGTTCAGAATTGCGATATCGAGTTGGTCTAAATCTTTTACGGCAGTGGCCCATGACTGGGCAGAGGTCACGTCCAACGAGATGAAATTTCCACCAACCTCGTTAGCCACTTCTCGCCCATTGGTTTCATCGACGTCGCAGACCAAAACGTCGGCGCCATCGGATGCAGCCAATCGAGCGGTAGCCGCACCGATGCCTGAAGCACCACCTGTGATTAGCACCACTTTGCTGTCGAGATCCCAAGTTTGGACCTCAGGTAGCTCAAGTAATGGTTGATTCGAAGATCCGGTCATAGGCAGATCTTAAGCGTATTTAGCGGCACAAGATTCGGATTACAGAGCAGGTCTTAGTGAACGTACTTCGTCGCCACTCAATGACTTCTTTTGATGCAAGAGGTTGGTAATTAGGTCCAACCATTCCTGCGTGCCCGCAAGCAGCTGCTGAATTTCGTCTTCCCATAAGTCCCTTGCACGATGCACAACGCGACTTAGATCTTCGATTTCTAAACCGAGATCGATGTCGTAAATAATTTCGCTCGTGAGGAGTTCATCAAAGTGGGGCCCTGATTGACCGAAGACATTTCGCGTTATGACGCTGACCATGTTCAAATCCGTCGTCAGCCAGGGCAAATTAATCAGACCGGTCAGCCGAGCTTCCGCTATCGAACCCCCCAAATATGATTTGATTCGACGGATCACCCAATCTTTGATTTCGACAAATTCTGGGTCGGTGGGACCGAAACGTTGGAATTGCAGTTGTTCGAATACATTCCCAGGCATTTGAGGCCAACGACATACACCCAGGTTTTGGCTTGTCCACCGAATAGTCAGACCCTGACACTCGAAGCCCATTAGTTCGCCGGTAACGGCATGGCCTGCAACGTGAGCTGCCGACGCTAAGTCTTCGTCCATTTACCGAGCGTAGATGGGTATGTCGAAGCCAAGGAGCAACATATGCCCACTTACCTACTAAACGTTTGATAAGTTAGCCACATGTTGGAGTTCATCACTCCCGATTTTTCTAATCGACCGACTCGACGTGCTGGTTCGTCAAAGAGCAGCAAAGAAGGTTGGCTCGCTCGATTGGCGCGACGACTCTTAATTCGCATGGACGTTGGATCGTCACAGCGCCCCGCAACTCTGTATTTATCCTCGGTGGATTTGATGCCGATGGGTACTTGGGTGGTGGTGTCCGAAGAAGACCAGCTCGACCCGGAAACCGGCTCCCACCAGTAGACCGTCCGTCTCGAACGCGTTCGACCCCCGGGAACCAGCGAACCGAATCCCGGGGGCCTGTGTGGAGGTAAGTGACTAGTTATCTATTAGTTCTTTGCGTCGCGACGCTGTTCGAATTTGGCTTTGCGGTCAGCCATCTTGGCGCGAATGTCGTCAGCTTCGGCTTGAGTAATTTCGCCGGACTCAACCTTTGCCGTTAACCGTTCCTGCATCTCAGCTTTACGAGCCTGCATGTCCTCCTTAGAAGGCCGCTCGCCTTGTTCGAATTTGGCTTTGCGGTCAGCCATCTTGGCGCGAATGTCGTCAGCTTCGGCTTGAGTAATTTCGCCGGACTC
>DASCSY010000245.1:0-2410 GCA_034399415.1 Acidimicrobiales bacterium
ACTGTACGGACCGGTCGGTGCTCGGTCTGTCCAACCAACCGGGTAAAAGAACCCCGATATCGCTGCTGCCATAGTCCCAAAGCCGGCCAACATGGCCAAGGGACCCGTCTGACCCATGAGACAGCTTGAAGCCATGATGATGTCGGGTCGCCGCTTCTGGACCTGTTCATAATCGATATTCCAGGCGGTCATCGCCTTAGGAGAGAATGATTCGAGCACCACATCAGCCCAGTCGATGAGGTCCCATATGACATCGATAGCCCCTGGCTTGGCCATATCGATGGTAAGTCCTCGCTTTCCGGCGTTCATGTTGTGATAAATCCCTGACTTGTCAGGGTCTGCGATATCAGCCGGAAAGGGCGAGATACTTCGAACGGCATCAAGTTTGTTGGCTGATTCCACGCGAACTATCTCAGCACCGTAGTCAGCTAACACTCGTGAAGCAGCGGGCCCTGCCATGGCCCACATAAAGTCCAAAACTTTTACCCCTTCAAGAGGAAGCGCCGTCGAGGCGATGGCTTCGGTTATGGCAATATCAGCCCTGCGGTCAGGCTCATTTAACACCTCCACGGTGTGTTCACCGAGACGCGGAGCTTCGGCTAGGACCTGCAAGGGAGTTTCTGCGAACTTAGCGAACGCTCCCGGGTAATAAACTGTGGAGCCATCGTCATGTTGGACTATCTCCCAATAGCCACGAAAGTCGAGTTGTTCGCTGTTCACAACCTCTTCGGTCGTGGTCACCGGAGTGATTAGAACGCGACGTTTCATCGCCGCCTCCAAAAGCTCAGCTTTGGTCTTAGTGGCGAAAAATTCGGTGAGGACGTCTTTAACTCTTTGGTACTCCTCCGCCGATTCGCGGCCGTCGAGAAGCATCATCGCATATTCGACCCAATCTTTGTCCCTTGTGGCCTCGTCACAGAAGCCCTCCTCACACACCCAAGTCATGAGATTCAGTGTGAAAGGGCCGAAGGCAGGTCCGAACAGGAAACTGACTGAGGCAAAGCCGTCTAAACACGGCCACATAACTTGGATACGAATACCGCCAAGTTCCACTCCACCAGCAAGCCTGCTGGGCGGTGTCGCTCCCAGCGGGGTCGCTAAAGAATTCGATTGGGTGCACTGGTTCATCGAGTGTTGTGCCGATACATCAATGTGCTGTCCAAGCCCAGATGTCGACTGTCGCTCAAATAGAGCTATCAGCGCTGCTCCTGCTGCCTCAGACGCGGCGTTACCGAAAGCTTGGGGCAGGGTTCCTCCGGCTCGCAGTGGAGACCGGTCTTCGTCACCCGTCAACGCCATATTGCCGGCAGCAGCTTGAAGCGTCAGGTCGCTGTGTTCCCAGTTTGCTTTGGGACCGTCACCACCAAATGCTGTAATAGAAACATCAATCATTTGGGGGTTAAGTTCAGCGATTTCAGAGGGAGTGAGCCCCAGTGAATCCATCACTCCGGGATCAAACGAGTCGAACATGACGTCGGCACCCATTATGAGACGTCGAAGTTGGCTAATGCCTTCAGGCGTTTCTAAGTCCAGGACAACACTTTTTTTGCCGCGGTTGTAGGCCCAATGGTGAAGGGAGTGTTCACCGTCATCAATTCCTTCCGCATACGGCGCGAGTCGGCGCGCACTAGATCCCGTCGGTGGCTCGATAGAGATAACCTCGGCACCCATTTGCGCAAGGATGAACGCTGCTAGATGACCGCGCTCATCGGTTAGATCCAGAACTCTGTAATCGCTTAGCACGAATCCCCCCAAACTCCAGCTCGTTACTTGTGACGATAGTCCCCCTACAGCGGTGGTTCTGACTACGGTGCTGGTATGGCCCTGCCACCTCATCGCGTCGACTATTTACCAATGGCGGATCGTCCGAAGATCTCGTGGCCAAATGAGGCCAAGATCGCGTTGTGGATCGCACCCAATATCGAGCACTACGAATATCTTCCTCCCCGGGATCCGCGTCGAAATCCTTGGCCTCGATCACCCCACCCTGAAGTTCAGGGTTATTCCCATCGTGACTATGGGAACCGAGTTGGTTTCTGGCGGATGTTGGATGTCCTTGACGAGTACGGAGTGCGTTGCACTGCTTCCACGAATTTGGCTGTATTTGAGCACTACCCAGACATCGGCAAGGCCATGACTGACCGTGGTTGGGAAATCATGAGTCATGGCATCTACAACACGCGATACCTATCTTCTCTGACTGAGGAAGAAGAACGCGAGTTCTACGTTGATTGCGTCGACACGCTGCGCAGACACACAGGACAGGAACTCAAGGGGATGCTCGGCCCGGCGGTATCTAACACAGTTCTTACGCCGGATCTGATGGCGGAGGCGGGGCTCATTTATCATGCCGATTGGCTTCACGATGATCAGCCAATACCGATAAAGGTTGATGGCGGCCCGCTCGTTT
>DASCSY010000246.1:0-2384 GCA_034399415.1 Acidimicrobiales bacterium
TGTGTAGCTATCTGTGCCCGGTGGTCGATAACCAAGACGCAGGTCACGTTCGTCCGCGAATTTTTCTTTGATGTTGTCGTAATACTCCTGCGGTGGACGTTCTTGCACCTCGCGGGAATAGTCAAAGTTGAAGACATTCTGTGGCTTTTTCTGCTTCTCGGCCATCGCACTCATTCCTGAATTGAATGTTGGAGTACGCCCAAACCTACAGTGCAAGCGGTTCAGGTCGCAGCTTCAACTACGCGACGAGTCACAGTATCGGGAAAGGTCGCAACGCTGACGCCAGAAGTTCGGCCTCTTGGAGATTTTCAGAAATAGGGGCGTGACTTGTTAGTCGTCGATGACTTCTGCGACTTCATTTTCGTCGTCGCTTGTTTGGTCATCGGCTGGTGAATCGTTCATGCCAAGCTGTGACCTTATTCGGCCGTCAATTTCAACCATGACTTCCGGGTTCTCTGTCAGGAATTGTTTAGCGTTTTCTCTTCCTTGGCCCAGTTGTTCACCTTCGTAGGTGTACCAGGCACCAGATTTTTTGACGATTCCTTGCTCCACACCAACATCTATGAGTGACCCTTCTCGACTGATTCCTTTGCCGTACATGATGTCAAATTCGGCTTGCCGGAATGGAGGGGCAACTTTGTTCTTAACGACTTTGATGCGGGTACGGCCACCCGTGATCTCACCATCAGACTTGATCGCTTCTATTCGGCGAATATCTATACGAATCGACGAGTAGAACTTCAGGGCTCGACCACCAGGTGTTGTTTCGGGACTGCCGAACATAACGCCGATCTTTTCCCGCAATTGATTGATGAAGATGACGATGGTTTTAGTTTTGCTCAGGTTGGCGGTGAGTTTTCGTAAGGCTTGTGACATCAACCGAGCTTGTAGCCCGACGTGAGTATCACCCATTTCACCTTCAATTTCAGCTCTCGGTGTGAGCGCTGCCACTGAGTCAATGACCACAACATCAATGGCTCCTGAACGAATCAGCATGTCGGTAATTTCAAGAGCTTGCTCACCAGTATCAGGTTGAGAAATAAGTAATTCGTCGACGTCAACGCCGATGTTTTTGGCGTAGTCGGGGTCCATGGCATGTTCTGCATCTACATAGGCACAGATTCCGCCGGTGCGTTGGGCTTCCGCCACAACATGCATCGCGAGGGTTGACTTTCCCGATGCTTCTGGACCATAAACCTCGACAACTCGCCCTCGCGGAAGACCCCCAATGCCAAGGGCCACATCGATTGCCAGGCTGCCTGATGACACGGCTTCAACTTTCATTTGGCCGCGCTCACCCATCTTCATGACAGCGCCTTCGCCAAATTGGCGCTCAATCTGCGACAGTGCCATATCGAGTGCTTTTTCTCGTTCCACGCTGCTGTCCTCCTCGGACGTATCTTTGACTTCAGGTGAAGCCATTTCGGTGATCGGGCAATCCATTACCCAGTTGGTGGAAACCGTACGAATAGGGTCGGACCCTGAAACCGAACGGACATTGTCACGGTACACCCGAACGTTTGTTCGGGCAAGTATCGAACGGGTGTTCTGTCAAGACGCTCGCTGCGGCAAGAAGTCTAAGAACCCGCGAGACTCTCAGAATGACTAACCACCTAGCTGACGAAGATTTCGAACTCCTTCAAATTCAACGCATCGATGGGGTCGCCTTCGTGACAATTAATGCTCCACCTATCAACGTGATGACGCTGGCATTGTTTCGCGAGCTGGCGAAGTTCGGTGCTCAGGTGGCTGAAGATGGCTCCGTTCGAGTTGTCGTACTGCGCAGCAACGACCCCGACTTTTTTATCGCCCATTTCGATGTTTCTGCGATTCTTAGTTTCCCAACCGATGATCCTCCGCAACGGCAGTCAGAGATCGGGGGGTTCCATTTGATGTGTGAGACCTATAGGAAGATGCCAAAAGCAACGATTGTGGAAATTGGTGGCCGCGTTGGAGGCGGAGGCAGCGAACTTTCAATGTCGTGTGACATGCGGTTTGGGGCAATAGGCAAAACTGTGGTGAATCAGATGGAAGTTCCCCTTGGAATCCTCCCGGGTGGGACAGGAACTCAGCGGTTACCGCGTCTAGTCGGCCGAGGTCGCGCCATGGAAATTATCTTGGGAGGTGTCGACGTTGACGCGAAGACCGCCGAAGAGTGGGGCTATCTGAATCGAGCCTTGCCTCCTGAAGAACTTCGTCCCTTCGTCACTGATCTAGCTTTCCGGATTGCGGCTTTCCCACCCCAAGCGGTGGCTTTGGCCAAGGAGGCTGTGAACAACGCCGACACTCTGCCATTGAGGGACGGCCTGCTGGAGGAGCAATACTTATTTCAACAACTTTTACGCACTGATGAGGCGGAACCAGCAATGCGCAATTTTTTAGAA
>DASCSY010000247.1:0-2374 GCA_034399415.1 Acidimicrobiales bacterium
CGTCACTCATGGATGTCGCCGCGCAAGAGCTGATCGATATCGCGGTGCAACCTCACGGACTGTCACGTCGGTCCAGTCGTCTAGTAGTGCTAGACGTGGATTCCACACTCATCCGAAACGAAGTAATCGACCTCTTAGCCGAAGAAGCAGGCTGTGGTGACGAAGTCGCTTTATTGACGGCCGCTGCAATGCGCGGTGAAGTTGATTATTTAGAAGCACTTGAGCAACGTGTCGCACTGTTGAAGGGGACTTCGGTTGCAGCGATTGACCGAGCTATCGCCAGAATGGTTCTGACGCCCGGAGCTCGAACGTTCATACGAACACTGCGAAGGCTTGGTTATCGAATCGCGATAATCAGCGGCGGCTTTACTCATTTTACTGATCGGCTCGCTGAGCAACTCGGACTGGATCATGCCCACGCGAATCGTCTTGAAATCGTTGACGGAGTAATGACAGGACGAATTGAAGGAGACATCGTTGATGCCAAAGCAAAGGCCACGCTACTCGAGGTCATCGCAGATGCTGAAGGGGTGCCGCTAGAACAAACGGTTGCGGTTGGAGACGGAGCAAATGACTTACCCATGCTGCAAAAAGCTGGCTTGGGAATTGCGTTCAATGCAAAGCCAGTACTTCAAGGAGCGGCAGACACCGCAGTGAACGTGCCGTATCTGGATGCCATTTTGTTCATGCTTGGAGTCACGCGCGAAGAGGTCGAGGCCGCCGATGCTTCTGATGCTCCTAGCGATTCGCACGTCGCCTAGGACCCTCACCGGTCCCTTGTGAGAGGCTGCACCCATGAACAAGTCTGGTACAGCATTGGTGCTGCGTAGCGATAGCGATGGAGTAAGCACCCTTACTCTGAATCGACCCGAGGCTCTAAATGCTTTGAGTCCGTTGCTGTTTGAGGAGCTCCGATCGCACTTAGATGAAATCGCCGCTTCTCCCGACACAGTTGGTGTAGTGGTTTTGAATGGCGAAGGCCGTTCATTCTCAGCCGGAAATGACTTGAAGGCAATCGAGCGAGGTGAACACGCGAGTTCTCCCTATCAACAAGCGGAAACCCTTGATTTGATTGAAGCGATCCCGCAGCCGGTGATCGCTTCGGTCAGCGGTCACTGCTATACGGGTGCGTTGGAATTGGTTCTCGCGTGCGATCTACTTATTTGCGCCGATGACGCCCGCTTTTGTGACACACACGGCAAATGGGGAATGGTGCCCACTTGGGGTATGACCAGCCGACTGCCGGAGCGGGTTGGTCCTCTTGTCGCGCGGGACATGATGTACAGCGGAAGAGTCGTAGAGGGCCAGGAAGCTGTCGAAATTGGTTTGGCAAACCGTTGTGTCCCAGCAGACGAGTTGCCCGATGCGGCAGATGCTTGGGCTGCACTCATGGTCGGGAACTCATGGCACACCTTGCGGGAAGAGAAACGCCAGATGAAACGCCTTGCCGAGTTCGGTCGCGACGAGGGCCTGAAATGGGCACGGGAAAAAGGTCCGGGGCCTGCGAGAGACATGGTTCAACGCATCAAAGAGGGCTTTAATCGCTGATACGGTCGTGCCGACCAATTGTGAGGAGTCAAGGTGGCCGAAGTAACGATCTATCACAACCCCCATTGAGGTTCGTCGAAGAATGCCTTGGCGGTCGCCGAGACGCAAAATGTGGAAGCCGAAGTGGTCCTCTATATGAAGACACCACCGGATCGAGCGACGTTGGAGCAGATTGTCTCCGTTCTTGAAGATCCGGTTGAAGATCTCGTAAGAAAAGATTCCAAATTTAAAGAGCTTGGGTTGAGCCCCGATGACTACGTCGCAAATCCGCAGGCCGTCATCAACCTTTTGGTGGAACGTAAAGCTCTTATGCAACGGCCGGTACTCGTGAAATCCGATCGCGCCATCATCGGGCGACCTAAGGATCGCATTGCCGAATTCTTAGCGTAATAGTGACCGTGTGAAGACCCCCTTCCCGGCCTGACTATCACTATCCCTGCTGCACATCCGGTTTAGGATGAGGGTTGCTGCTGAAGCCCAGTGGGAGAGTTCGACCGTCTTGTAGACCTCATTTGGTCGGCGCCGAAGGAGCAACCGCCCCGGGAATCTCTCAGGCCCCCGGACCGCAGGGAAGAAGCAACGCTGGAGAGTGAGGGACCTTAGGGTCTCTCCACCGAAGGGGAAAACTGCGATTAGCGGCCAATCTCTCAGGTTCCACGACAGCGCGGGGCGTCAATCAGACGCGGACCGGCGGAACATGACCGAACCTTCTCCACCTGAAGACCCGAACAGTGGGCATCTCCAACAGACCCCGCTTGAACAGTTACATCGCAGGCACGGAGCCCGCATGGTCGCATTCGCGGGCTTTCGGTTACCACTCAACTTT
>DASCSY010000248.1:0-2370 GCA_034399415.1 Acidimicrobiales bacterium
TTCCATATGCGCAACGGTGAAGAAATGATGCTGTTGATGGCACATGGAACAAACACTCAACATGAAATGATGCAAGAAGCAATCAACCGATGGTGGCTACCAGCAGTACAACTATTCGGCCCTAACTCCCGGCCAGATGATGAATTGCTGAGATGGCACATCAAATCAGAACGAAACGAAGACTTAAGAGACCGCTACGTCCAAAAGTTCGTGCCCCAACTATTAAACGGAGGCTTCACCATCCCAGACCCCGGTCTTAGGAAAGACCCTGATGACGGCAAGTGGAAAATCAGTGAGATTGACTGGGAACCTCTCAAAAAAACGATGCGAAATGGTGGCCCCGACAGTGCGCGCCGAATTGCTGATGCCCGAAGTGCCTGGGAGAACGCTGATTGGGTCCGAACAGCGCTCGATGCCGCAGCAAAGGCACATACATGACCATCACAAAATCAACCCTTAACGCGGTGCGCTCCGCCGTCGCTTTAGTGAAAGACCCGGAGTACCCAGATCTCAATATCCAACAGCTAGGAATCCTCGAAGACGTAGTTATTGACGCCTCATCTATCCGCGTTGATCTTGTCCCCACGATTCTCGGATGTCCTGCTCTGGACACCATCGAACAAGATGTGGTGGCAGCAGCTCGAGCGGTCGGGTACGAAGTAACCGTCAGATTTTGTCACTCGCCTGCATGGACACCGGACCGCATAAGCGATGACGCTCAAGAAATCTTGGCAAACGAATACACCATTGCCATAACCCCCCGAACTGGAAACACAGAATGCCCATTATGTGGGCACACCTCCTTAGAAAAAAGAAGTGATGTCGGCCCAACGGCGTGCAGGTCTGTCCACTGGTGCCCAAACTGCCGCAACCCGATAGAAGTCGTGCGCTCCAGAAAGGCACAGGACCAGTGACGCGACGAAACAGAGCTGACGTCATCGCCGCTGCACGGGTCTTGTTCGCCGATCAAGGCTTCCACGGAACATCAATGCGAGACCTAGGCAAGGAACTCGGCATTCGTGGATCCTCCCTCTACAGCCATGTGGTTTCCAAAGACGAACTATTGGTGGACGTGGTGCGACAAGCGGCATCACGCTTCCAAGCACTTGCCGATGAGGTAAACACCATGTCGGGGACAGCCACACAAAAATTGTCCAGACTTGTGCAAGGGCACCTCCACATCCTTGTAGAAGACCCTCATCAAGCCCGAACCTTCCTTAATGAGATTCGGTTCCTCCCGGAATCTGAACGAGAGGAGGCAGTAGCGATGTTTGACCGTTATCAGCAGACTTTTCGTGAAGTCATTGAAACGGGTTGCGCTGGTCACGAATTTCGAACCGACCTAGATGTGCCATTGACAGCCAACCTAATTCTCTCGCTATTGAACGGCACAACAAGATGGTTCAACTCAGATGGGATCCTGGACACCGAGACACTGGGTGATGAAATCCATCAGCTTCTTACGGGCGGACTCGGCCCCTATCAAAGGCTGACCTGACATGAAAACCTACGAAGTATTCCTAAAAAAGGAAGGCAAAGATCCATTCAGCCACGCAGGATCAGTCGATGCACCCGATGACGAATTAGCACTGACCTACGCGCGTGAAGCCTACGGTCGACGCAGCGAAGGAGATCAAATGTGGGTTGTCCCTCGTAGCGACATCCTCATCGCTGACGAAACGGAACTTAAGATGGCCGACCGAAACCACAAACACAATGACGGTCAGTTACTAGCTGAGCTTCGTCGCACCACTTCGAGCGGCGAAAGTTAACCAGATGACCCCAACCGAAGAAGCCCACGAACTTGTTCTTGCTTTCGCCGATGATGAACTATGCATAGGACAAAATCACTCGTGGTGGATCGCGATCGGGCCGTTCCTAGAAGAGGACCTAGCATTCACATCAATCGCGCAAGATGAACTAGGTCACGCACGAGCCCTTTATTCGCTCCTCTCAGATGACATAGACGATCTGGCCTATGGCAGAACCCCTTCCGAATACCGGTCTGCGCACATCGCCGAGTTCCTCTGCCACGACTGGTCCTGGGCGTTAGTTCGCCATGTACTTCACGACATAGGCGAACAGATCCGCTGGTCCGCTATGACTGATTCGAGCTGGAAAGAACTAGCTAATACAGCTCAACGAGCCCTTGCCGAAGAAAATTTTCACCTACAACATGGTTTGTCGCTGATCCGTCGGTTGCTTTCCAACGAAGACGGCCGCCGACACCTAGAACCCGCAATCCTAGAACTCGCACCCTACGGGAGGGAGTACTTCGCTGACTCCGGCCATGGGTTGGTCGACCAAGGGGTGCTGACAATGTCAATGGCCGACCAAGAGCAAGAGTGGGTGAAGCAAGTTTCGGATTTG
>DASCSY010000249.1:0-2316 GCA_034399415.1 Acidimicrobiales bacterium
GCATGTTGATAGTTGACTGAAAGCCCGGCGTGCCTTCCACGTCGCTTTGTGCAACGAAGAGGGAAGCAATGTCTACATATGCGGCGGTGAAGCCACCGAACAGCTGGCCTGCCGGGTTCAGTGCAAACTCGGGAAGATGACACAACAGCTCAAGCCGACCGGGAGCCGAACTTGTGACTGACCATTCCGAGGCGCCGAGTAAGTCGAATGGAGCTAGTCCGGGATTCATGAGCCGACCCTCGGGAACATTTTCACGCCATTTGAGTAATTCGGCAATTTTTTCGTCACTCATGAGAAGGACTTTCTAGCTCGGGACCGATGAACGGAAAGGTTGCACATTGTTTCGGCGATCATTCCAACCTTTCACGCCGTTAGTTGGTAGTTCTGGCAGCAGCGAGCATGGCTGCTCCTATGGCTCCAGCTGATTCGCCCGCCGCGGCGGGCTCTATACGAACTGTTTCTCTTTGGTCGGCCCCAATCAACAACTTGTCGAAGGCCGTTCGCACTCTCGGTCCAAAGAGATCCCACTCTTCGATGAGACCTCCACCCAAGATGATGATTTCAGGGTCGAGCAACCCTGCGCAGTTAGCTAGCCCTACTGCTATCCACCAACTGTATGTGTCGATCACCTGGATCGCTTCTTCATCACCTTGTCGGGCGGCAGACGTGACCTGTTCACCTGTAATTTCTTCCGTTTTCCCCTCCAACTGTTCCGCGATGGCGGTCAGGCGTCCTTCTGACGCCGATTGGGTCGCCAGGTTGGTGAGCCCAGTCCCTGAAGCGTATGACTCCCAACAGCCCCTCATTCCGCAGGCACAGGCGGGACCGGCCGGGTTGACCATCATATGGCCAGGCTCTCCGGCCATTCCATCGGCCCCGCGAACCACGGTGCCCTCGGATATGAGAGCTCCTCCAATTCCAGTGCCGAGTGTCACCAAGAGAGCCTGTTCAACATTTCGCGCAGCACCTGTAGCTATCTCGGCACGAGCAGCACAGTTGGCGTCGTTGTCGACATAGACCGGCACACCGACGAGCGGTTCCAGAGAGCGCCCAAGTTCAAGACCATCCGCATCAACCAAGTTCGGTGCTCGGCGTAGTTGCCCTTTATTGTCGACCAGACCTGCGATACCTACGCCGAGACCTTCGATATTGATGTCGTTACCCACCTTTCCGGCTAGTGATTCAAAGAGAGCGAAGGCGCATTCAATAATGCCCACACCGTTCTTCGGGGTGGGTCTCTTCTCTTCGGCGAGAATTCTGCCATCGCGAGTGAGCACTACGCCTAGGGCTTTGGTACCTCCGATATCGATACCGATTGACGCGCTTTCGGAAGCCGTTCCATCAACGTTCACCTCTATAGGGTTCTAGGCCGCGGCCGGTCAATGCAAGTTCTTCGTGTTTCGACGACAACTTGTTACCAAGACTGGGAAACTACGTCGAGTACCAACAAGGGGATTCTGATGGAAAGCGTCATTTACGAAATCAGGGATCGCGTTGCCTACGTGACTATCAACCGACCCGAGGCCTATAACGCTTGCGACCAGCCAACGTATGATCGATTGGCTGAAGTATGGACAGATTTCGCTCACAACGACGACGCATGGGTAGCGATTTTGACGGGCGCGGGAGACAAAGCGTTTTGCGCGGGCAGTGACATAAAAAAGAACTTCAATTCGGTGCCTGATCCAGCGGAGAGTTTCGCGTCCGCCGGTCAGGGAGATCTGATGCGCGGCCTTGAGATATGGAAACCAGTGATCGCGGCAGTCAACGGTCATTGCAACGGAGGTGGTCTTGAGCAAGCACTAGGTTGCGATATACGCATAGCCTCCGATAACGCACAATTCGGTTTGGGGGAAGTGTTATTAGGTTTGTTGCCTGGCGGCGGAGGCACTCAACGACTTCCGCGCACAATTCCTCTTGGGCACGCGTTGTGGATGCTGTATAGCGGCGAGCGAATTGATGCCGAAGAAGCCCTCCGTTTGGGTCTCGTGAACAAGGTAGTGCCATTCGAAGACTTGATGCCCACCGCGCAACAAATGGCCGAAAAGCTTCTGAGCGCTGGCCCTCTCGCCGTTCGAGCAATTAAACAAGCGGCCGTTCAGGGGCTAAGCATGCCCCTCGAGGACGGCCTTCGCCTCGAACAGCATCTCTTTCGTCTTCTCGCAACCACCGAGGACAGCGCCGAAGGCACTCGGGCCTTCGCTGAAAAGCGCCCGCCTCAGTGGAAGGGCCGCTGAGGTATCTCATGACCGAGAGGCTCTACCTCGTTGACGCCACAATCCACGACTTTGATGCCGTGGTGGTCGCAGTTGACCA
>DASCSY010000250.1:0-2309 GCA_034399415.1 Acidimicrobiales bacterium
GGCATCCCCCAGTAATTCCATTCGTCTGCGTGCCTGGCAGCGGTCCGTAACGTCCGCTTACGCCCACCGCCGCCAATAAGGAGCGGCACTTTGGCTTGTATCGGTTTCGGGTCCAACGGCGCGTCGATCAACGTGTAATGCGTTCCTTGATACTCAGTGCGAACATTGGCAAGAAGCGACGTAATAATCTCTACCGCCTCGTCCAACCGATCGAGTCGCCCTTTAAGCGTCGAGAAATCAAAACCGTATTTCTCATGTTCGTTCTCTTGCCATCCCGCTCCGATACCGAGAACGACGCGTCCACCAGATATGTGGTCGATGGTCGTCGCTATCTTTGCCGTTAGGGCTGGATTCCGGTAGGTGTTACCTGCAACTAGGGGGCCGATCCGAACTCGGGGCACCGACGCAGCTATGGCCGCCAGGACGGACCATGCCTCGTGAATTGGTTGGTCGACATTGTCTTCGTTGGGCATGAAATGGTCGGCATACCAGATGCCGTCCCATCCGGTGGCCTCAGCATGATGGCATCCTTCGAGGGTGTCTTCCCATGATTGTCCGTTACCTGTCCAGAAACTGAAACGCATGCAAACAGCATTCCAGAAGTGAGGGCGATGTGCTTATTCGAGCTAGGGCAGAAGCGACAGCCGGTTGATTGTCGTGTGGGTGGGGCCTGCGGTGCCAAGGACACTCTGAATTAATTCCAGTTCATTTACGCTGAAAGAACCCGTCACGGGAGTGTCCTTTAGTTCTGCGTGAGTGGCGTCCTTCAGTCGACCAAGGGTGAGGTGGCCCACGAAGGAGAACTGCTTCTTCATCAAGTCTTGTGGTGTCATCGCATTCTGAACTTGGTAGGCGAGATCAGACAACCCGCCGATTGGTACCACCACGTTGCTTCGACCGAGAAGAGAAACCTGTGGGCCAAGTAAGCCAATTGATGGGTTCGCCTTTATCTGCGAAAAACGCTTCTCAACTTCTTCGATGCGGCAGCATTCGAAGAACTGCAGGGTTATGTGCCATTGATCGGGATCAGTCCACCTAATGCCCGGTTGTGTGCGGTCCAAACGTCGAAGATTCGCAGCCACTTCGGGTGAGACAGGTGCCGATATAAAGGCTCTCGTCACTGCTACTAGCGCCGCCCCTCGAGGTGCAGCCTCAACAGATTCAGCAGCGATATGACGCTGAACTGTCGGATGCGTTCCAGGTCACCGGGAAGTTTCACTTGTTCCACCGTTTCGAATTCCGCCATTGATATCGCAAGCCATGCGGTGCCGAAGGGATGGGTTTCTGTGCTCTTGGATGGATCCTCTATTGCGGTGGTAGCGACGCCTACATCGGATACAAGAATTCCGCGTGCGACTCGAGCTAACTGTAGGGCAGCTTCTTCTGGTTGCAGCGCCGCTGGGTCTCCTCTCAGAAGGTATGACAGGATGCCTGCCCCTCGAGCAATGACACCTCCAGAAAAAGCTTGAGTCCCGCTCGGAGCCGTCGCTAGACGGTGGGTCATGAATCCAGCAGTGGCGGTCTCTATGACGCCTAAATGCAGTCCTTTCGCCGCGAGTAGACCGAGGACTGTTGATTCCATGTTCTCCGCGTCTACGGCGAACACCAAGTCGCCGAGCAGTTCTCTCAGATACGTCTCTTCGCTGTCAAGCATCGCTGTCGCGTCGGACGAAGTCGACGCTTTGGCGGTGATGCGAACCTTTATTCCTTCAACTCCGCTCGCCAGAAAAGCGAGCGTCGGATTACCTGCAGCCTCCAATTCGTTGATTCGATCGCCTAGTAGTTCCGCCAATCCTGATTCACTTTGTCCCCAAGTCCGCAACACCCTGCTCTCGATGACCGAAGTCAGTCCGGCTCGTTGCTGGAGATCGGGAATCACTGTTCCTAACATCATCTCTTTCATCTCATATGGGACACCCGGGACGGCATAGATGACTTTTTGTTCGCCGTTTGCTGTTGAGATAGGCACCACCAAGCCGGGCGCAGTCCCTGGTTGCTCAGGAATGGGTCGCGCGCCCTCCGGGACCATCGCTTGTCGAAGGTTGTTCTCAGGCATGTCTCGTCCTCGACTTTTGAACATCGCCCTGATGCGTTCGGCGATCGTGTCATCCAGCACAAGTTCTGATCCAACCACAGCTGCAATGACGTCCCTAGTTATGTCGTCTTGAGTTGGACCAAGACCACCACACATAATCACCGCATCGCTGCGCTCCACTCCCAGACGGACGGCGTCTTCGATCCGTCCCCAGTTGTCACCAACTTTGGTTTGATAATGACTATCAATTCCCGCGAGGGCTAGTTGTTCTCCG
>DASCSY010000251.1:0-2264 GCA_034399415.1 Acidimicrobiales bacterium
GCTCTTCGCCAGATTTTGGGAATCCTGTCAGACCATGAGATAGAAGATTCTGATGGGCGTCTTGATGCTCTTGATCGACGGTTGTCCCTGGCTTGGAACGGTGAGGAGTGGGAAACAATGAGCGCTACCGAACGAGGAATTCCTATGTCGCGTCTTGACGCTGAACTGCTAGTTCGCGGCCTTCGTTTCACGGAAATGATGAGCACCCATCTACCGTTCTTCGACCAGGTCTGCGCAGTCAGTGACTGGATCGTCGGCGAGCTGGATGTGACCTTCCCAGGGGTCTCCGAAACTTGAAAAGTGCAACCATCTGAAGGTCACGAACTCAACTATTTGTTGATGTATCCGGTTTAAGAAGGATCTTCGAATGATCGAAATTTGGTTGTGTCGTAACTGCTGCCACATCGATCAAGGGCTGCCTTCCAAGCTGGACTATGTTTCATCGCCCACCGCAACGACGAAATGAGACGTTGCCCACCGAAAACTGCGGCTTTTCTCGATGATGCGCCACCGAGTTGCGCCAGGTTCGGTGGCAATGTTGCGACTGCGGCTACTCGTACTACCCGGTACCCCAGCAGTTGTCCTCGTTGAAGAGGTGGGTTGCGGAGAAAGCTCCATGCTTGACGAAGAGCTCCCGACTGATCCAGATCGGGGTGTTCGGTTATCCATGTTCGGAGATCAGCAGCGGTTAACGGTAGATCTGCGACACCTAAGAGCTCACCGATCTTGGATTGTTCTTGAACAAATTGATCAGCTTCAGCAGGAGGGAGCACTTGACAAAAAGTTTGGTACGCCTCCAAGAAAGAGTCGGTCAAGGTGTTGTGCACCCAGGCACCTAGCTGTGGTTGGTTTGCGGCGTAGGGAATGCCCCGCTCGGATGTCCCTGATACGGGTTTGTGTGCTGCGCGAACCACCTGAACTGCGGTCTCGACTTCCGGCATAGACCCGTAATTGACGGTGGTTACGAATAGGGAAGTGCGGTTGAGGCGGCCGAGTGGATCTGTTTCATATTCAGAATGGTCGGCGACCCCTGCAGCTACTTCGGGATGCAGCGCCTGAAGCAATAACGCCCTGACTCCTCCAACAAAACTTGAAACGTCTCCCATCACTTTCCAACTCACGCTGTCGGGGCCGAAGAGTCCGGGGTCACCTGGATAGAGATGGGTCTGCGACAAAGGTTGTTCTCCTTCTGAGAACAATCGAACAACGCTTGCTGTCAGTCGTTCTTGCAAGGTCATGATGTTTCAACTTTGTCCGTGAGTGAGTTAACGGCAGGTGAGGCGGCGTCAATCCACCACTGGTCCTCCCATGAGATCAAGAAATAAACAAGCGTCACTGGAGTGCCTTCAGCGAATCGAACTTCAATGGTTGCCGTGCCGTCAATTATTCGACAACGACCGAAAGCGACGGGGTTACCGTTCAACAAAAATGGGAAGCCCGATTCAATCATTGCCCGAAAAGCGGAAGGGTCGACATTTTGTCGAAATGACGGAGAGGCAAACTCCCGAGCGTCGTCAAAAGCACCATGGCTCAAAGCATTGATTTGGGCTGAGACTCTTTTTTGAAGGTCGTCTCTTGCGTTGTCCTCACAATCGGCTTCGGTGTCGACGACAGAAGTAGAGGTAATTGAAGTTGTTGGTTTCTGAGTGGAATCGATTTTTGGGATTGCTTGGGACGGGTCGGAGGCACAACCGCTGAAAACGATGAGAACAAGTGCAGCTAACACAGCATGTAGGTGAGGGGAACGGTGGAACGGTTTGTCAGGCCTCATCGGTGTGGTCATGAGTGGCACGATGCGTTACCAAGGCTCTCTGTTGAGGCGACGGATCAGATTGCGTATCAACTTAGGTGGTCTGAAGAGGGGGGCCAAGCCTCCGGGCCGGCCACAGAATTGGATTCGCGAGGGCTGGCCCGAAGGCTTAGATGAGGTTGGGGGAACCTCAGGGATCTAATTTAGCACTAAATAGAAAGGGCCTGCAACTTTCTGACCAATCTTTCTAAAAGAGCTATGAGCTAGAGGGTCTGGTTCCGCCGAGATGCCGGAACCCGTTACCGTGCTTCTAAGAGATCACACAACAGGAGATCGACCTGTGAGTTCCATCGCTCAGATCTTGAAACCCGATAAGTCGAAACTGAAGCGCGTTCTTAAATGGATCGTCATAGTGAATGCGGTGTTAGCTGCGGTCGGCATTGTGATTGGTGGAAATCCTGATTTCGTGGCGCGGGTTCATGGCACCAGTTTTTTGTTGGTCGTCACTGCAGCC
>DASCSY010000252.1:0-2215 GCA_034399415.1 Acidimicrobiales bacterium
GCTGAGCTTGGAGCGGACGTAATTAAGGTGGAATATGGTCCTCGAGGTGACCCCAGTCGAACGTTGCCGTTCGTCGCGGGCGACAGCTCGTCGTATTACACGCAACAAAACCGAGGCAAAAGATCGGTCTGTATCGATCTGAGCAGCGAGCAGGGTTGTGACTTAGTGCGCGAACTGGCTGGGAAATGCGACGTCATCGTCGAAAATTTCGGTCCCGGTGTTTTAGAACGGCGGGGACTCGCGTGGGAGGACCTGAAGTCTGACAACGAAAGCGCAATCATGGCGTCGATCTCTGCTTTCGGAAAGACAGGACCCCTCTCTCATCTTCAAGGCTTCGATCTGATGGGGCAAGCACTCTCCGGGATGATGCACCTGACCGGTGACCGAGACGGACCTCCGCAATTCACCGGCTCACCCATCGCCGATTGCGCAGCAGGATTCATGCTCTTTGGAGCGATCGGTCATGCACTTTTCCATCGAGAGCGAACCGGCGAGGGCCAGCATGTCGAGGTCACTCTTGTGGACCCACTATTCGCGATGCATTCGATCGCTGTGCAGGGCCACAGCGCAACTTCAGGGGAGTGGAGCCAGGAACGGTCTGGAAGGCAATTCAGCATCGTCGTACCATCGGGCACTTATCAAGGCCCGGAGGGATGGATCGTTTTGCAGGTGCTAGAGCCTCAATGGCCGCGACTATGCGAAGCGATGGGGCAAGCACTTCTCGCCACCGATTCGCGGTTCTCATCAGCTGAGGCTCGCATCGCAAACGCTGATGAACTTCTGGGGTTGGTCGAAAAGTGGATGCAAACCTTCGAATCAGACGCATCGATCCTTAACCACCTTGAAGCAAATCGCATTCCTGCTGCTCCCGTGTTGAGCCCAGAGCAAGCGATGCGGCACCCACACTTTGTGGAGCGAGGAATGGTGCGGACGGTAAACGACCCGAGTTTTGGTGATATCACCGTGACCGGGCTTCCGGCTCGATTTAGTTCTGTCCCCCAATCAGAAAATGAGCCCGCTGTACCCGTCCTCGGTGAACACAACCGTGAGGTCCTTCGCGAGGTTCTCTCCTTGCCCGACGCAGAGATCGCGGAATTGGCCAATAAAGGCGTCCTCATGACCCAAGAGAAATGACACTTTCCGCGTAATGGGCAATGATCGATACATAAACGGTTGGCATCGACCCCGGTCGATTGATACGAAGGGCATCGCGTGACAATTGAATCAGTACAGAAGATGGTTGAAGCGGCGAAAGGGGAGATTGACAACATTTCGCCAGCAGAGGCCGCCCGACGGGCAAGCGAAGACGGTGCGCTAATCGTCGATATCCGAGATGTTCGTGAAATGCAACGCGACGGAGCTATTCCCGGAGCGATGCACGCGCCGCGTGGAATGTTGGAGTTCTGGGTTTCTCCCGATTCGCCATATGCCAAGGAGATCTTCGGTGAAGACCGGGAGTTTGTGCTGTGTTGCGCAGGCGGAATGCGTTCAGCGCTATCTGCGAAGACCCTTCAGGACATGGGTCTGGCGCGAATCAGTCACGTGGAGACCGGTTTCGGCGGCTGGAAGGCCGACGACATGCCGATCGAAACCTACGAAGAATGGAAAGCCAACCGGGCAAGGTGACTCGGCAGATCTTGAGCCAACTTTTTGACCTCCACCAAACCTCAATGTCGGATACCTCGCCGCCAGCCAAGCTAGTCACCGGTTACTGCGAACCGTTGTCCGTTCGAGCGGGCGAACAGGTGCAGTGGTTCGGCTCAAGTCACGCCGCAACGAATGGCGTCTTAGACGTTGTTCGTCTGGAGTGTGGTGATCCCACCCGGTCCGGTCCCGGCTTCCTGGAACATCCACTAAGAGACCACCCCGCAGTGGATATCGAGCTAACCGAACAGCCTCTCATTCCAGGCTCTTTCGCTGAGGTCACCGTGCCCGCTGACAACCCGCGGCGCGTGGCGATGAGATTCTGGTTCCAACCAACTTTACTCAAACGCGATGGGGTCATCGCCTCACTACGGTCAGCCACCGGAGCGATCGAGATCACGAATCGAGGTGAATACCTGTATGCGCAGGTGGGTTCTACTGAATTGCTATTGCGCGACAGATCACTCGAACGCAACAGGTGGTATTTCCTTGACCTAGATCTAGATGAAGGTCGGTTAACCGCCACAGTTACGGCTCAGCGAAGCCCATCGCCTGCCCGCGACCTCCTTCA
>DASCSY010000253.1:0-2206 GCA_034399415.1 Acidimicrobiales bacterium
CCCGATTGATTGCTCGCTTCGAAGGGTGATTCCAATATCATCTAGCCCTTCAAGAAAACGTTCCTGGGTTGCTGGGTCCATAGGAAAGTCTTCTTCGAGTCCGATGGCGGGAACTAGTACCTTTAGCTGTTCCACGTCAACCGTTACCGAAAGATCGGGATCTGCATGGAGAGCCTCTCGGAGCTTCGCTGCCCCGTCCTCGCTGACCTGGCAAGGTATGAGACCGTTTTTTGTGGCGTTGTTCCTGAAAATATCGCCAAATCGAGGGGAGATTACTGCCATAAAGCCGTAGTCCATCAGGGCCCACACTGCGTGCTCGCGAGAAGAGCCGGTTCCGAAATTGGGACCCGCTACCAAGATTGAGGCGCCAGCGTAACTTTCGTCGTTCAGAATGAACGCGCGGTCATCGCGCCACTCCGAGAACAATCCCTTCCCGAATCCAGTGCGTTCGACGCGCTTCAACCAATCGCTGGGGATGATTTGATCCGTATCGACATCGCTTCTATCGAGTGGGACTGCTCTTCCTTCGTGAACCCGAACTGCTTGCATCTGCTGGTTCCTCTCAGTCCAAATCTGCAGGAGTAACGAATGTTCCTGCGATAGCCGTCGCCGCAGCTACCGCTGGTGAAACCAAGTGGGTTCTCCCACCTCGACCCTGTCTACCTTCGAAGTTTCGGTTCGAGGTAGATGCCGATCGCTCTCCTGGCTGCAACTTGTCGGGGTTCATCGCCAGACACATAGAGCACCCTGGTTCTCGCCAATCGAAGCCTGCGTCGCTGAACACCTGATCTAATCCCTCTGCCTCTGCTTGGGCTTTGACCTCAAAAGATCCAGGCACCACGAGGGTTCTAACCCCGTCGTTGACTTTGCGTCCTCGTGCAACCTCAGCTGCAGCCCGAAGATCTTCGATACGAGAATTTGTGCATGAGCCGATGAACACAGTGTCCACGGGTACGTCACTGAGTTTCTCACCCGCCGTAAGTCCCATATATTCCAAAGCCCGCTCTGCTGTCCCCGCCGCGACAGGATCGGAATAAGCGTCCGGACTTGGGATAGGAGAGCTGATGGGAATGACATGAGCTGGGTTGGTTCCCCAAGTCACGTGAGGCTCCAACTGAGTTCCATCGATATCCACAGATTGATCAAAGGAGGCATCAGAATCGGTGACCAATGTGGTCCAGTCGGCGACGGCAGCATCCCAGTCTTTCCCCGAAGGAGCCTGAGGGCGACCCTGTAAATAGCTAAACGTAGTTGCGTCGGGAGCTATTAAGCCGGCTTTGGCTCCCGCTTCAATCGACATGTTGCATACCGTCATGCGGCCTTCCATCGTCAGCGCCCGAATCGCAGAACCGCGGTACTCGATGACATGCCCAATGCCGCCTCCGGTTCCAATCCGGCCAATGATTGCGAGGACAATGTCTTTTGCCGTGACGCCTGAAGGTGTGTCGCCCTCCACGTTGATCGCCATGGTGCCGGGTCGGCTTTGTGGAAGAGTTTGACTCGCCAGGACGTGCTCCACCTCGGAGGTACCAATACCAAACGCCAATGCCCCAAATGCGCCATGAGTGGAGGTGTGACTATCTCCACAGACCACCGTCATACCAGGCAAGGTGAGACCTTTTTCCGGGCCGATGACGTGCACGATCCCCTGACCGGGGTCGCCCATCGGGTACAGCCGGATCCCGAACTCCTCACAGTTTGATCGCAGCACTTCAAGCTGCTTCTTGCTGATGGGATCGGCGATCGGAAGATGAATGTTTTCAGTGGGAACGTTGTGATCTTCGGTCGCTACGGTGAGTTTAGGTCGCCGTACGCCCCGCCCGTTCATGCGCAATCCGTCGAAAGCTTGCGGCGAAGTCACTTCATGGATTAAGTGCAGATCTATATACAAAAGGTCGGGTAGTCCATCCCCGCTTCGGACTATGTGGCGTTCCCAAACCTTGTCGCTCAGGGTCTTACCAGACATTCAGATCCTTTGTCGTGCTCGTGCTCAGTACCTCAGGTGCGTCACTTACTGTGTCAGTCCCCAACCACTTAGGTCCAACTGGACTTCGCTAGAACGTCGGTGATGGCAGCCAGGAGGGCTTCACGGAACACCTCAGGCTGCGTGGCGCACACGGTATGGCTGCCAGCTACGTCGTGCCACGTTGAACCCGGAATTACTTTCAACATCGCTCGTTGCCGCTCCGTTGAGACGACCTCGTCT
>DASCSY010000254.1:0-2174 GCA_034399415.1 Acidimicrobiales bacterium
CCTTGGGCCTGAAGCAATGGGGCATTATGACGTCAAAATCCAGGACGCATATGAACCACATGTCGATGTTGGCTTCGATCGTGCAGTTCTGGATCTTCCTGAGCCCTGGCAGGTGGTTCCACATTTGGAGACGTCGCTCCGCAGCGGCGGGATTCTGGTGGCGTACAACCCTTCAATAATCCAAGTTCAAAATTTACGAAAACGCCTAAGCGAAGGACCGTGGGCCTTGACTGAAACGGTCGAGGTTCTAAACCGCACGTGGCATGTCGAGGGAAATTCAGTACGCCCTGACCATCGGATGGTCGCACATACGGGCTTCTTGACACACGCTCGCCTGATCGAAGCCTGAGTGGGGCATAGTGGTCTTTGACGCACTTGCTGGGGTGCTTCTCTTATTGGCGGTAATAGTCGGTTGGCGAGGAGGCTTTATCGGCCGTCTCGGCGCATGGGTCGGTTTCGCAGTGGGAGGTTTAGCTACTGCGCGTTGGGTTGGATCAGCTATCGAGCTGGTAAACATAGACGGACAAAACCAGCGACTTGCAGTGGCTGCTGCTGCTGTACTTCTAGGAGCATTGCTAGGTCACGGTGTTGGAAGACGCCTAGCGCGAGGGCTTCGGGGTTTAGTTCCCCGCCCTTTCCGTTGGATCGACTCGATAATCGGTGTCTTTGTCGGGGTTGGATTCGTTGCTTTATTCATTTGGATACTGCTTCCCCCTCTGGCCGCTGCTAACGGCTGGCCAAAGAGGCAGTCTGAACAGTCGAAAATCGTTGAACTTGTGGACCAGTACGCACCAGTGACACCATCAGCAACGGGTCTGTTGGGGCAACTCCTGGTCAACTGGTCCAGCATCTCCACGTTCCGTCCCGGAGAGGGTCCTCCAGACGTAGGTCAACCCCCAGAAGAGATTTCGGTAACTGCAGATGTTCTAGAAAGAGCAGCGGCGTCGGTCGTTCGAGTGCAAACCGTTGCCTGTAGTCAACGACAAAATGGCACAGCCTTCGCTATTGCTTCGGGACTGGTTTTGACTAACGCGCATGTGGTGGCTGGCGCCAAAAAAGTAGAAATTGCCTTGCCGGGTGAGGAGCTAAAACCAGCGACTGTCACTGCGTTTGATCCTGAACGAGACCTTGCACTCATCCGTATTGAAGTTGAGCTACCTGCACTGTCACTTCAAACCCCGCTAGAAGGACAACTGGCGGCTGTTATTGGCCACCCTTTAGGAGGTCCGCTACGCACGGCCCCAATTCGATTAGTCGAGCGAGTGACTGCGAATGGCGAGGACATTTACCGATCGTTGGAGACAAAGAGAAAGATCTGGTTTGCAGCGGCGAATCTGAAATCGGGCGACAGTGGAGCCCCCGTAATCGATACCAATGGGGATGTGTTGGGCGTAGTCTTCTCGATAGCTCCAGCTACAGCCGCAGATCACGAACGCGCCGCTTATGTCTTGGATAGATCCGAGATCGCTGGCTTTATGGCCGAAGT
The DNA here is from genome assembly GCA_034399415.1 of Acidimicrobiales bacterium. Taxonomy (GTDB): domain Bacteria; phylum Actinomycetota; class Acidimicrobiia; order Acidimicrobiales; family Poriferisodalaceae; genus UBA2110. The sequence goes on from DASCSY010000254.1 coordinate 1,487, forward strand.
GGCCGCGTTCAAGGAACGTAGCGTTGTCAACACAGGCAAGTGTTTGAAATAGAGGTTCAGTCAGCGAGCGCTTCGAAGCACCGACGCTTAACTAGGCCTCAATGTAAATGCATTCCCCAGGACATTCTTCGGCCGACTCGATCACAGCGTCTAGCTGGCCGTCAGCAAAATTCGCGAGAGCCTCAGCGCCTCCCGGGTCCGACATGACGTTTCCATCTTCGACCACGTAGGCCAAACCATCGTCAAGCAAAGTGAATACGTCAGGTGCTATCTCTTCACAGAGACCATCGCCTGTACAGAGATCTTGATCAATCCAGACCTTCATTTTGGTGCCTTTCTTCTTCGTGCAAGAAAGCTCGGCTGTTCCACGGGGAAGCTCCACTCAGGGTGAAGTGGAGCAGACATTAATTTACCTTGATCGAGAAGAGGAGGCACATCTTTCTTCAAAGGTTCCCGCCAAAGGATTTGATGGGTTGAGCCACTTCGAGCGCGGATTCGTGTAGCTTCCCGTCCAGAAGCGAGCAATGGCTGAGGACCGCTATGTCAAGCCGAGACGATATGAGTGACCAAGAAACCACTCCAGGAGACATAGCCGCGCTTCGAAGTCAAATACGAGCTCTTGAATCTGAGGTAGGTCTTCTCCGACGCAAGCTGGTCGATACACCAAAGCGAGTCACAACCCTTGAGG
>DASCSY010000255.1:0-2102 GCA_034399415.1 Acidimicrobiales bacterium
GGCTTTAGGAGCTGGCTTGGCCGCATGGCAACTTCTGCCGTTTCTTCATCAGGTAGGCGGAACCGATTTAAGTCATCGTGTGCAGACTTCTGTCGATCACTTGTCGCCGTCGTTAATGGCGACCGCAGCGATACCGACGGCCTTTGGTTCTCACGCTCAAGGGTTTTTCTACGGCGATCGTAACTACATCGAAAGTTCTGTTTTTCTTGGAGCCGGGGCTTTGGTGTTGGTGGTGGCAGCGATTTGTCGGCGACCTTCGCCGTCGGTTTGCCGTTCAACCACCGCTATCACCGGCGGGTTGCTTGCGGTGACGACATTGCTGATCTTTGCTGGAGGACCTCTCTTAGCTTTGGCACAGAATTTGCCGGTGTTCGAGAGCAATTTCATTGGCCGGATGCGTTCGATTTGGTTGCTGCTCTTGGCGATCTTGGTCGGGGTGGGGCTGGAGGCAGTCACCTCATCCGACCGGCTTGACGATAGCCAAGTGAGGGGTCGGCTGAGTCAGCTACGTTTCCCGGCATTAGTCACCGCTTCTGCGATCGCTGTTTTCGGTGTTTGGCACGTGTTGCGACGCGCCTCTGAGGAAGGTCACCTGTCGGCGGTTGTCCGCCCGGTGCTTATCGCTCTCGCTGCGGCGGCCGTTGTAATTGGATGCATCGCGGCGAGGGGTCACACCCGAGTAAAGGGCTCTTTGCCCGTGGTGGTAGCTGCAGTGGCGGCCGTTGAAATACTTCTCTTCGTTTCTCCGTTCTGGCCCTCGGAAGTTCCTGAACGTCATTATCCGCCGACGCCCGCTCATGATTTTCTCGCGACTGAAGCCGTCGGGGACCGAGTCGCTACTCACGATTTGGCGTTGTATGCGGGGACCACCACCCATTACGGGATCCGAACGGTCACCGGTCACGTTTTTCATCAGCCCACATGGCGAGATTTGCTAATTGCGGTCGACCCGGAAGCGCTCGATCGCTCTTACACGTTCTCGTTTCTGGAATTTCTTGATGTCGATCGCTTGAAGTCCGCCATTCTGGATCGAATGGCTGTTCGTTGGTTGGTGACGCAAGTCGATTTTCCTTTGCCGGGGAGTTCCTTCGAGCTTTCTCAAGGAACCACTGCAACACGGATCGATTCCGGAAGTCCTTTAACGATTGCTGTGAAATCACAACCTGTTCGAGGCATTGAATTCGAGGTAACCGAAGATGTTGTCACCACTGATCTCGCAGCGAGACTAAGAGTAGAAATCGTCGGGCCTGATGGAATGGTTCGAGTGGGCCGTCGTCATGTGCGTGGCTTTCTTCCGGCTGGACGACACTGGGTTCCCGTCGCCGCAGAAGATTTACCTGTTGGCGGAGAGGCATTGGTGCGATTACGGCTCGATGGTGATGACGGAATCATGTCGGTGCGCACAGATGACTTTGGAGCGCCTGTGTTGCATGGCATGGCCCCTGTATCTGATGGTTTGCGTTTGGCTTACGCCGACGATGTGGCAATTTGGGAGAATCTTGACGCGGTGCAGCGAGTCCGGTTCGCGTCAGACGCGATAGTTGTACCTGATCAGGGTGAGCGCATCACCGCCTTACAGACACCACTTCCATCTGAGGTGGTGGTGCTTTCAGAGCAGTCCAACCATTTAACTGATCCCGAGGGTGCGACCGCTGTTATTCACCAAGTGGACGATCAGATTGACAGTATCGAGATTTCGTTGACCAGCACGGGTCCTGGGTGGCTTGTTATTGCTGACGCTATGCAAACTGGTTGGTCAGTGACGGTGAACGGTGTGTCGGGCGCTCTGGTCCATGCTGATCATGCTTTGGTAGGAGTGGCGGTTCCGAAGGGATTGAGTGTTGTCACCCTGGTGTATGAGCCCCCGGGTTTGGGGTCTGGGGTCGCGGTGTCGGTGACGTCGCTATTAATGCTGCTGCTGCTTGCGTGGGCGGCCAGCCGGAACCGTGTTCCCGGTCAGCTCTCGTGAGGAGGTTCGACTCGGGAGTTCGTTTGGGGCGCAATTGTGAGTTCGATATTACGGACGCGTCGGAGAACTCTTTCACCTATGACGCGGTTAGATCTCAACAGATCTGCGAGAACACCTAACATCAACATCTGCA
>DASCSY010000256.1:0-2094 GCA_034399415.1 Acidimicrobiales bacterium
GACTATCGGAGCGCTGGCGGTGGGTTCACATGATCGACGTCGCAAGGGCCTGGAGTTGACTCTGCCCGCCATGCCCAAGACCAGCCACCATGATCCCGAACAACTCGAAAAAATTATTGAGATAGAGGGCGCTCATACCATTAGCGCGTTCGTGGGAGAACCGGTTATCGGGGCGGCGGCGGGAGCTTATGTTCCGCCTGATCACTACTGGCCCACGGTCTCTGAGATCTGTGCACGTCACGACATTTTGGTGATCGCCGATGAGGTGATGACTGGTTTCGGACGCCTAGGTACCAAGATGGGTCACGAAGCCCTCAATTTTACGCCTGACATCATCGCCGCCGGCAAAGGGCTGGGCGGTGGGTATGTGCCAATAGGTGGCGTATACACCCGCGCCGACGTCGTCGAACCGATCGGCAACACCGATCTAGCGTTGATGTTCTACACCTTCGCTGGGCATGACCTTTGTTGTGCCGTATCAAGAAAAGTTTTACAGATCCTCCGCGAAGAAAATCTCGTGGAACGTGCGGAAATCATGGGAACTTTTCTGAGAGACCGACTAGACGCTGAGTTCGGGGAACATCCCAACGTAGAAGAGGTCAGAGGCAGAGGACTCTTACAGGGCCTGGGGTTGGTTGCCGATCGTGACAGCGGCGCTCCGTTCCCCCGTTCCGCCGCTTTCGCTGATCAGGTTGCGGGTATCGCTCTCGAAAATGGTGTGTGGGTTTACCCGTCGGGATCGGGAAGTTTCGATGATGCCGTCATGTTCGGGCCACCCTTTGTGGTGACCGAAGATCACGTTGATCAAATGGTAAACGTCGCTCGCCACGCAATTGACGCAGCTGCGGCTGCGCTGACCTAGACCGCGCCTATTTGGGTGGGTCGCATGGCACGGTCCCCAATTCTGCTGGAGCAACAACTTCTAAGGCTTCGAAGTCCGATGAGCAGCGAATTTCGTTGTGAACCATTCCCGGCGGGATTGATAGTGCTGCGCCAGCCGACGCTCGTTCAGTGCGGCCACCTTCAAACTCGAGGTCTACCCAACCGTTGAGGACATATACGAACTGGAGGTCACATTCGTGATAATGCCATCCAGTGCTTTCCATCACATCTGTGGCTCGCATTACTTGGGCTCGGTATTCGCCGTCGGTCAGATCACTCAAACCAGTTTCTCGGTATTCAAAAAACGAGCGGCGCCCGGTTTTGCCAAACTCGGCATCGATGAGCTGCTGACACAACAACTCTGCCCCTGTTGTCGATTTCATAATTGGCCTCCAGTGCTTCTAGTTGATCACACCGGTGAGCATCAGATTTGAAAGGCAAGCCGATGTTCATCGAGTAAGTCGGTATCGCCAAAGGTTTCGAGTGTCGTGTGGTCTACGCGATTCCAGACGAACAACAAAAGATCGCCCGCTGGGCCGCGAGCCGCGACATCTCCTTTCCCATGTGCGCTCTCGACATCGATGCCGTTCTCATGCCGTGTAATCATCCACTCGCCTGGGGCGTCAGTGGCATGAAGATGTACCGTCCCAATCCCAGCGAAGGCCGTAGGGAATCGCTCAGCCACAAAGAAATCATAGAACTCGTGGATGCCGTCAACTGCTATCGCCCCACCTATTGCGGTGTTGTCCCCCGTCGCGGTTTCTATGTCCCAACGATGCACGGTGGCTTCGTGAGCCATGCGGCGCATCCAAAACAGGGCTTGCTTGTTGAACCGGCTTGAGGTCCAAACTTCATCGCGGGGCTCATGTTGCCAGACAACTTCGGACGTTTCCTGGGCGACTGCGCGAAACCAGTCGGAAAGCTGGCTGGTGTGGGGGTGGTTGCTTGGATCGTTGGCCCATCGAGCGACTCCCCCGTCGGCTATGGGGGAACCTTGCTTAACCGATTTAGTTACAAACGAAAACACAAGTCCCGTATGGATTACCGCATCTGACATGGTCCAGCCCGATATATGAGGGATGGGTAAGTTGCCGTCTCCGGACGCGAGGTCAGCGATGCGAGTCGTGGCTTCTTCGAATATTTGCTTGTAGTCCTCAACAATCACTGGGTTCACTCCGATTTCGCGTTCGCCCACTATTGCTTCGGGACTCT
>DASCSY010000257.1:0-2091 GCA_034399415.1 Acidimicrobiales bacterium
GAAACCAGGCCTTCTTTGTGTGAGCCCGGTACCGCTAGCAATGGTGCGTTTACTTCGGTGACGTCATCTAAAAAGACTGCGATCATCACCCCATTGGGTTCCGGGACACCGTCGACACGGTGATAGGTCCCGAAGTCTTGGTGCCAGGCAACTATTGACCCGTTTGTTTGCTTCATATTGATTCGTGATTGATGAACGTAAACGTCGTTGCTTAACAAAGTTCGGCTCGGGTTGATGAGGTCCTCGTGTCGGCATAAGGCAGCAAGCCGTTTATCGAAGAGATGCATGCCCCAGGAAACATGCGGTGAACCGTCTAGTTCACGGCCCACTTCGGGACCAGGTCGTTCCAGGACTTCGAGCGCAGCGTCACTCAGAAGTTCAACTTCGTGGGCCTCGAACACATCGCTGACAACGATCCATCCCCGGTCTCGAAATTCTTGACACTGAGCTTCAGTCAGATCCATCTTCAGCAACTCCTATACGGATTTGTTCAATTCCACTCTGCAAGGCTGTAGTCATCAAGCCAATGTCATAGCTGTAGCTGACCATCCGAAATCCTCGATTAACCCAGTCAATCCCAGTCTCCACTGAGCCCGCAAGACACGCTGCCGTTTTTTTGTGTTTCTCGCATGCTCCCAAGATCGCGTCGATTCCCTTTTGCATCTGCGGGTGTGCCGTGTCGCCGGGCACCTCAAGCGAGAGCGACAAATCGCCGTGACCTAGGTGGGCTACATCCACACCAGGTACCGACATGATTTCTTCGGCGTTAGCTATTCCCTTTGCCGATTCGATAAGTACACAGACCATGGTCCGTTCGTGAGCGCCATCAATGATGTCGGGCACTGTGTCGGAGCTGTAATCATCATGGGCCCCTCCAAACATCGCTCCACGCTGACCTGAAGGTGGATACCTAGTCCATCTAACGTATTCTTCGGCCTGCTCTGCGGTCTCACACATCTGAAACAGCATTCCCATCGCGCCTATATCGAGCAACGTTGCCGTGTACTGGTACGACGTATCGGGTGGCCTGACTAGAGGCACTATGTCTAGACCGCGACATAGTGCCAATTGAAATTTCATCTGCTCCATCGAGAAGCCGCTGTGTTCCATGTCATAGAAGACAAAGCTTGAACCGGCGTTTTGGAGTATTTGAGGCAGCCCGGCGCTGAGGAATTCGAACACCATGGTGCCGTAATGAGTCTCGCCGTTTGCCAAGTCAGTTTTTAGGGGGTTCGGACGCATTTCGCAAGTGTTGCAGATATGCCAAGCCGGAATTCAGATACTCAAAATAGTCCCTGACCTTCCACCCCCATCCCGGCACCGGATACTGGCACCTACCAGGTTTTTGAGGTTTTGAAAATTAAAGCGCGCGTCGGGTGGATCTCCTGAATGCGCCAGTATTATATTTAGTGCTAAATATGTTTAGTACTAATCAAAGGATTCTTAATGCGTCTCAAGTGGACAACAACCTCAATTGGCTTCTCGAAGCCAAAAATTCTGTTTCTGACAGCAGGCTTTCTCTCTTTGGTCCTTTCCGTAGCTCTTTGGTTCAGCGGGTCTAAAGATCAAGGGATCTTTGTCGGGCTGTGGGTGCCGGCGATTCACTCTCTCGGGACCTTGGTCCTCACAGACGATCGGCGCGACCGATGAGCGAGACCCTTTTAATGAGCATCGGTGCCTCGATGTTTGGTCTTACCGTATGGGCCGTGTTGCTCACCGCATATGCCAGCGGTCGGGATGCCTCCAGTAAGGACCTCGCCTTCGGTAATCGTGCGCCAAGCCAATTTCCGGCGGGCGAATTTGTTCCTCAACCTGGGTACACCCGGGTAGAACCTCCGCTCCCTGGCAGTGCGGACACGGCCAGCTCCGAAGAGTGACGTGCTTGTGACGCCCCTTCTCGCACTTGTTGCCCTAGCGGCGGCGTCCTTTATGGCCGGAGTTCTGTGGGTAATCCAAATAGTTCACTACCCGCTCCTTGGTGAGGTACCGGATGCTTCGATAGCGAGGGTGGCGCTTCGACACCAAAGGCTCATTACTCGAGTCGTGGGTCCCACTATGATTGTTGAGGTCATCAGCAGTTTCTTGCTCCTG
>DASCSY010000258.1:0-2088 GCA_034399415.1 Acidimicrobiales bacterium
CTTGGCAGATAGTTGGATCAAACTCGTCTGCCACCAAGCTTCTTGCTATGTGCCAGCCGAGCTTGGTGTCACCCCGAAGGTCCGGCAATGGTCGCTTCCCCCACCCCTCGTCGGCTTGGGCAAAGGTCTCCGCGACACCCAACGCGAACGTTGGGTAGGCATCAAAGAAGAATTGATTCACATGGTCGTTGTAGACCATCACGAGAGCATCAGGTTGCAATGCTTCAAGCCACTCGGCCGCGGGCTTGTAGCTCTCGAAAATGTCTCGCCACTCGGGGTCGTCGCCTTTGTCTTGGTCGTATGCCCGGGCGAGAGACGGAGCATGACTGACGCCGATCCCACCAACAATTTGACCCATTATCTTGAACCTTCTTGCGGTGGGCGGGTCGCCATGAACTGGTCGAGAGTTTCTCCGCGCATCTCTGCGCCCACCTCCAAGAGATTTGAACCGACCGTGGCAGCAATTTTCAAGAACACGTACACATTGCCGCCGGCAGTCACCATCCCCGTCCAATCCCGGTTGAGTACTAACTTCGTTTCCTCAGCCGTCAACTCGAAACGACGACAATAAGCATGTTCATCGGCAAGAAATTCCGCTCTGTTGTCCGGATCGATAAGACTCGCCGACAGCTTGTTCAAGCGGTATCCAGCCATAGATCGTTCACCGGTGAACAGCGTCATGTCGACCATTTGGCCCCCCGTATCATCTCCCATCGTAATTGCCGTCGTTGTTGGAAAGCTGAGCGGGGCTCTGGACGAGGTCAACGGGTGTCATGTGACTCCTGTGTGCTTTCAAGTCGGTCCAGAAGTTGGTCGATCCGTTCTTTGAAGGGAGCTTTGTCATACATGTTGAACAACGCCCCCGCCAGACGAACCGGGTCCCCCGAGTAGTAGCGCTCGTAGAGTTGCTGGCGGCCTGAGAATCCAGACGAGGACGCATCCCACGCGAGCCGAAATAAGCGGACGCGGTCTCTGCTACCTGCGTTGACGCTCTGGAAATAGCGATCAACATCATCCGCGCGAGGTCCGTCAAGCTCAGCGAACGAGGGCGTCGCAACGAGCCCTCCGGCACCAATAATTTGAATGATTTCGCACATGCGTTGGAAGTTTTGGGGGAATGTCTGACGAACAGTCCAAAGAGGCATAGAGGCCGGATACACGAATCCGTTCTCCCGTTCCACAATGTCCGCTTCTGCTGCCACAAGAGCAGCCCGTAATTGTTCGGTAAAGACAATCAATTCGCTCAACATGCCCTGAACATGAAGAAACTGATCCGCATTCGTCGATTCCGCTACCTGGAAGGCCAGACCCATCATAAATTCGGCCTTCGCGAGATTCTTTATTGAAAATTGGTGCATCACTTGTTCCATCGCACCAGTGCGATTGAACAACCCGTTACACATTTCGACATCTCGGTAAATGAAAGTTCGTTCCCACGGAACCAAAACGTCATCGAAGATGACAGTGCCATCTATCTCGTCGAGTCGCTGACTTAACGGATGGTCCATTGCCGATGCGGCCGCTATCGGAGTTAACGACGGTCGACAGATAAATCTCATACCGGGCGTGTTGATTGGTAAAGCAAAACAGAAAGCGAACTTCTCTGCATGTGAATTCGCTGGGAGGTAGCTCGATGGTGCGACAAGGATTTCATCGCTGTGTGCGCACAATGTCGCGACCATCCTGGCGCCCCTGACTATCCAACCAGCATGGTTCTCGTCAACGACGTGTGCCGCTACTTCGTTCTCTTGTTCCTCAACCGGTCGAGATCGGTCATATTGAGGAGTCACCAAAGTGTGCGTGAGCACAAGATCTCTCTCTCGGATCTCTTCGTAATAGTTCCTCAAGTAGTCGCCATATGGGCGTTCATCGCGTTGGAAGTCTCGCCAACACATCGCCAGAGCCGTGACCATGATGTTCATAAAGTCAGCGGACCGCCCGAACATGCCAGAAGTGTGATCCATCCAACGTTTCACCATGTCACGGCGCTTTTCTAGATCTCCGCGGCAACGAGGCTCAATGAACGACAACCCCACCCGATCACCAGTTGTCGGCGACTCGTACGTCATCTCGTCGATTAGGTCGGGA
>DASCSY010000259.1:0-2088 GCA_034399415.1 Acidimicrobiales bacterium
CTATGTCGACGGTGGTCTCCACCCCGGGGGCAGCGTGCCCAAGTTGAGGTATCAAATCCATGGTTGGCTTGTGACCAAACACACCGCAATAGTGGGCAGGGTTCCGGATCGAAGCACCGATGTCGCTGCCAATTTCGAGTGCGGCCATTCCGGTAGCTAGTGACACAGCCGATCCTCCCGACGAACCGCCCGGGGTTCGGTCTAGATCCCAAGGGTTATTGGTACAGCCATATACTTCGTTGAACGATTGCCAATCAGCGAGCATGAAAGGCACGTTGGTCTTCGCCCATATCACAGCGCCTGCCCCGAGCAGGCGTTCGACAGCAGGGCTGTTGGCATCGGGAAAGTTGTTAACCCATTGGGGATTACCCCAGGTTGAAGCTGTCCCTACCCAATCGTAGGCCTCTTTGATTGTTACTGGCAGTCCGTGAAACGGCCCCCATGACTCCCCTCGTGACGTCGCTTGGTCGGCGTCGAGGGCTCGCTCTCGGGCCAGTTCAACTCGACTTTCGGTTATCGCATTTACCGCTGGGTTAAAGAGTTCAAATCGAGCTATGGCTTCGTCGAGCAGTTCTCGGGCGCTGATTTCGCGGGATCTGATCAGCACTGCTAATTCCGAAGCGGGCTTCAACATTAAGTCGGTTGACATGGCCAGACCGTAGTTCTTCTCAGCCAACCACTAGATCGAGAGCCTCATCCATCGCACCCAACAGATGGTGAATATCGGCGTCAGAAGTAGCGAGATTTACACAACCCATCCCGTAGCCACTGAGGTAGACCTCGCGCTCAAGTAACCGATGTTGCAGAGATGTCATGACGGTCGCTTCGTCGCTATCGAGATGCGCATCTCGATAGCTGCGAATTCGTCGTTGGTGCGGATGGATCCGGAACAACGATCCGTCCCCCGTCACCTGCCATTGGGCTGATCGTTGTTCGAACAGGTGTTCCAATCCCCCGCGAATCTGATTACCAAGATCGTCCAATCGATCGAAACTGGACTCCGAGAGTTGCCGCATACAAGCAATTCCAGCTGTCATCGTTACCGGGTTGGCGGTATAGGTCCCCCCCGAAGGCACCGCAGCGCGGTCTCCTTCCACTGCTGAGAAGACTTCCATAACATCAGATCTTCCCCCTATCGCGCCGACGGGGAAGCCGCCACCAATGATCTTGGCTAACACCGTCATGTCTGGGTCAATGCCGTGAACAGCTTGAGCCCCTCCCTGCGCCAAACGAAAAGAAATCACTTCGTCGAGAATTAGCAGAGCTTCAACTTCTCGAGTTGTTTGGCGGAGGGCTTCACTGAACGCCGGGTCGAGGGCGGGCATGCCCACTCTCGATGGCATGGGGTCAAGGAGAACTGCTGCAAGACGTGGCCCGACCCGCCGGATAGCTTCGACCGCACCTTGCTCATCGTTGAATTGCACGACAACAACTTCTTCTGCAAGTGACTCCGGGGCACCGTGTGCGTAGGGAATGGTGGAAGGGGCGGCCGCAACACCCCAGTTCGATGGGTCGGACCCCAGGCTCGCTTCAGCATGGTCGTAAGTCCCGTGATAGCTGCCTTCGACTTTGATAATCGCCGGCCGGTGGGTGAACGCTCGAGCGGCTTTGATCGCTCCCATCACAGCTTCGGTCCCCGAGTTGCAGAAGCGGATCTGCTCGCAACTCGATATTCGACTGCAGAGAATTTCGGCAAGTTCGATTTCTGCTTCGGTCGCCATCGAGAAAGCGGTCCCACTCGCAAGTTGGGTTCGGACAGCGCTCTCAATTATTGGGTCTGCGTGACCCAAAATGATTGAAGTGAAGTTGTTGTTGCAATCTAGATAACGGTTGCCGTCGACATCGGTGAGCCATGCGCCTTTCCCATGGTCCACATAGATGGGGTGAGGTCGAATTATCACGGTAGATCGTGACAAGCCATCGGGGATGACCGATAGGCCGCGTTGATGAAGTTCTGCGGAACGAGACGTCGAAGCCGGGTAGCTGATTCTCATTTCGATAGTTTCGCAGGTCAACGTGCGCGATGATCGATACCTATGACCAAGCCCGAAACAGCAGCAACAGAGGAAGGTGGGCCCGAGGCTCCCT
>DASCSY010000260.1:0-2055 GCA_034399415.1 Acidimicrobiales bacterium
CGCTGTGAGAACTGCGGTCGGCCAAGCCCTGCAGGCCACGTTCGGGGAACATCACTCGCTGTCATGCCGGTTCACGCATGTGTACCCCGACGGTCCTGCTCCGTATTACAGCTGGTCGGGCATGGGTGCTCAGGGGTCTGAATTGGAGCAATGGCAAACGATCAAAGACGCAGCAAACGAAGCGCTCGTCGCCGCTGGAGGAACGTCAACTCATCACCATGCGGTGGGCAGAATGCATAGACCTAATGCCTACGACGTTCAGCGTCCGGAGCTCTTCGCTCAATCTTTGAGAGCGGTAAAGAAGCATCTTGACCCCAACGGTATTCTTAATCCCGGTGTATTGATCGATCCATAGGATGAACTAACAACCATGAAGACCGAAGAAACCCGAGCACTTATCGAACGCTATTACGAAGCCCTTACCACTGCTGATCTCTCAACCATCAAGGAATGTCTGGCTGAAGACATTGTTTGGCAGCTTCCCCGGAGTGTGGCGACTGGGGAAGGCTTCGCTGTTCGAACTGACAGCGAGGGGAGGGTGTTCGGCGAACAAGTTCTACTCGAACTTGGAGGCGACACTGTGAGAAACACTTTTGATATTTCTAAACCGTTCGCTCTTGACGTCAGACAAATGATTGTCGAAGGCAACAGAGCGGTAGTGCAACAACGAATCACGGCGACAGCTCTGGCTACTGGGCGGCCTTACGATAATCAGTACTGCTGGATCTACACGTGCGTTGACGGGGTGATTGCCCACATGGAGGAATACACCGACAGTCTCGGAGCTGACCTTTCCTTGAATCCGAATCGTTAATTCACATCTCAGAACGCGGCTCGCGTAGGGCCAACTTCAACTTTCGAGTTGTGTAGGAAGTTGTCGTTAGTCAACAAGATTCGCTGGACGCTAATCTCCAACTATGACAGTGACATTAGTTACCGGCGCCAACTCAGGTCTTGGGCGTGCGACGGCCCTACTGCTCGCCCAAAAAGGGCACAAGGTATACGCCGGAATGCGAGACCGTGACAAAGGTTCGAAATTGCTGGAATTGGCCAAGGATTACGACCTCTCCGCTGTAGAAATCGACGTCACCGATAACGATTCGGTTCTCGCGTGCGCGAATGAGATCCACGCAAACGGTGATTCAGTCGACGTTCTTGTCAATAACGCTGGTGTCGCCTACAACTCAGTCACTGAAGACATTGATGTCAATAAAGCCAAAGAGGTGATGGACGTCAACGTGTGGGGTCCCGTTCGTTGTGTGAAGGCCTTCGTTCCAGGCATGAGGGAACGCGGAAGCGGCCATGTGTTTCAGGTTTCTTCGGTCGCTGGCCTTATCGGCCATATAGGACAGACCGTTTACGTGGGGTCAAAGTTTGCGTTAGAGGGAATGAGCGAGGCACTGGCTCAAGAGCTCATAGGTTTCGGCATCCGGGTCCACATTGTTGAGCCAGGCGTAACGCGCACGGCCATATTGCCGAAGAACGAAGGTAACCCTGTACCGACTGCGTACCAGGACCATTACGACAGAATGTTTCAGTTTTATAGCGCTGGTATTGCGGCATCGGTTCAGGCTGAATCGTTCGCTGAAACCATCTATGAGGCGTTAACTAGCTCGGAATATCGACTGCGCTACGTATGTGGGTGGGGCGGCGAAGAAATCGGCGAGAGACACAAGACGATGAGCGACGAAGAATTTGTCGGCTTAGGTTCGTTGGTTTCGTCTGCAGAGGAATACGGTCACGCGTTCTCTGATCTATTTGGCCTCAATATTTGAGACTGCCAGGGCTCAGCGATCTGGTCAATCTTGCATGCTGATCGTGCCCATTACGTCTTGGTCGCCGTCTGCTGGCGCGGCGATCTCGACGATGCGTTCGTCAACGTCATCGAATTCAAGGCGAAGTGCCCGGCACATCGTGGCATGGAGTTTGTACATGGCGACGGCGTACGTGAGCTCAATTATCGCTGTTTCATCTAGCTCTTCTCGTAGCGCGGCATAGGTTGCGTCTTGCACCCTTCCGTCAGCCATAACTAGGTCGTCGGTGTAGGCCAGAACT
>DASCSY010000261.1:0-2031 GCA_034399415.1 Acidimicrobiales bacterium
GGGCCAGCTGTGGTGGTGGACCGTGGCCCGTTAGTGACGCTCGACGGGCAAGCCGGCTTCGGACAGGTGAACGGGTTCGAAACGATGAAAATTGGGATTGAGCGAGCCCGAAATCATGGGGTCGCGATCGTGGGGCTGCGTAACAGCTACCACATCGGCCGAATTGGTCATTGGGCCGAACAGTGTGCCGCGGCGGGGTTTGCGTCACTTCACCTCGTGAACGTGATTGGCCACCCGCCAATCGTCGCCGCGTATGGCGGAGCCGATGCTCGCTTCGGCACGAACCCTTTTTGCGCCGCGGTACCCGGACGCGACGGACGTCCTGGATTTCTTTTAGACATGGCCACCAGCATCATCGCTGCCGGCAAGGCGAGGGTCGCAGCTAACAAGGGCGAGAAAGTTCCGCCCAACACGATTATCGATGCTGATGGGAACTTGACCGACGATCCAAACGAGTTGTGGTACACGGCTCAAAGCGCCGATCGCGGGGGCGCCTTGGTCGCCTTTGCGGACCACAAGGGGTCAGGATTGGCAATTATGTGCGAACTTCTCGCAGCGGCGTTACTGGGTGGAGAGACCTCTCACCCCGACACCCCCCGTGACGGACGCGTGATCAACAACATGCTCTCTTTCATCATTGATCCTGACGCAGTCGGAGAAGCTGAGACCTTTCTCGGAGAGATCGAACGATTTAGGGAGTATTTACTTGAGTCGCGTTTGCGGGCCGATTGCGACGAACTGCTCGTTCCGGGTCAACCAGAGCAACGAGCAAGGAGCGACCGGGCGAGCGGATTCGAGATCGACGCTGTCACATTAAAGCAATTGAAGGCGTGTGCGATCCGAGCTGGGATGGCTGCGGCTGACGTTGAAGCCTTACTTGACGCCTGATCCGTCAAGGGTAGATGGATGAGGATGGGGCACGTTCCGAGTGGCCCCTCTCAGTCGAATGTGATGACTGTTCTGGCGATGGTTCCAGCCTTCATCCACTCGTAGCCTTCATTGACTTGCTCTAAGTCGATGGTCGCCGACACCATTTCGTCTAGCAACAGTCGACCACTGAGATACAGGTCAATCATCTGCGGGATATCGGTTCGAAACTGATTTGACCCCATCATCGAACCCTGAAGTTTCTTCTCGCTCAATAGGTCGATGCCTCGAATTTCCACTTTCGTGTTTGACGGAACCATTCCGATGACGGTGGCGGTGCCCCCCATCTCCAACATCTCGAATGCTTGTTCAGCCGTTTGCTTCAGACCGATTGCCTCAAAGCTGTATTCCACCCCTCCCGACGTCATGTCTCGAACTGCGGTCACGACGTCATCGACTTCGGATGCGTTAACGGTATCGGTGGCTCCCATCAAGCGAGCGGTGTCCAGTTTTTCAGCGCTCATATCGACCGCAATGATCCTCCCGGCCCCAGCGACGCGTGCTCCTTGAACCGCTGAGAGCCCAATGCCTCCACATCCAATGACGCAAACGGTTGCCCCTACGGGGACCTTGGCGGTGCGAACAGCGGCTCCGAAACCCGTTGTGACACCACACCCAATGAGGCACGCCTTTTCCAGAGGTACGTCAGGCGTAACTTTTACTAGGCCGTTCTGATGAATCAACATTTCTTCAGCAAAACCACCAAGTCGAGCCATTTGGTCCACCGGAGTCCCGTCACCTCTCTGAAGTCGGGAAGGAGCCTCTTTGTCGCGAGATGTCGCGCGCCCGTTAGTGCATCGGTGGGGATTACCCGACAAGCATTGCTTGCACTGTCCACAAAAAATGGACAGGCAAGCCACGACAGGGTCACCCGGCTTTACGTATGTCACGTCAGCACCCACCGCCTGAACGATCCCCGCTGATTCGTGACCCATGACCGCCGGCACTCGGGTCCTAAATAGCCCCTCCATGAAGTGTAAATCTGAATGGCAAAGGCCTGCGCCTACAGTTTGAATCAAGACTTCCTGAGCTCCAGGCTTATCGATCGCAAGGTCTTCGATCACTAGGTCACCTGGCTGTTCGCATAACACTGCAGCTTTCATG
>DASCSY010000262.1:0-2024 GCA_034399415.1 Acidimicrobiales bacterium
CGGCCGCTTCTTAGAGTGCCCGGAGTGGGATTCGAACCCACACGCTCCGTTAGGAACCGAGGGGTTTAAGCCCTCTGCGTCTGCCATTCCGCCACCCGGGCTGGTGATCAAGGCGTTGCTAAGCCTAGGGCCCAAGATCGGTCGAGACGTCTTTCTATGCGGCCGCTGTCGTCTCTCCGAGATCCGAATGATGGATTAAGACGGTTGGTCTACGCGTCGACGTCGAGTCGTCATTCTGACCTACTTGAATCGCCGCATGCCACAAAACATTTCGGGCGTCTCCAGCTTCCCTCTGGGTCAATTGATTGCAAACAACAACACCTTCAACTAGATCACCTATAACTGCAGCGAACGGTCGACCCTTCACTCGTATGGCAACAATCGACCCAGATTTGTGGCGGCGCACCGTTCGGTCTAGCTGACCACTACGGGGTGGACTGCGGAACCCAGGAACGTGAAGTCCGATCCGCTTACCGGCTCGGGTAATCGCTCTAGCCACCATCGAAAAGTGCACTGATGGGGCGCTATCAATAGCTGAAACACTCGCCTCGCCCTTTTGTCGCGCCACGGCGCCACGAGCGATATCTCTCCCGTTGTCGGTTGTGTTCTTCATCAGGTCAAGGTTCCACTAGGGGTGGGACAACTACAGGAGCAGAGCCCAAGTGGACTCCTGTTGGAAGGGTCTTGGGTGACGAAAGGTGATTCCTGAGGAACTTCAGGGGCGAGCCTGGTCGGTTCTTGAGGGCTACCGTGGCATCTGTGGGCACAAGTAGCGAATTAGGTACTACAGACGGCGGCCCGGATACGTCACTCACCCCTGCTCAGAAGGCAACCCTCGACTTGATTCGGCTACCGAACCAAGAGCGCATCACCCACGCGTCTAATTTGGCTGCCCAAATTGAACTCGAGCTTGAAAGAGAGACCGTCGATTTCGTTGACCGACTCGATGAATCACTCTGGATTTCTAAGCGCCAGCTACATGCGGTGAACAGTTGCGAAGCCCTGTACGAAGCGCAGGAAGAACAATCCTTCGAGTGGCGTATTCCTATGACCAGGGGTCAAATTTTTCATAAGTGTGTAGAGCTGTCGATACACCTTCCTTCAGGACGCACCGCGTCCGAGCTAGTCGACGAAGCGGTCACAAGTATCATGGGCCGTGGCGATGGATTAGCAGAATTTCTCCTGAGTCTCAGAGACGTCGAGCGAGCAGAAATACGCAGCGAGGTCGCCGGTCTCCTTCAAACTTTTTTTGACACCTTTCCCCCATTGAGAAGCGCTTGGCACCCCACCACAGAGTTACCCCGAAAGGTGTTACTCCACCGGGGAAAGATCGTCCTTCAAGGAAGATTCGACCTAACCCTGGGCAGGCCGGAAGAGTTAACCGCCGGTCGGGTCCTTATTGAACTCAAAACGGGACGTTCTGTACCGCATCACTTAGACGATCTCCGATTTTACGCTCTGTTAGAAACTCTCGTCGTCGGGGTTCCACCTGCGCTGCTCGCAAGTTTCTACGTCGATGCGGGACGAGTTCAGGTTGAACATGTCGACGAGGATCTGTTGCGCTCTGCGATACGTCGGACTGCAGAAAGCATTGAACGACTAGTCGAACTTCGGCTCGGGCGAGCTCAAGCGCACAAGAGGCCGAGTGGCGCTTGTAAATGGTGTCCGGTCGCTGAAAGTTGTGGCCCCGGTCAGGCCTGGCTCGAAGAAACGGGGAACCGCACAGTCTGGTAACCGCTATCGATTATCGATTTATGCACTCACGGCCATATTGGACACAAATTGCCAGAGCTCGTCTCGTCGTTCTTCCCACTCCTCAGCAGTGATTCCGAAACGCATGTGGTCTTCCCACACTCCTGCAATCCTCAGATAGCCCTCAGCTAAGCCTTCATGCCGCACACCCAATTTTTCGACTACACGACGGCTGGCGCTGTTTCGGGGGATGATCGATATTTGAAGACGGTGAAGCCCGGCACGGTCGAACGCGTGCCCGAAAACGGCGACCAACGCTTCTGGTACAAAGC
>DASCSY010000263.1:0-1983 GCA_034399415.1 Acidimicrobiales bacterium
CTCTGCTCGCGAAACTGATCGGACACTCCGCTTCCTCCAATTATCTCGACGCCATTAAACGGGTGAAGCGAGCTCTGGGCGAGTTTCGAATCGAAGGTGTTCTCACCAACATCCCTTACCTTTTGGCGCTGTTGGACAGGCCCGAAGTCCAATCGAATGATGTCACCACTAGTTTCATCGCTGAACATGGCGCTGAGCTGGTTCAGGCCGCCGAGACGATCGAACTCAACTATGCCTCCAGCTCTAATTCGGATCCTTCAGGACCGTCGTTAGCTGGAGTGAAGGTAAGTGACGACCCTCTTGCTGTACTAGAACACGGTTCAATTGACGGCCGGGAACCAGCTCCTATTTCTGATCTTGGCGACGAGCCGCCGGTGACGGGTCCAGACGGCAGTCGGCCAGTTGAAGCCCCTCTCCAGGGCACGATCATCTCCATCGACGTATCTCCTGGCGACCAAGTCGCAGAGGGGCACCCGGTGGCAGTGATGGAAGCGATGAAGATGGAACACGTCATCACCTCAAACGTGACCGGCATTGTTCGCGCTTTGGGCGTCACGCAGGGCGACATCGTGTACGAGGGTCACCCATTGCTGTTCATAGAAGAGGCTGATCTGACCATCGAAACCGATGAGGACGAAACAGCCGTTGATCTCGACGTGATTCGCCCTGACCTACAAGAAGTCTTCGATCGTCATTACAAAGGAATGGACGAAGCAAAGCCCTCAGCGGTGTCAAAACGACACGACCGAGGTCATCGAACTGCTCGCGAAAATCTGTCACGTCTCATCGATGACAACACTTTCATTGAGTACGGGCCGCTGATGGTCGCTGCGCAACGTAGACGGAGAAGTCTCAACGACTTGATCGACAACACTCAAGGCGATGGCATGGTCGCTGGCATCGGAAGCGTCAATGGTGACCTCTTCGATCAAGACGTCTCCCAAACCATGGTCATGTCCTATGACTACATGGTCTTAGCTGGAACCCAGGGACTTCAGAACCATAGAAAGAAAGATCGACTCTTCGAAATCGCCGAACACAACAAGCTCCCAACAGTGCTGCTAGCCGAGGGCGGCGGCGGTCGGCCAGGTGACACTGACACCATGGGCGGCGCCGGCTTGGATTGTTGGGCGTTTACCTTCTTCGCCAAACTTTCCGGTCTGGTCCCTCTCGTCGGTATCACTAACGGCCGATGTTTCGCAGGCAACGCCGTCCTACTGGGCTGTTGTGACGTGATCATCGCAACGAAGGGATCCAACATTGGTATCGGCGGCCCAGCGATGATCGAAGGTGGCGGCCTGGGGGTGTTTCGGCCCGAGGAGGTCGGACCTGTCGATGTTCAGTACCCCAACGGAGTGATCGACATTCTTGTCGAAGACGAAGACGAGGCGATGGACGTCGCTAAGAAATACCTGTCGTATTTTCAGGGTTCAATCAAATCATGGGAGGCACCTGATCAACGCTTGCTGCGTCACGTTGTTCCCGAGAACCGTTTGCGTGCCTATGACGTCCGTGAGGTGATCGAAACGATG
Organism: Acidimicrobiales bacterium; assembly: GCA_034399415.1. GTDB lineage: Bacteria > Actinomycetota > Acidimicrobiia > Acidimicrobiales > Poriferisodalaceae > UBA2110. The sequence continues at coordinate 1,533 of DASCSY010000263.1, forward strand.
TGCGATGTTGACTCGGTCCTAGAAATCCGTAAAGGCTGGGGACCGGGGTGTGTTACATCGCTCGCGCGAATCGAGGGTCGCCCTGTGGGCATCATTGCGAATAACAACCATCATTTAGGTGGAGCAATTGATGCAGACGTTGGCGATAAAGGCAGCCGGTTCATGCAGCTGTGTGATGCTCATGACATCCCACTTCTGTTTCTCTGTGACACCCCTGGCATCATGGTCGGCCCGCAGGCTGAATACGAAGCAACAGTCCGTCACGCCAGCCGAATGTTCGTGACGTCAGCGAGCGTCACCGTTCCTTTCATGACCGTCGTTTTGCGGAAGGGTTACGGATTGGGAGCTCAAGCAATGGCTGGTGGAAGTTTCAAAGCACCGGTGTTTTGTGTGTCGTGGCCGACTGGCGAGTTCGGCGGTATGGGGCTCGAAGGCTTTGTAAAGCTCGGGT
>DASCSY010000264.1:0-1933 GCA_034399415.1 Acidimicrobiales bacterium
TCAACAATCCAAATGGAGTCGCTAAATTCGATGACCAAAATATACACGTTATTGAAGTTGGACAGGACCCACTGGAACTCCGTCTGGCAACTGATGAGGAAAAAGCCCGCGAACAACGGAACCAAGCCGCCGAGGCCGCTGAAGTAGCTATTCAGAAACAGAAGCTTGAGAGCCGCCTGGCCCTGCTTGAGGTTGATAAAGACGATGCGTTTGCTTCAGCTGCGCAGGAGAAGGCTGTTGCGGAAGAACAAGCTCGTGTCCTCACTGAAAAACAGCTTTTTCTCCTGGAGCAACGCTGGCAGGTCGAACAGGAAGAAATTCAAAAGGAACTTTCTGTGGAACAGGCACAGATCGACAAAGAATCTCAAGTATTGCTCGACTCTCAAAAGAAGGAAACAGCCGAGGTCCAGCGCTCACTGACCCGTCAGCAAGAGGAACGTAACCGTGAGATCACCCTAACCGGGAAACAGATGGAGCTAGAACAGGCCGAAGCCAAACGACTTGAGGCCACCGCAGCACGACAACGCGCCGAACACGAAGCCGAATCAGTTCGCCACGTGGCCGATGCTGAACGTCAGCGAATAATCGACCTGATTGAAGCAGAGAACAATGCTCAAACACGTCGAATTGAAGAAGAAAACAAAGCACAGATTTCGAAAATGCACATGCTGGCCCAGGCCGAAGCCAGAAACGAGGCCGCCCAGCGCGAAGCAGACGCCACGCTGACACGGGCGCGAGCTTCGAGTGAAGCCCAACAGATCAACGCTCTAGGCATAGAAAAAGAAGCTGCAGCAAAAGGTCGGGCGGAGATGGAAGTAGAACAACTCCGTGTTGAGAACACCCAGCGTATGCTTGAAGCCGAGGCCAGCGGTATTGAAGCTAAAGCTGACGCATTGAAGAAATACAATGACGCCGCAACTTTTCTGGAACTGTCGAAAATGCACATCGAAGCGGAGCGTGATGTTCGTAGTGACCAAGCTAAAGCAATGGGGAACGCGCTACAAGGTGCCCAGATTCGAATGTACGGGGGCAGCGATGACGGGACAATCGACAACATTCGAGGCCTGTTTACTTCCGGTTTTGGTGTCGGCGAAGCGCTGGAAGGCCTGGCACAGGCTCTTCCAGAAGGTCTGCGGCAACGATTCGCACAAAACGGCGTTCGCGGACTTCTTGGTACACCCAACAATGCCGGCAAGTTTCAGAGCGCGGTTGAACACATCGGAGAACTGCTAAAAAACGTCCTGAAGACTAAAAAAGATCGTGAGGCAACGAGTTTCAAAGATGCTATTGACAAACTCCAAACCGCCGCCGGTTCCGATGTTACTCACGCTGAAGCAGTGTCGGTGCTTACCGAATTTAATCAGGAGGGCGTCTTTGACGATGTACCGTTCGAGACCGTCTGGGGTCTGATCCTGGCCACTGCAAAAAGCGTCAATTAACGCCAAACAACGGTAGGTTCGAGATGGCAGACCTTGACGTCGTTTTGGTCGACGTCTGTAAGACGTTCGCTGGCGACACAAAAGCTGTAATTGATTTCAACGCTGAAATCGAACATGGGGAGTTTGTCGCCATGCTCGGCCCGAGCGGTTGCGGTAAAACCACAACATTACGCATGATTGGTGGCCTTGACGATGTTACGTCAGGACAGATTTTTTTGACTGGCAAGAATGTTACGGATTTGCCGCCTTCAGAACGTGACACTGCAATGATGTTCCAAAGTTTTGCGCTTTTCCCACACCGATCTGTGTTCCAAAACGTCGAATTCAGCTTAAAGATGCGGGGGGTATCTCCAGCTGAGCGACAACAATCGGTCTGGAGCATGCTAGAAATGATCGATATGACAGAACTTGCAGATCGATTTCCTCGTGATCTCAGTGGTGGCCAAAGACAACGTGTTGCGCTAGCACGAGCGCTTATTAGTCGACCTGCTGTT
>DASCSY010000265.1:0-1894 GCA_034399415.1 Acidimicrobiales bacterium
TGACACCTTCGTATCCCGGAAAATCGGCGTGAACCATTAGGCCCCCGGACTTGAGTAGTCGATGACATTCAGCGAAGGTACGGCGCAAAGCCTCGGGCGGTAGTTCGTGAAGAACTATGTGGCTAACAATGAGATCGAATTTCTCATCGGGGAAGTCAGTTTCCTCACAGTTCTGCTGTGAGAAGTGAACGCTTTCACCTAACGCCTCCGCTCGCGCATGCCCGTAGCGGAGAACTGGCGCTCCCAAGTCAATCGCGTAGACCTCCGCCGTCGGGAAAGCTTGAGCGTAAGGAAGAGTTGCGTGACCCACTGTGCAACCCATGTCCAAGATGTGTTCGGGGGTGAACTTCTGGTGCTCAACCGACAGATAGTTGTCGATGATTGATTGCCCGTAGTCATCGTTTAAGGCACCCATCTGACCCATTGCGTATAGGTAGACGCCGCGATCGTAAAGAGCTCCCACGAAAACGTCGTCGTCACCGTACTCACCGCGGTAGCCGCCGGGCATAGCGTGGATATCTACATCCCACTGGTACCAGGGCAACTCAAGGTTGGGGTTGAGTTGCAGTGACCCAATTGGGTCTTCGATCTTCGCTGCCTCACTAAGTTCTTTCGCCTGTCTTTCGATGCAATCCGCGACCGTTGACCACAAAAGGTGTTGGCTCGTGCGCCGTAACGAACTCCATAGTTGGTAATACGCCATCTGGGTCAGGGACTGCCGCACCTCATGTCGATTCTGGGGCTCTTTGCCGTGGTTGGTTTCCCATCCAGGTTTGGCTCTGTGTTCATATAGTTCGCGAACCCCTGGGGTGACTCTGTTTGCGATATGGGATTTGAGTGCCTGCACGAAGCGCCCCCGCGATTTCTCGGAGTCAGATTCCTTGGGAAGCATGGGGTGCACTTGCTGGGTCATGATTTTCTTCCAAGTTCTGAAAAGGCGCGATCCACCACCGCTAAATAAGTCTCGGCCGATTCGTCGTTAACGATTTCTTCACGCATCTCTTCCAAGACTCGAAAAATGCGTGCAGCGAACGATGCAGCGTCTTCTAGCCGTTGCTTCTCGTCGGCGGAGCTGAGTTCGTAGCGTTCCGTGAAGCCGTCCTCCACGAGGTCTTCGGCCACAAGGATATTCTCCAAGGTGCTTATTCTTTCGGTCAGGGCCCAAACTTCGCCGGCCAGAGCGGTAACGATTTGCACCATGGCGTCTGATACCCCACCGTCCTCGAAATAGGTCGGTCTCGAACCCTTTGCCTTGGCAGGGAAAACGCGACCGTCATTTGGAGCAGCTTGGCTAGGAGATCGTGCCCCGTCGATCTGTGCCATGTCGACCTCCAGATGGTTGCCGCAGTTGCGTCGGGAGCCTAGCCGGCGGGCATGTTGCTGGCTTTGTTCGGGTCAGGCCTACCGAAGATGCGAGGGCAAACCCATGTTGTTACAAACATCGCGCAGGGCTAGTGCTTCGTGAGGTGAGCGAATATTGAAGGCTCCGACGGGGTGAGGCGGACGCGAATACGATAGAGATTCTTCATGTTGGGACACGATGCAGTCGCTCAAGCGTTGGTGGATCACGGCGTCGACACCGTGTTCGCAGTTCTCGGTGACGGAAACTTATTCATTGGAGAGAACCTGACGCGCGAACACGGAGTGAACCTCATCTCAGCGACCCACGAAGCCAACGCGGTGCTGATGGCGCAGGGCTGGGCCAAGGCCACTGGTCGTCTCGGGGTTGCAACAGTTACACACGGTCCCGGTTTGACTAACACCATCACAGCGTTGGTTGAGGGAGCAAAGAACGAGACTCCAATTTTGGTAGTCGCTGGCGACACTCCTATAGAACAGGAACAGCACCTTCAAAACCTTGATCAACATGCGCTGGTTACGGCTACCGGGGCCG
>DASCSY010000266.1:0-1887 GCA_034399415.1 Acidimicrobiales bacterium
CCGCTGAACTGGCGCCTTTCTATCCCCGAATTGGAGTACATCGTTGGTGATGCAGGTCCCGACGTCATCATCCATGATGATCAATTCGCTGACAACGCTGTGAAGCTCGCCGAGTTGAGTGGTATCGAACACCGGATTACATGGGGGCCGTCTATCGGAGACGCCGCAGCCTACGAAGAGATATTGGCCAGTCATCAACCTCTGATCGACTCAGTGAGTTGCACCCACGACGACGTCCTCACCATCATGTACACCTCAGGAACAACAGGTCGGCCCAAGGGCGCGATCATCACACAGGGGATGACGTTCTGGAACGCTGTCAACAGCGTCGAGTACTACGCCTGTACCGAATCGATGATCAATCTGACTTTCCTACCTTTATTTCATACCGGTGGTCTGAACGTCTTCGCCAACGTTGCCTTCCATTTCGGTGGAACAAACTTAATCATGAAAACGTTTGAACCAGCTGAAGCGTTGCGACTCCTGAGCGACCCCGATGTCGCTGTGACTCATACCATCGGCGTTCCCGCGAACTGGCTGTTCATGAGTCAAGTACCAGAATTCGAAACCTCGTCTTTCTCAACGGTGGTAGCCCCGGCTGTCGGAGGTTCTCCGACGCCGGTACCGCTCATCGAAGCATGGTCCGCGAAAGGGATGCCCCTTCAGCAGGCCTACGGCATGACTGAGACCAGTCCCCTTGTACTGGCGTTACCTCCCGACATGTGCACCACCAAGATCGGGTCTGCGGGTGTGCCTGCGATGCACACCGCCGTTCGCGTCGTCACAGAGGACGGAAGAGATGCGGAACCGGGTGAAACGGGTGAGCTTTGGTGCAAGGGACCCAACATCACTCCCGGATACTGGAACTTGCCTGACGAAACTAAAGAATCCTTTGAAGATGGATGGCTCAAAACCGGGGACGCCGCACGTCAAGACGAAGACGGTTTCTATTACATCGTTGATCGCTGGAAAGACATGTATATCTCTGGCGGAGAAAACGTTTACCCCGCAGAGGTTGAGAGTGTCATCTACCAGCTTCCCGCTATCGGAGAAGTTTCTGTTATTGGTGTGCCGGATCAAAAATGGGTCGAGGTCGGAAGAGCGATTGTGGTGTTAAAAGATGGCGAAGATCTGTCCGAAGTGGATCTGGTTAACCATTGCCGCCAGAATCTGGCTCGCTACAAGGTGCCTCAATCTGTGATTTTTGTTGACGAAATCCCCCATAACGCGACCGGCAAGGTCCTCAAAAGGGAGTTACGTGATCTGTACAGCCAACCGTAACTTGATGCGGTGAGTCATCCAGGAGGCCCTCTAGCCGGGGTGAAAGTTTTGGATGCAGCGGGCATGATCGCTGCGCCGAGTGCTTGCGCGATGATGGCTGACCTCGGCGCGGATGTCATCAAACTCGAGCCGCCGCACGGCGATCTGCTGCGCGGTTTGGTGCAGGTTCCCGGTGGTCCCGATCCTTGGTGGGAATTGGACAATCGGGGAAAACGCGGAATCGCTGTCGACCTTACGACTGCAGAGGGGCGTGCAGCGGTGCACGCAATCGCTTCAAACTGCGACATCTTCGTCACCAATTTGACTACGGAGCGTCAGAATCGATACGAGCTGTCGGCCGATGATTTGCGTGCCCAACATCCTGAGCTAATTCATCTCACCTTGACCGGCTACGGAAAAACTGGGCCCGACAAGGACCGTCTTGCGTTTGACTACACGGCGTTCTTTAGCCGGGGTGGAGTGCTCGACACGATGGGAGAGCCTGGTCACACCCCGCCGGCGGGACGCCCGGGGCAAGGAGATCACACAACTTCTCTGTCTATTCTTTCGTCTGTCTTGTTGGCTCTTCGAGAGCGGGAGCTCAGCGGCCAAGGACAAGAAATCTCG
>DASCSY010000267.1:0-1869 GCA_034399415.1 Acidimicrobiales bacterium
GGGAAAAGGCCGAGCGCGGACCGGTCAGGAAATTCATCGGACTGGACGGTATGTCGCTGCCTGCAGCCAGCAACGTGTGATGGATGTCCGCCGAAACTGCTCGCTCTGACCTGCCCGCCGCAACTGATGAACAGCAGGTTTCCATGCCCCGGTCCAGCATCGCCGCGGCCCTGCGCACGTAGTCGATCTCCGCTGCGGACTTGACCAGCTTTATGTCGCCGATCAAGCTTGTAGCGTCCATCACTAGATCCTCACCAAGCAAGTCGACCATTCTTCGGTAGTTGTGGGGATGCAGGTAGTAAAGCGGTACCTCAAGCCCGGTTCTCAGTCCCTTGTACGCTCGCTCGCGCAGGATGTCGTCAAAGACTTCGATTGGGTCTTCGGGTTCGCGCCCGCCCCAACCCCGAGTCTCATCAGCAAGAGAATCGGCCATCAGCATCGGTACTTCTGACAGTCTGCTCTGAATCACCAGTGGCCGCGGTTCAAGCGGGAACAACAGAACTTGAAACTCCTGGTACCCCTTGGCGGTCGCGCCGATCAGGTAGTTGATGTGCACAGGAGCGACGACCAGCAGCAAGTCGATTCCTGCGACCTCCATTGCTTCGCGCACCTTGCAGTGACGGTGGGCAAATTCTTCCTTGCTGAAAAAGTGTTTCGACATCGTGCCTAGTGACTTTGCCTGTTACACAACTTGCAGGTCCCGCTGGTAATCGGTTGCAATCTCGATGCCGTCCTCTGTGACGATTACGGTGTCGCCAACTCGTGCACCAAAGACCTCTGGCACAGTAATCCCGCCGTCCACGGCAAACACCATGCCCGCTTCCAGCGGGGTCCTGTCGCCGTACTTCAACTCCGGAATTTCCAGCGACGAGTATCCAAGCGCACGGCCTGTCCGGTACGACGGTGCAAATCCAGCGGATCGGTAAACATCGTCGGCGGCCTCGTGCACGTCTTCGGCCGCAACACCGGGGCGCATCTCTCGGAAAGCAGCCGCCTGAGCCTCGATTGCAGCGTTGTAGGTCCGGGCTGTTTCATTGTCAACAGAACCTACGAAATACTGACGGTCGTAGCCGATCTTGAATTGCTTGAAATGACAAATCGAGCAAAAGCACATGTAGACGGGGTCACCATGCGCGATCTTCTTCACCCTCGGGTGCAGGTGCGTGTAGCTGGTGAAGTAGCCGGATTGAAGCGCCTGAAGATTATGGATCATGGGACTCATCAACGCTTCGGGGTCTTCAGAAGCGATGATCTCGGCTGCTTTTCGCGTGCCCGCGGCCATGCACGCGAGTGATACCTCGTACTCCGGCACCCCCACCGCCATGGCGTCGCGCCCGGCGATTCCCATAGCGATAGCAACTTGGCCGGCCTGGCGGATCATGTTGATCTCTTCCGCAGACTTGATGACCCGCATCTGTGCGATGATCGATGTGGCATCGACCTCGTCGGCCAAGTCTAACTCGTGACGCAGGAAACCCGAAACGACTGCCGGAATATCGTTCCTTTCGATAGCGACGCGCTTCTTTCCAACGCCGCCCATAGCTTCGCGAAGCGGGTCGCGCCACTCTTCGCCGACCCCATCCGAATAGAAGCCGACATCGGCTACCCAAGTCATGGCATACGCCATGAGCGACTCAGATCCCGGGGTTATCAAGGTGACGTCTCCATTACTTCCGACCACTAGAAGGGTTGGACGGCCGAACTCCAACCCCAGATCCCCCCAATAGGCACTGAAATAGTAGATCGAATCGACATTGGTAATGATGAGAACATCGATGCCTTCATCCTTGAGGCGCTGCTGCAACTCGGCTGTGCGTTCTTGAAATAGCGGCAACATTTCCGCTTCCGCACCCATAGCGTGAGGACTCA
>DASCSY010000268.1:0-1863 GCA_034399415.1 Acidimicrobiales bacterium
GATTTTGTCGACGGGGGAAGTGACCGCCTCATCGACGGGTTGGTCGCGTGGGGAACCCCTGAAGCGATATCGGAGCGTCTAGCCCAACATGGTGATGCGGGGGCAACAGAGATGGTCGTGATCCCGTTGAATCCGGCTGGCGGCGCGGAACCTCACCTTGCTCTTCTAGAAGGGTTGGCTGGATAAACGCCTAGGCTGACATCAGCCCGCACCTTGGAGGAGTTCCCGTGAGTGGACGACCCCGTGCCGTCGTGGACGGCCTCCCTCAGTACAAGCCAGGGAAATCGGCAGCCCAAGCTGCTGCCGACCACCAATTAGATGAGGCGATCAAGCTCGCTTCGAACGAAAGTTCCTACGGCCCTCTTCCGTCCGTGTTGGCTGCAATTGTTAGCGAAGCCAACGCGTTGAATCGGTACCCCGACCATCGAGGTCAAGCTGTACGAGACGCGTTGGCCAACAAGCACAGCGTAGACGTCAACCAGGTGACCGTAGGTTGCGGCTCGGTAGGGCTGCTGCAGCAAGCGTTCATGGCTTATGTAGATGCTGGTGACGAAGTTGTTTATCCCTGGCGTTCGTTTGAAGTCCACCCGGTTTTCAGCGCTATCGCCGAGGCGAAAGCAGTCACGGTCCCGCTGGACGGCCAGTCGTTCGATCTTGAAGCTGTGGCTGCGGCCGTTACTGATCAAACAAAACTTGTCATCCTTTCAACCCCGAACAACCCGACGGGCACAGTCTGTTCAACCGAAGATCTCAACCATTTGCTGGGATCGATCAACAGCGAGGTGGTCGTCATAATCGATGAGGCTTACCTTGAGTTTGTTACCGACGAATCTGTCGCCAATGCGGTAACTGAAATTCTTCCCCATCACAGCAACGCCGCCGTTTTCCGGACCTTTTCGAAGGCGTATGGTCTTGCGAATTTGAGAGTTGGCTACGCGGTAGGTCATCCCGAGGTTATTGGCGCTATTGACAAGGTCGCATTGCCGTTTCTGGTGAATGGATTAGCTCAGACAGCTGTTTTGGCGTCTTTAGAACCCCAAGCGGAAACCGAATTGAAAGCCCGGGTCGACGAAGTCATCACTGAACGATCTCGGGTTTCCACTGAGCTAGAGGCTCAAGGGTGGCCGGTGACACCCAGCCAAGCGAACTTCGTGTGGCTTCCTGTCGAAGAACAAGCTGGCGCTCTTTTCCAACGGCTCGAAAGTATGGGAGTGGTGACCCGCCCATTCGAGAACGAAGGCCTTCGAGTAACTGTGGGAAGCCCTGCAGAGAATGATCGATTTCTTGAAGTAATCGGCCCCCGATAAATCATCTCCTAGGCTTCGTCGTCAACAAACCGAATCGGACAATCACCGTGGAGGGTTCGAGTGTTCATTGATGGGGAATGGGTCGACGCCCGCTCTGGGAAGACCTTTGACGTCACTAACCCGGCCACGGGGGAGTTGCTGGGATCCGCGCCGGCGGGCGAACCAGAAGATGCCGTAGCCGCTATCGATGCCGCCCACGCATCATTTTCTGATTGGGCTAACACAACCGCGTATGAACGGTCTCGTTTGTTGTACCGCGCCTGGCAACTCATGACTGAACGAAGCGAGATGCTGGCTCAGTTGATGACTGCTGAACAAGGCAAACCGCTGAAGGCAGCCCGCGCTGAAGTTAACTACGCGGCAGATTTTTTGATCTGGTTCGCTGAGGAGGCCAAACGTGTTAACGGTGAATGGCTGCCCTCCCAGCGTCCGGACCAACGCTTTTTGTCGGTCAAAGCACCGGTCGGGGTGGTCGCGGCGATCACACCATGGAATTACCCAATCTCAATGCTGACGAGGAAAATGGGGCCAGCTCTCGCCGCAGGTTGCACGCTGG
>DASCSY010000269.1:0-1859 GCA_034399415.1 Acidimicrobiales bacterium
AACGCCGATTGCATAGGCCACTTGGACTTCACATCGATCAGCCGCGCCGGCAGCGACGAGATTTTTTGCGACCCAGCGGGTCGCATAAGCCCCAGACCGATCCACTTTCGATGGGTCCTTTCCTGAGAAGGCACCGCCGCCGTGTCGGGCATAACCCCCGTAGGTATCCACAATAATTTTTCGACCCGTAAGTCCGCAGTCCCCGACAGGTCCTCCGACGACGAAGTTGCCAGTGGGGTTCACGAATACTTCGAAATCATCGTCCGCGAACTCAGAAGGTACGGCTGGTCGAATGACGTGTTCGATTAGATCGGGACGAATCATGCCATCACGGTCGATGCCGGGATTGTGTTGCGTTGAAACAAGCACCGTCTTTAGTCTCGTCGGCCGACCATCCTCGTATTCAAATGAAACTTGTGTTTTGCCATCTGGGCGCAAGTATGGAACTTGTCCCGATTTCCGAGCTTCGGTGAGTTGTTCTGCCATCCGGTGTGCGACATGTATCGGAAGCGGCATTAATGCTTCGGTTTCTCGACACGCGTAGCCGAACATCATCCCTTGGTCGCCAGCTCCTTGGCGATCCAACACGTCTTCCTCGCCTGCGTTGCCACTCCGCACTTCTTCGGAGTCATTTATCCCTTGAGCGATATCTGGTGACTGGTCGTCAAGGGTCAGCATGACCCCACATGTACTTCCGTTGAAATCTAAGGAGTCTCGGTCGTAGCCAATGCTGTTGATGGTCTCCCGAACAACGGAGGGAATGTCAACAAAACCGCTGGTGGTGATTTCTCCCGCGACTACTACCAACCCCGTAGTAACCATGGTCTCGCAAGCAACTCGACTTGCCGAGTCTTGCTCAAGCATGGCATCGAGGATGGCGTCAGATATCTGATCAGCCATTTTGTCGGGATGACCTTCGGTCACCGACTCCGATGTGAAAGTCCATCGACTCACGCCGTCTCTCCTGATTCCTCGACAGAACGGTTTAAGGCTAGGCGACAAAGCGCACCGAAAGGTGGCTCACTTCACCTAACGAGTATTTGACCGACGGTGTCCAACACTTCTTCAGCTATTTGTCGTTTAGATCTGAGTGATACGTGGCGTTGACATCCGTCAGCAACGAATATTGTCACTTCATTGGTGTCGTAGGCGAAACCGACCTCTGGGGCCGAAACATCGTTTGCCACGATAACGTCAACATTCTTTCGTTCCAGTTTGCTCTGAGCGTGCGACGCCAGATCTTCTGTCTCGGCTGCGAAGCCGACGATGACCTGACCGGGCTTTTTCAGCGCCCCCAACTCCGCGAGAATGTCGGGGGTTGGTTCCAGCTTGAGTTTTGGTGGTCCCTCAACCTTTTTAATCTTCGAATCAGAAGCTGTGACTGGCCGAAAGTCAGCGACGGCGGCTGTCATTACAATGACGTCAGCCTCGGATCGTTCCAGCACCGCAGCATGCATTTGCGCTGCCGATTCTACGCGGACGACTTCAACGCCGTTGGGAGCCACCGCGGCAACGGTCGATATCAAAGTGACGTTCGCGCCGCGAGCTTTAGCCGCCTCCGCCACCGCGTAGCCTTGTTTTCCTGTGGAACGATTCCCCACGTAACGCACTGGATCGATAGCCTCTCGTGTCCCTCCTGCGGTTACCAGGACGGTCCGACCTTGGAGCTCTCCGTTCGACAGGGTGTTTTCGATCACTTCATAAATCGCCTCTGGCGAGGCGAGGCGGCCAGCTCCTAGGTCGCCTCCTGCGAGATGTCCGTCCTCCGGACCAACAACGTGCACACCTCGTTGTTCGAGGAGTTTCAAATTGTCTTGCACAGCAGGGTGTTCCCACATTTCTGTGTGCATGGCTGGACA
>DASCSY010000270.1:0-1830 GCA_034399415.1 Acidimicrobiales bacterium
GAGTAATGCGAGATTTTCTAACCCCAAGACAGTACGCAAGGACAACAACCACCAACATCGCCCCAATGCCAAAACGCGTTAACGAAGGGTCGTTAATCCTGCCGGCACCCACTAATCCCATGGCGCCGCCCACAGCCAGAGAATTGAAAATGTTGGACCCAAACAGGTTCCCGATCATCAGGCCCGTTTCACCTCTACGAGCCGCCACTATCGCGGTCACCAATTCAGGGAGCGAAGTTCCCACAGCGACTAAAGAAAATCCCACAAAACCGCCACTTACCCCCCAACCTTCGGCCAGAGTTGTCGCTCCTGTCACCGCCAACTGGGCGCCCGCTAACACCCCCACTAGGCCCGAGATCGCCTTCATTGAACTCCTCGGGGTGCTGACCTCATTATCACTGGAAGATGCGAGGTTTTCTGAGGGGGCCCGTACGAGATAAATGATTGTGGCGATCAACAACGCACTCAAGAAGACACCGTCAGTTCGACTTAACCTCCCATCAATAACGAACAGCGCGAACAGCGCGACTGAAATGGTGGACAGCGGAGCCTCCCGACGAATAACCGACGGGGTCAGATTTACTGCTGTGATGAGACCCGCACTCCCCAGAACCAGAGTGAGATTGGCGACGTTGGACCCGACGATATTCCCGACACCAAGGGCAGGATTTCCTCGCCATGCAGCGATCGTCGATACCACTAGCTCCGGGGCGGAGGTACCAAAACCTAGAACTACTGCCCCGATCACGACCGAACTCAGGTTGAGGGCTCGAGCAAGAGAAACAGCACCGTCGACAAGCCAATTTCCGGACATAAAAAGAAGAGCTAATCCGATGATGAGTAGGAGTGCAGCGATAAACACGCGACCTCTAATGGTTGTTTCGTGGTGGACCGAATGTGCGAGCAGTGTCTTGGTATTTCACAGCGGGTTTGAGCACCATTCCCTCGTCGAACTGCGCGACCATACCCCGTTGTATCTCCTGCCAGGGAGTATGGCTGTCAGGGAACAAAAACCCCCCAGAGTCTTCGAGGCGTTGCCGACGCTCAATCAGTTCATCTTCTGAGACCAACATGTCTGCGGTTCCTTGCCTCAAGTCGATTCTGATTCGGTCACCCGTTCGTAGGATGGCCAACCCACCTCCGGCCGCCGCTTCGGGTGCCGCATTGAGAATCGAAGGTGAACCAGAGGTGCCTGATTGCCGGCCATCACCGATGCACGGAAGAGAGTGAACTCCGCGCACGAGCAGGGCTGCGGGCGGCTGCATGTTGACCACCTCGGCTCCGCCGGGATAGCCGATGGGGCCGGTTCCGCGAACAATAAGCATCGAATGTTCATCGATGTCTAGAGACGGATCATCGATGCGGTCGTGGTAGTCCTCGGGTCCCTCAAATACCACGGCAGTACCTTCAAAGGCATCTGGGTCATCTGGGTTAGACAAGTAACGACCGCGAAATTCTTCGCTGATGACGCTCGTTTTCATGATTGCACTGTCGAACAGATTTCCTGACAGGTGAACAAATCCTGCGTCCGCAACTAGAGGCGCGTCGACAGGCCAAATCACGTCGGAATCCAAAACTTTTGCTTCTGCACAGTTGGTCCCAATGCTGTCACCATTGACCGTCAAGGCTTCGGGGTGAGGGAATAGATCTGCGTCCATCAGTTGTTTGACGACTGCTGGCACTCCTCCCGCATGAAAATAGTCCTCACCGAGGTATTCGCCCGCTGGCTGCATGTTGACCAGTAGCGGCAGGTCGTACCCTACCTTTTCCCAATCATCGATATCGAGTTCAATACCTACATGGCGGGCAACGGCGTTGATATGGATCGGC
>DASCSY010000271.1:0-1827 GCA_034399415.1 Acidimicrobiales bacterium
TAGCTCAGGTCGGTTCCAGAAAACGCATAACCAACCATTCGAACCAAGAAGCGAAGCGGCGCGTTGAAAACGGGTGGCCGGGTTTGTCCAATGCCATGATTGGCCCGCTATAACCAAAGCGGCGTTCCTGGTGTGGTCCGTCCAATCATCAAGGGTGGATTCTTCGACCGAAAACAGGCCGCTGTTTTGTAACTCTCGTAGGGCTATGGAAGCCATAGCCGGATCCGGCTCCAAACCTACGATCTCGTACCCCCGTTCGATGAGCGGAAAGGACGCCTTGCCCGTGCCACACCCAACATCAACAACAAGATCAGTAGTTAAGGTCTGACAGGTTGTCAGGATCCATTCGAAAAGTTCATCGGGATATCCAGGTCGGTAACGATGGTAAATCTCTGCGACCTCGCCGAAAACTAACGACTGTTGCTTAGCTTCAAACGTCATAAGTCGGATCAGCTAGTAGCCCATGACAACCACCGGTCGTCCCTTTTCTCAAGGCGAAGACTCAGTCCAAAACACTTAGATAGAGACTCAGCAGTGAGGATTTGGTCAAGAGCTCCACAAGCCATAACGGCGCCTCCTCTGAGTAACAGGCCGTGAGTAAATCCCGGTGGAATTTCGTCAGTGTGGTGTGTGACGAGCACGGTTGCAGGTGTCTCAGGATCTGCCGCGACCGCGGCCAAACTGTTCACGAGTTGTTCTCGTCCAGCCAGATCAAGCCCAGCCGTCGGTTCATCCAGCAACAGTAAGCCCGGATCGCCCATAAGAGTCCGAGCGAGCTGCACACGTTGCTGTTCTCCCGAAGACATTGTGTGAAATCGGCGCATAGCGAGAGCCGCCGCGTCGACCCTGTTCAAACAATCCATAGCAGCTAAGCGATCTTGCTCAGAGTAGTTATGCCACCAGGTTTCAAGTGCCCCATGTCGAGCAGTCATCACGATGTCGAGCCCTTGAATATCTGGTCTGAACTGATCTCGCAGCGACGACGAAGCCAATCCGATTCGTTGGCGGAGCGCTCGGACATCGGTGGCACCCCACGTCTCCCCGAGAACCTCAACAGTGCCGGTGGTGGGATAGCGATAGAGCGACAAGATCTTGATGAGAGTGGTCTTTCCGCTCCCGTTCGGACCAAGGATTACCCAACGTTCCGAAGATGAAATATTGAGGTTGATTGGCCCCAACACCGTTGTGCCTTCGTATTTCACCGAAACGTCGCGAAGTACCGCTGAGGAAGAGACGAGGGTCACAAAGCCAAGCTTGCCAGATTGAATCAGTTAATCCGAAAGGGGAGCTGACTCGGCCGACGTGTCGCTCTCAACGTGAGACATCCAAGTCTCAAACATCTCCGCGTAACGTCCCCCTAGTCCGACTAACTCTTCATGTGTTCCCAGTTCGATGATCGTTCCAGCGTCTACCACCCCAATTCGGTCGGCCTTCATTGCTGTCGCGAGGCGATGTGCGATCAGAACTGCGGTGCGGCCTTCAAGCAAGCTTTCCAATGCTTGTTCTATCTGCGCTTCGGAACGGAGATCGAGGCTCGATGTCGCTTCATCTAGAACAATTACCCGCGGCCTCGATATAAACGCTCGCGCGAGTGCAAGCAGTTGACGTTCTCCGGCCGACAACGACACCCCGCGTTCATGCACCAGGGTGTCGATGCCATCGGGTAGTTGTTGGACCGCTTCCGTCAATCCGACATGGTCAATTGCGGTATTGATTTCTTCCGTCGTTGCGCTGCGGTGAGCGAAGGCGATGTTGTCGCGAATCGTGCCGTGGAAAAGAAAGGGCTCCTGCGGGACGACACCTAATTGATTGCGTAGAGAGTCAATA
>DASCSY010000272.1:0-1799 GCA_034399415.1 Acidimicrobiales bacterium
GGGGAGGGCCCTCCCCGCCAAAGTCGTGAAGGACTCCGTGTTCACCGTCGCCGCCTTGAAGAAGATGCATCGCAAATGAGAATAGCTATGCGCGACAATTGAGGATGGCTTCCTTTGAATATGAGAACACAGAAATTCACTTTGATGAACACGGCAGCGGTTTCCCCGTGCTGCTGATTGCCCCGGGCGGTATGCAATCGGCGGCTTCGTTTTGGGAATCCACACCCTGGAACCCGATTAATCAACTGAAGGAGAATTTTCGAGTGATCGCCATGGATCAGCGAAATGCCGGACGGTCTAGCGGACCGATCGCTGCATCCGATGGCTGGGCCACTTACACCCGAGACCAGTTGGCGCTGCTTGATCACTTAGAAGTGGACGAGTTTCACGCGGTTGGAATGTGTATCGGTGGGCCGTACGTGATGGGGCTGATCGAAGCCGCGCCGGAGCGAGTTGCCGCCGGCGTGCTGTTCCAAACCATTGGCCTGAGCAATAACCGGGAAGCGTTCCACCAGATGTTCGATTCCTGGGCGAAGCCACTCTCAACTGTTCGCCCCGATGTAAGCGAAGATGTTTGGGCACAGTTTCGGAGCAACATGTATGACTCGGACAAGTTTCTCTTTAACGTTGATGAAACTTTCGTTTCGTCGGTTGGGACACCCTTACTGATTTTCGAAGGAAACGATCTGTACCACCCATCGGACGCTTCGTTGCGAGTGGCGGAGTTGGCGCAAAATACAACGCTGATACGTGAGTGGAAATCTGGAGCGGCTTTAGATTCTGCGATGACCGCCTTTCATGACTTCTTGGTTGAGGGGGCCGCCGACGACGACTAGTACGCGGTAGCGTCCAAGAATGAGCGATCTAAGAGGAAAAGTTGCTGTTGTCACAGGGGCAAGTAGAGGTATTGGCGAGGCGAGCGCTCGGGCTTTGGACTCGATCGGAAGCCAAGTAGTTCTGACGGGCCGCACCGTCGACGATTTGGAGCGTGTGGCTGGGGACTTGGAGAACGAACCAATTGTCATCCCAGCGGATTTAGCGAAGCCGGAAGCCGGGACAGAATTAGCGAACCGGATTCTCCAAGAGGTGGAGGGGGTTGACGTACTGGTGAATAACGCCGGAATTCCGATGCGTAGGATGCCCGAAAAGTTAACTGAAGAGGACATTGATTTAGTGTTCGCTGTCAACGTCCGGTCTCTTCTCACCTTGTCCATTGGTCTCGCCGATTCCATGAAGCTGCGAGGCGGTGGTTCCATCATCAACGTCAGTTCGGTGGCTGGTGTTCGAGGCCCTGGAGCACGAGTCGCTTACGCGGGCACTAAAGGTGCTGTTGACGCAATGACTCGAGCGCTGGCTTCGGACTGGGGGCCAGACGGAATCCGAGTGAACTCAATCGCTCCCGGCCTGATAGCTACAGCTATCTGGGAGGAAAGCCGGAACACTATCCCCGGATTGATTGAAGAGATGGAGGGGCAGATCGCACTGAAACGGTGGGGTTTCGGTGACGACATCGCTGATGTTGTCACCTTCTTCGCTACCGACAGTTCAAGATATGTGACGGGGGAGACTCTGGTGGTTGATGGCGGCCTCGCTCGGGTGTCGGCATCAGCAACTCCCCAGGTGCTTCCTGAGCTGATCGAATGAGCAATCAACTTGATTACGCGTTGTTCGACCAACTCGAAAACGACGGATCGACCGCTATAGCTGAGTCCTACCGATATCACCTGGATTTAGCGGAACGCGCAGATCAAGCTGGGTTCACCCATTGGTTCAAGTCAGAACACCATCACGTGCCACTC
>DASCSY010000273.1:0-1757 GCA_034399415.1 Acidimicrobiales bacterium
ACGACGGCACCAGCTTTCCCTTCGGCGATGCGCCTGATTTTGCCAGCAGCGTCGCGAAACAGACTGTCGTTGCAATAGAAGTCGTTCCGTAACCTTCTCGCCGAGTGACCCAGTTATAAACGCGTACCGAAGTACTCTCAGACCGTCGTGAGCATTGCAACAAACCTCGCTCCGCCAGTTGTGGCAGTACTGGTTACCAAAGAACCAGGAGCGTGGTTCGACGAGGTCCTTGATGGGCTCGTTGCGCAGGACTACGAAAACTTGCGAGTGCTCGCCATCGATCGAGGCGATCGGCCAATAGCGAGCCAAGTTCTCGACAAGATCCCCGAGGCCGTAGTGGCTCAAGCAGCAGATTCGAAAGGATTTGGTGACGCTGCCAACAAGGTGCAGACCTTGGTAGAGGGTTGCACCTTTTACCTCTTTCTTCACGACGATGTAGCGCTTGCGCCCGATGCTGTGAGCTTTTTGGTTGCCGAGGCGCTCGAATCAAACGCTGGCATCTTGGGTCCCAAAATCCTGCGCTGGGACGATCCGTCGCGAATCTTGGAGATGGGTGGCACCATCGATGCGTTCGGTGTTCTCACCCCGTACGTCGAATCCGGGGAGCTAGATCAACAACAGCATGATCGCGTCAGAGACGCATTCGTCATCTCGAGCACCGCGATGCTTGTGCGAGCGGACCTGTTCGAAATGATCGAAGGTTTTGACCCCCGAATCAAAGCAATCGGAGAAGATGTCGATCTTTGTTGGCGAGCACAACTCGCCGGCGGACGAGTCCTCGTCGTCCCCGACGCAGTAGCCCGACACGGAATCCGGAAACTTTCCGAAGGTTCAGAAGGCTCTCGCCGATATGCCGTCCGACACCGTCATCACGTCATAGCCAAGTGTTACGGATGGATTTACTTGGTTCCCGTGATGGCCGGGGCCATTCTCTTATCGCTTCTAGAGTTCATTTACAGCGTGCTCGTGGCGCGATTCAGCCAGGCTCGAGACATTGCTTGGGCCTGGGGCTGGAACATCTGCCAGATTCCGTATGTCCTGTCGTGTCGCCGTCGAATAGCCGGAACACGAGAAATGCGAGATAAGGAGGTTCGACGACGACAATCTTCTGGATCAACGCGGTTGAAGTTATTTCTGCAAGGTCGAATTGGAGGTGAAGTTGCTCTTCAAACTCTACGAGGGCGCGCCGGCCGCCGACTTGCGGACACCTTTATGGCGGGGCCGCGCCGCGCCGCCTTGCTGGCATCGGGGATGCTCCTATCTGTTTTGGCATTTGGTAGTCGTCATCTTCTAACACGGGGCGTGCCGGCGTACGGTCAATTTGCCGACTTCCCGGACAGCAGTTCGCTTCTTTCCGAATATTGGAACGGGTGGCGAGAGATTGGGGTCGGGGTTGTCGGTATTGGACCTGCAGCGCTTGGACTTCTTGGTGGCTTAGGGCAACTGACCTTTGGTTCCATGGGAGCTTTACGTCTCGTGCTGATATTAGGGCTCTTGCCGATTGGGCTGATCGGTATGTGGCGCCTGTCGAGTCCTATTGATTCGCATTGGGGACGAGTCGTGGCGGTACTTCTATATGCGGCGCTACCGGTTCCCTACAACGCCCTTGTCGATGGCAGGTGGGACACCCTTCTTCTCGTAGCTGCAATGCCGTTTGTTGTCTTGAGAATAGTTCGTGCTTTCGGAGTGTCCCCATACAGCGACTCAGGGCGAGGGTTTCTTCACCAATCGGTTGCACTTGGATTCTTGGTGGGTGT
>DASCSY010000274.1:0-1749 GCA_034399415.1 Acidimicrobiales bacterium
AGTTCTTTTCTTGCTGTTCGTCAGACAGAGCGTTCCAGCTATCCAAATCATGTACCCAGCGTTGAGCGATGATATGGCTTCCGCCTGCACCAGCCTCCCCATCAGGAACGATCGCAGCTGCCGGCTGGTCCTCGTCGGCTGGATTGCCGGTGCCGTCCTTAAACCCGGTCATATCAAGAGACTCACCGTAGATGAACGTGGGTGTTTCACGAGCAACGGCCATGTGGCCTTCCAGCGCCGTACGTGCATCGTATTGGGCTTTCCAAATCTTGCCTTTGTCATCGTGGTTGAGCCACAAAAGCAACTCTTCTTGGGTGCCTTTGGCCTGGCGACCCGATCCATCTTCGGACTCAATCGTTACGTATGACTGAAAATCGTCAGGAACGTCATCAGTCAGATCTGGCAAAAGTCCAGGGCCGATACCGAGGGTCAGGTTGATGTCCTCGGCAGCGCAGGCCACCCGAAGATCTCCCAATACCGATTTGATCACCCCTAGGTCCGCACCGTCGGTGCGGCTGAGGTGCACATACCACTGGTTCTGACCCATGCCATTAAAGATGGCCCTTTGCGGTGTCGCCATATTCACTCCTTAGTGCTGGTGAGTGTGCTCCGAGGATCGTAGGCCACTTTGAACGCTTTCGTCAGCCCCAAATCCCTTTCGAGAAGCTTTTTGTGTGGTTGTGCCAAGATTGGGCATGGCTGCTTACGCGACTGAACTTCCCATTCGTCCTGATCTTGACGCTAGTCACAGCGAAATAGCTGCACGCTGGGCAGCAACCGGTAGTTGGTGGTCGGGCGTGGAGCGCATAGCCATCGTCGGAGAAGTCCGCCGAGCGCGAGACAGTGAAGTGTTGCCGCCATGGGAGTCACCCAGCCAGGTCGACGGCCTCGTCGCGAAAAATCACCTACTTCCGACCGCTGCAGTGGACGCAATTTGGCGAATTACAAACCACCCGGGCACCTTGACCACCGAATGGCACGCGTCGATCATGAGCCGAGGGATCAGTCCAGAAGCCTATGTAGAGCTAGTGGGAGTGGTCGCCCAAGCCAACGCCGTGGACCGCTTCGCGGACGCCCTGAACCTCGCCAGAGTCGACCTGCCAGAACCGTCATCAGTTGAACCTCGACGGTTGGCTGACAGCTCGGTGGCAGTAACTTCCCACTGGGTTCCTACTGCCCAAGTGAAGGGACCAAATGTCGTTAAGGCTTTGAGTGCCGTTCCGTTCGAAGTTGACTCGATGAGTCTTCTGTCATCGGCCCAATACGTTCAGTTGGGTGATTTGTTGGGAGATCTTGTTTCAGATCAAAATTCTCTCACTCGTATGCAAGTTGAGGTGATCGCGGGCAGGACGTCGAAGCTCAACGAATGTTTTTATTGAACGACTAGCCATGCGATGCTGCTCGGTCTGAGCGGAATGAATCAAGATTCTCAAATCAGCTTCGAAGCGATCGATGGTTCGCAAGCTGGCGATGGCGGCGTTGAAAATGGGGCGTTGTTATCGCGTTTGTGTGAAGCAATGTTTTATGAGGACGCAGACGACTTGGCTTCAGTTCGAGACGATGTGATCGAAATAGCCGGAGCAGAAGTCTTGGTTGATGCCGTTGCGGTGTCAGCGAACTTTTACATGATGACTCGTATCGCGGATGGAACAGGCACTCCGTTAGACGCCGGGACGGTCGAACCGTCAGCTGAGATTCGTGAACTCGTCGGAGTCAACAATTTTACGTCTCGTCGTGAGGCGCATGCCT
>DASCSY010000275.1:0-1680 GCA_034399415.1 Acidimicrobiales bacterium
TGTGCACTGTGTCAATTGATGACGACGTTCCCCGATGGATGCGAGGCAACGGAGAAGGTTGGGTCACGGCAGAATACGCGATGCTTCCCGGGTCTAGCGGGGAGCGCGTCGGTCGCGAAGCCAAGAAAGGCAAGCAAAAAGGGCGAACTCTCGAAATCGAAAGGCTGATCGGTCGGGCTCTAAGAGCAGTGTGCGACATGAAGGCTTTAGGTGAGCGGGAGGTAACGGTTGACTGTGACGTTCTCCAAGCCGACGGAGGCACTCGGACAGCATCGATATGTGGAGGATATGTCGCGTTGCACGACGCGTTCAGCCGACTGGTAGCTGACGGCACACTTGAAAAACATCCACTCAACGACTTTTGTGCAGCGATTTCTGTTGGGGTGGTGGGTGAGAGCCTCTGTCTCGACCTGCCCTATGTTGAAGACTCAGCTGCCGAAGTCGATATGAATGTGGTGATGACCGGGACAGGAAATTTCATTGAGGTGCAAGGAACCGCGGAAGGCGAACCATTTGACCGTGAGCAACTTGACGGGCTCGTTAAGTTAGCTGAGAAGGGCATCATGGAAATCGTTGATCTTCAACGAGCGGCATTGTCTCAGGGTTCCGATTAGTCGCCATGCG
Organism: Acidimicrobiales bacterium; assembly: GCA_034399415.1. Taxonomy (GTDB): domain Bacteria; phylum Actinomycetota; class Acidimicrobiia; order Acidimicrobiales; family Poriferisodalaceae; genus UBA2110. The sequence goes on from DASCSY010000275.1 coordinate 625, forward strand.
GTTAGTCATGGCATCCGCCAATCCACACAAGGTGGCAGAGATCGCGGAGTTGTTAACCGAACATCAGATCGCACCCCGACCATCTGGGATGGGAAGCGTCCTCGAGACTGAAGCGACCCTTGAAGGGAACGCTCGGTTGAAAGCAACAGTCGTCTGTCGGGAAGCAAACTCGGCAGCGGTGGCTGACGACACCGGGCTCGAAGTCGACGCGTTAGCGGGTCTACCAGGAGTGCGAAGCGCTCGATACGCGGGAGAAGATGCGACGGACGCGGCGAATTTGGTCAAACTGCTGGACCGGATGAAAGACGTCGGAGAGGCCGACCGCACCGCTCGTTTTCGCACCGTGGCGATAGTCGTGTTCCCTGATGGCGGGGAACTTGTTGCTCATGGAGTAGCGGAGGGAACTATCTGTAGGGCTCCCCGCGGAGATGGGGGCTTCGGATATGACTCTATTTTCGTTCCCGACGAAGGACATGGTCGTACTTTCGCTCAAATGGAAAGCGCCGAAAAACACGCCATTAGTCACCGGGGGCGAGCGTTTCGTTGCCTAGCCGAGCAGCTGTCTTCGTTCTCACCAGTGACGTAGATCGATTTCCCAACCGTCAACAACTTCGTCGTTGCGGACGAGATGAAGTGTTTGATGTTTGGCCATCGTCGGATCAATGTGGGCTGGAACCAAACGGACACGATCCCCGACCGAAAGTGAACTCTCGGCAACCAGATTCGTGTGTTCATCGGAACAGAAAAGTATCTCTCCCCCCGCCCAACCTGGATTGCCGTGATCCATGCCTTGAGCTTTGAGACCGGCATCACACACAGCGAACTTTTCGGCGACAGAAACCACTGTCGATTGCAAGAACAATCCCTGTTTGAACGGTTGATCGCTTTGTTCGGAGTACGCGGTGTCCATAAGGACGTAAGAACCCGCCTGGATTTCGTTCACCCATGTGTTAATGGCGTGAGTGCCAGTGCCGCCGCCCGTAACAAGATCCCCTCCCACCAGATCATGAGCTTGAAGGAGTCGCTCCATCGCAGCCTCAACAAGTTCACGTCGAC
>DASCSY010000276.1:0-1672 GCA_034399415.1 Acidimicrobiales bacterium
TCTCACTCCCGGTCTGTTGGACCGTTCGCAGGCGATGTCGTATCCCCGGACACTTCGCTGTGGCATTGGTCATACAACCGAGGCAAAAAATCGGTCGTTCTTGACCTTGAAACATCCGAGGGCCGCGACGAGTTGCTTCGTTTAACCGACGGTGCCGACATCGTCATCGACGCGTTCGGGCCAGAGGTTCTGCGCACCCTAGGACTCGGATATGAGGTCATGAGTGAAAGAAACTCTGCACTCATCTATCTGTCCATATCGGCCTTTGGGGACGACGGACCCAAGGCGCTCTGGGAAGCGACGGATCTCACAATCATGGCTTCGGGCGGTCAAATGAGTCTGGCGGGCGATTTGGATCGTGCTCCTCTTCGTATCCCACTCCCTCAGGCGTACATGCACGCGTCTTCAGAAGCCGTAAGCGCCGCCCTCATCGCTCTCTACGAACGTCAACACAATTCAGGACTGGGTCAACACATCAATCTCTCGGCTCAAGCTTCCACCTTGCAAGCAAGTCAAACCAACATGGTTGCATCAGCGATCAATGCTCCTCCCGCGATTCGTTCCGCCGGGGGCGTCACCATTTCCGACATCTACGTTCAATTGATGTGGCCGTGCGCAGATGGACATGTTTCCGTGACGGTCCTGTTTGGGCCCGCCCTCGGACCCTTCACAAGAAACCTGATGGAATGGGTGTTCGAAGAAGGTTTCTGTGATGAAGCCACCCGCGACAAGGATTGGCTGAACTACGCGGAACTCATTTTCTCAGGGCAAGAACCCGTCTCAGAATACGACCGAGTAAAAGAAGTGATCGGTGAGTTTTGTGCCACCAAAACCAAAGCTGAACTGTTCGAAGAAGCCTTCATTCGCCGGCTGCTGATCGCTCCGGTCACCACAGCTGAAGATGTCCTCAACAACCCACACCTCAACGAGAGAGGCATATGGGAGGACATCGAGATCGGGGACCGCATCGTACGTTTCCCCGGTCGGATGGCAATCTTTTCCGAAACTCCACAGGTACCTCTCCCCCAACCACCAACCATCGGTGAACACACCGACCAAATAGGGTCCGAACCGCCAAGAACCCCCAACGTGGCAATCCCCCCGGTTCCAAACCGGCAAGGAAAGGCCCTCGAGGGACTAAAGATTTTGGATTTCATGTGGGTAATGGCGGGACCCGCCGGAAGTCGAGTTCTCGCCGATTACGGAGCAAACATCGTTCGCATCGATTCCGAAGCACGCATGGACACCGCACGAACACTGCAGCCCTTCCGAGACGATGAAGGGTTACCGGACAACTCAGCTTTGTACAGCAATATGAATGCCGGTAAGCGGGGATTGTCACTCGACCTCACCAAACCCGACGCCATCGACGTGGTGCACGATCTAGTGCGATGGGCCGACGTCGTGTTGGAATCATTCTCCCCCAAAGGCATGGCGGGTTTCGGATTGGACTACCCGTCACTAAGAAAAATCAAACCCGACATCGTGATGGCGTCAAGCTGCATCATGGGACAAACCGGCCCCTACACCGAACTAGCAGGTTACGGAACGATGGCTGCAGCGATTTCAGGACTTGAGATCATTGTTGTCATGGTGCAGGCGTATGTATTTACCCTGCTTACCGCAGTGTTTGTGGGTATGGCTATCAATGTTCACCATTAATAAAAAAGAG
>DASCSY010000277.1:0-1670 GCA_034399415.1 Acidimicrobiales bacterium
CTCAACTGACGCTCCCGGCGCTTCTACAGAATTTGAAGATCGATCAGCCAGTGCTCATTGGTCACAGCGACGGGGGCACTATTGCTCTGATAGCCGCAGCATGCGGGTCAGTAACTCCGATAGCTGTGGCTACGATCGCGGCTCACATCTTTGTTGAACAGGCAGGTTTAGACGGAGTCAATGCTGCTAGGAGCAGACGGAATCAAATCGTGGAAGGTATGTCCCGGCACCACAACGACGCTGCTGCGACCTTCGACCGGTGGTCCAGTATTTGGCGCGACCCGGATTTCGCCAGTTTCGACATGTCTGACATATTGACCAATATCAGTTGTCCGCTTCTGGTTCTGCAGGGCGACCGTGATGAGTATGCAACGGCTGAAATGGTTCACGGCGTTACCCGCCGGGTTCCTCACGCGATCGGTCGATTCCTACCGGATTGTGGCCATATCGCTCACCGAGATCAACCCGACATCGTTGCTGCGGAGTTAACACGTTTCGTTAGCGACGCGTTGAACACAAAAAACTGAGACTGACTACTTCAGAAGAGCATCTAACGCGTCTGAGGCAAGCCGGTTCGGTGCTTCGAGTGGTCCGAAATGACCGAGGTCAGGGTATGAAATGGATTCAACATTCGGGAGGACCTCAGCGGCTGGTTCGCCAAGGTTTCCGAATCCTTGGTCCATGCCTTTACCCAGCACAACTTTCGCTGTGCAGCCAGCGATTCGGTCGCTGGTTGAGACTCTTTCGCCGTCATATGTTTCTGCTTCGTGTTGTCCTCGGCAACGAAGACGCACCGTTCCGTCGTCAAGATCCTCAAAAGCGTGCATGACGTAACTGTGAAGAGCGTCAGCTCTGCATTGCGAAAACGGTGGCCGAGCAGAAAATCTTTCCAGCGCCTCAGCTCTTGATTCGAACACTTCGCGGCGTTTTCTGGCACCAGCGATTAAGGGGTTTTCTCCTGCTTCGAACGCCTCTCCGGGCCTCCACATGACCGGTTCGTAACCGTACATTCGCCGAATCAAACCAGGGCGTGTCGCGTCAGCAAGCAAAATTGTTGCTGCTCCCACTGAATGCCCTACACAATCAAGTTCGCCTGCACTGATACCGAGATGATCAACGACTACTAGTAGATCGGCAGCCAAACTCGTCCATTCGTAGTCACCGTCAGCGGGTGGAGTACTCCATCCGTGAGCGCGAAGGTCAGGTCCCCACACAGTGAAATGAGGTAGGAAAGATTCAATGAAGGGTCCGTAGGTGCGGGCGTTGAAACCGGTGGCATGAACGAAGAGGAGGGGCGGACCGTCCCCACCAAGGCAATGAAGCGCTATCTCACCACCCCCGGAAGATCCCAGCATCCGAGGTTCTGCCACGTTGTCGATACTCGAACCATTTGCAGTCACGAGGGGACCCTAGAGCAAATCGGTTATCGACGAGGTAGTCGGGGTCCTTCGCTGTTTGTGGCCTGGGTTCTAGTTTGTCCGGGTGCGTCGGACCTTCCCACTACTCAGTGCGTCCTGCTTGGTGGCGTTGCTGGTTGTGGTTGGGTGGGGGTCGTCTGCTGCGGCGTGGAGTACTGGTTCTCGATGATCCCCGAGCGCTACAGCATGTGATCCTCAACGAGATCCCGTAGGTTCAGCGGGCCCGGGACCAGATGCCGTGGGGGGCCGACG
>DASCSY010000278.1:0-1652 GCA_034399415.1 Acidimicrobiales bacterium
TCTCAGCCCGAGGGGTAAGGATTAGGTGTTCCTCTTAAACACAGATCTGCGACGCGCACGCCGGCTGTCTTTTACTGCTTGTTCTACGGCTGCGATTATTGCCTGTTGGGTTCTGGCCTCTTCGGACATGTTGAGTGGGATTCCTTGACGGATCTCTTTGGCTCGTTTCCACGTCCGTTTGAAGTTGCTGGAGCGTCGACCCATGCCCGGAGCCTATTTCAGTCCTCGTCGTCGAAGTCCCAGTAGGAGCTGACCCGTGGCTCGGGTTGTAAGGTTCGACGTCGGATCATGGGGATCCGTCGAAAACTAAAGGTGATAATTCATGCTTGGCGAAAAAGTTGGCTCTATCTCGGGTCCGACATCGATGAAAGCTCTTCCAGCCGTTAACGGGAAACCAACCTTTGAAACGGTTGCCTCCGGTTTATCTGGAACGTTGGCTGGTGCCGAAGTACAAAGCTTCGCAACGTACTCGGCAACAATGAGAAACGATGGCTCTTTCCAAGGAGTCTGCCCCGATTCCGGCGTAGTGATGACCGCAGATGGGGTGGCTACATTTAGCGCCACTGGCATCGGTTCACCGACGGAAGATGGTGGGTTTGTATTTAAGGGCGCCGTGTATTTTGATGCGACCGCTCCTTCCCTTTCATCCCTAAATGGTGTCGCCGTTGTGTACGACTGGGTCGTCGCTGCCGATGGCAACGCCACTTGGGATCTTTGGGAGTGGAAATAACTGAATTCCTGAGTGCCTGACAATGGCCTCCCTTCAGGGAGGCCATTGTCGTTTTCAGGTGAACCAAACACGAACCCACACCGATAATCAGTAAATGTGTGTGGGGGAGTGTCGGCACACCCCCGAAATAGTCTGACTATTTCGAAAGTGTCGAAGCCGTCCCAGGGGCACCTCTGGGGCACCGTGGTTAAAACTTTATTCAAAAGACTGGGCCAATTACGCGAGACTCAGGAGGCGGGCTCGTTGAGGGGGACTGATGGTGGAGGCAGTCGAAGGGGTTGTTTTTCCGTGGTTGGATCCGTCGCGTTACTCCTTTGCGCTCGGTATCGAAGCTGGGGGAGCAACGTGGTTAGCAGGGCAGACAGCCTCCCGTCACGATCCGGCGGGTGGTCGCGTGGTCAGCGGAGGCTCCGCTGCTGAACAGGCGCGTATCTGTTGGGACAAGGTTGAGGCCGTACTCGACGCCGCGGGTCGTGGTGTGGAGGAATGCACGGAGGTGGTCGAGTACTTGACGGCCGAGGGACTCGCCGTTCGGGACGAAATCGCTGAGGCGCGGCGGGGGCTTGGTGCCGTATCGACGATGGTGGTTGATGCGCTGGTGCGACCGGACGCCGTGCTCGAAGTGGAGGTCGTCGCGGGTGGGCCGCCCCATCAGGTGCGTCTGCCGCAGTTGTTGCCGATCGACTCCGATGGGGTGGTGGCTTCGGGTGATCTCGTCGGTCAGTGCGAGTGGGTGCTCGAGGAGGCCGGTCGTCAACTCGGTGAATTTGGTCTTGGGCTCGAGCACATCGTTCGTACAGTCCAGCAAACGACCCCCGAAACCCGCCGTGACTACCGAGCGACGGCTGAGGCACGGCGCCGATTGCTGGGCCCAGCGTTTCCTGCTTCGACTGGAGTCCTCACCTCGCGGCTCCCTCACCCC
>DASCSY010000279.1:0-1643 GCA_034399415.1 Acidimicrobiales bacterium
TCCCCGACTACGCGGGTTCGTTCCTCACCGGCGCCTTGCTGTTCCTGGTGGCAGCCGCGATTGTAGAGATTCGATTGCGGCCGGATCCGCTAGTACTCGCCGGCGGGGTAGGTAGCGACGACGGAGACACAAGGCTGCCGTTCAGAGCTGCGCTGAGGCTGATCCTCGCGAACCCCAAGGCTCGAATGGCAGTGCTCGCGATGATGATCAGCCAGGCCACGATGGTTGGCACCATGACCCTCACGCCGCTGCACATGAACGACGGCGGACAAAGCAAGGGCGCGATCAGCATCATGCTGTTCAGCCACATCCTTGGCATGTACGTCTTGAGCCCCCTGGTCGGTCGGCTCGCCGACCAGATCGGGCGCTACCCAATGCTGGTTTTTTCTGGGGTGCTCTGCGCGGCCGGTGCGTTGTGGGCAGGATTCACGCCGCCCGAAGGATTCATCGGAATCACTGGCGGCCAGACCGTGATTGGCCTCGCGTGGTGTTTCGGCGTCATCGCAGCGAGCGGACTGCTAACAGAAGCGTTTCCGGTCGAGCAGAGTGCCAGCGTCCAAGGCGCCGGCGACATGTGCATGATGGCGTTTGGGGCAGTCGCCGGTATTTCGGCCGGCGCCATCGTGTCCTATCGCAGCTATCTCGATCTCAATTTGGCCGCTGCGACCCTCGGCGTGGTCCTGGTGGTCGCGGTGCTGTTCACCGTCGCCACCACGGACCGGGGCGGCCAGCGCGGGCAAACCGTATTCGCTGTCACGCCAGTGCCCGGTCACTGAGCGTGTGGCGAGCCCGCCGTCTTAGTAACGAGGGACTCGAGTGAACTTTCATCGCTGGATTCTTCTAGTTCTCAGGAGCTGCGCATTTCGTTGAGGTCAGCTTGTGTTTGGCACCCAGTAACGACAACAGCTGTCAAGGCAACCAAAGCCCACCAACGCCGCAGACCGGACAAGCGCCCCATTTTAAAACTCTAATGCTGTTAACGGAGAGAGATTCAGCTCACTGGTTTTGGCGTGGATCATGTATCGCCCACCCTCTAAAGCACGCAGGATCAAATTGAGGGCTTTGTGGCGTTGGAATCCAGCTGTTCCAGACCTTTCGTTCCGGGCTATGAATCGTTGCCTGGGTCTGTGAGTTGCACCATTTTCGCTGCGTCGTCATCCGACTCCTTGGTGAGGTTCCATCCGATGATCAGAAGTACCGCCATGGTTACCCCGGCGACGGTGGAGCTGGTGGGCCCCTCAGGTTGACTCGACGGCGAATCCTTGCTCGTCCCATGCCTGTGTGCCGCCGGTGATACTTCTAGCGTTTCGGTAACCGAGACTGTTCAGGAACAACGCACCGGATAGTGAGAGGTTCCCGCGCTCGCACACGCTGAGCAACGGCGCGCCGAGGTCTTCTGGAAGGAATGCTGCGAGGTCGGCTAGGTCGTCGAGGGGCATATTGATCGCACCGGGGATGTGTCGTTGGTGGTGGGCGTCGGGCTCGCGCACGTCAATTACTAAGGGCTCGTGCTGTTGCCAGAAGTCGTGAGCTGCGTCGACGTCGACGACCAGATTCGAGTTGACCCGAGCGTTCTCGATCATCGAGTCCAGCAGCTGCTCGCGTTTGGTTCCCGCCGCCGGCGCTGTTCCCAGTCCGGCAAC
>DASCSY010000280.1:0-1638 GCA_034399415.1 Acidimicrobiales bacterium
CTTCCTTTTGAGTCGGGTGAAAGAGGAGTACTTACTCAGCGGCGACAACTCCCAAAGTGTGATCTTCGGGATTTCCAATACCGCAAGGGTCATTACTTCCGCCGCGCTGATCATGATTTCCGTGTTTTTGGGTTTCGTTACCAATCCCGATCCAATTATGAAGATGATGGGGTTGGGGTTGGCCACCGCGATTTTCGTTGACGCCACAATCGTTCGGGTAGTGCTGGTTCCCGCATCTATGAAGCTGATGGGGGACGCAAACTGGTGGTTCCCCAGATGGCTGGAGTGGCTCCCACGTCTTAACATTGAAGGCGAGGCCGCACTTCCACCTCGCGAGGTAGAGCTAGCCGGCCAGACCGCTGATTGACCATATGAGGCCATTATGTGTTGCGTGAAGCAGCAGACCGGCCCACCATCCATATCGGACCCTCGCGATGGTGAACATCAGCCCCAACCAGAGTTGAGGACTCACTACAAGTGGAGCGACCAGAACCGCATAGATGGACCAATCAACATCAAAATTGACTATGTGGACTAACCCAAACACCAGGGTGGCTGACCACACTGGAATTCGTGCGTCAGTCATCCACCTGTCTTGAATTATCCCTCGGAGTTGAGTGCGGGTCGTGAGGCTGCCTACAGCGGCCGCTATCACCAACATGATCCAGAAGAAGGCGCTCCCGACGCTTGTGAAAAACAGGGCACCTGTTGCGAGTGACAGCGCTACCAACCCAGGCTGGAATTGCCGCTGTAGGGGCAGGCGATAGATGGTTTCCTCTAGCACCGGTGCGAGTAACACCACCAAGATGAACTGTTCGGTCAATGACCACTGCTCAAGTTCTGCTTCCAACACACTCTCATATCCAGCAAGGGCTGCGAGAGCTCCGAAGATCTGCCAAGCCAGTAGCGAACCTAGGAAGCCGATTCCTAAAAGCTGGGCAAGTCCGCGCACGAGCCGTCGCGGTTCGGGCATCGAGACCCAATCGGGGGCGACGATAAATCTGGGCCCGATAGCGGGACGGTCAGTGTGGGCCACGGTCAGAAGTTTTCGTTGAGTCGTGGTAGAGGTGTTTGAGGGTTCCGGGTTGAACCCGACTTGCATCAATAAATGAATCAACATCCGAGGTTTTGAGTCGGATCACTCGACCCAACCGATATGCGGGTAAGCGTCCCTCATCGATGAACCGATACAAGGTACGGGGTGTGATGCCCATCTGGTTCGCTGCATCTTTGCTGGACAACCAAAGGTCTGCCGGGTCAGCCATTTCACAAGGTTAGGCGCAGCGGCAGCGTTGTCCCCCGTCACACAACAGTCGTGGCCGTGGTTATTCGTCGTTCACTGTCTAGTTGCTGGCGCGAGCCTCGGTCTCGTCGTTACTGTCATCTCGTCGCTCGCCTTGACCATCTGAATCATCGTTGGTTTCAAATTCTTGTTCAGAATCGCGCTCAAGGTCGGAATCTGCTTGGAATGCGTTGCTGCCGGAACCCCCGAAGAACGGGTTGGTGACTCCTCCAGGGTTAAAGAAACTCGGCCCTGTAGTCGAACCACTCGTGGCGGTCGGCGCAGCTGCGTTAGCAAAGAAGGCAGCCTTGGGTGCCTGTTCGTCTCCTACAGATGGCGGTTCGGCTTCAGGTTTG
>DASCSY010000281.1:0-1600 GCA_034399415.1 Acidimicrobiales bacterium
CGAGCAAATGGCGTACATCAAACGGCTGATGGCTGAGCGAACCGCGTTGCATAGCGGACAAGATGTCGATCAAATACAGATTGACAGTGAACGCGACCGTTGGTTTACCGCTGAAGAAGCGAAAGAATACGGCCTTTGTGATCACGTCATCGTCAAGAGAGGCGAGATCATCTAGAGAGCCTTATTGCTACCGGTTAGCTGGGAGCAGGGCTACAAGTCCTCGCGACGAACGCGCTCAAATTCTCAACGGATTCAGCCAACTGACCCTCAAACTGTTGCTGCGCGGCACCAAGGGCGGCTGATCTTTCTAACGTCCCCACCTCAGTGTCGTTGACTGCGTTGGTAAGGGCCAATACAAATGCCGCTACGAATTCCGCGTCGGCTTGAATTTCGAGTGGTGCTTCTCTGGCCACCCTCGCGGCCTGGGCCGCCGTTTGGGCCAAAGCGCCGCGCACCGCGGCGTCGTCTGAGGGAGAAACCTCCAAACTCAACTCATCGATGTCTTTCAACTCGGTGACTGCTTCACAAAAAGTTGTTGTTGAGTCTGGACCTGTTCCGCACCCAAACAGCAACGTGATCACCAGTACTGCTGACAAGCTTTGGTTAGCTGATGTCACCCTGGTTGAGCTTCGGTCGCTATGCGCCGAAGTTCTCGCACACCATGATCGAGACCTTCGTCGTAGTTGTATAGGGCGCTGCCCGAAACAAGGACGTTGGCCCCGGCGGCCGCTGCGCCTGAAATCGTTGAAGACGAAATGCCGCCATCGACTTCGATATCGACGTCGAAACCGCGTTCAGATATCAGACTTCGGAGCGCTGACACTTTCGACTCCATTTTGTTGATGTAAGCCTGACCTCCGAATCCTGGATTAACCGTCATCACAAGAACCATGTCCAACATGTCGAGGACATGAGAGACCGAATCCAGAGGGGTGGAAGGATTTAGTGCCGCCGACGGGCGACATCCGAGATCACGTATCCGGCCAAGAGTGCGGTGAAGATGCGGTGTCGTTTCGACGTGAACGATGACCATCTGGCACCCTGCGTCGACGTAGGTATGGAGAAGTTCGTCGGGGTTAGCGACCATGAGATGAGCTTCGAACATTACGTCAACATGTTCTCGACACGACGCAATGACATCAGGCCCAAAGGTCAAGTTGGGTACAAAGTTGCCATCCATGACATCCCACTGGATCCGGTCCACGCCAGCCGCTTCAAGGGCGACGCATTCTTCTCCCAGTCGGGAAAAGTCCGCTGGCAAGACTGAAGGGACGATCTCGATAGGACGATTCATGTAGGTGACCGTAGTCTGGGATGAATGTCGAAACGGGTCAACATTTACGATCTTGCTGTCGGAGGCGAGGGGGTAGGTCGACTCGACGATGGGCGCGTCGTGTTCGTCGCAGGTGCGGCTATCAACGACGATTTGCTTGTCGAGGTGACGGAAGAAAAGAGTCGTTACGCGAGAGGCACCATCTTGGAAGTTGTTTCGGCCGGCGAAGGACGAAGAAAACCAGCGTGTCGTCACGTCGCTAGAGGTTGCGGAGGTTGTGACTGGCAGCATTTGAGCGAAGAAGCTCAAATCGAGGGAAAACTTTTG
>DASCSY010000282.1:0-1594 GCA_034399415.1 Acidimicrobiales bacterium
TGAGAAGACGAGGCTGTAAACAAGGATGGTTGACAGGGGACTAAGCAACGACCACGTCCAGCCCAAAAGACTCCTCTTATATCTTGCTTTGAGTTCCCGTCTCGCGAAGTTCCTTACGAGAGGGGCGTATCTAGAAGCAGAGGCCATGGCGTTGGTGAGCGTCACAAGTTTCATGCCTTTTTGGGCCGCCACCAGGTTTCGTGGTCGCGGTACCAACGAATAGTTGCTTCGAGCCCCGAATGAAGGTCAATTCTTGGTTTCCAACCCAGATCGTGAACCAAGCTCGAGTCCACGGAGTACCGGAAGTCATGCCCCAGTCGATCGGCGACGCGCTCGATAGCAGAGTCGTCACGATCGCAGAGTTCGACGAGTATTTCCGTCAGCTCTAGATTCGATATCTCGTTTCCGGCGCCGATGTTGTAAATCTCTCCAGTCTTTCCCGCTCGGAGAACGGAATCGATAGCGGCACAGTTGTCGTCGACATGAATCCAATCTCGAACGTTGGCCCCATCGCCGTATAGAGGGACCGTCAATCCGTCCAGAAGGTTGGTAACAAAAAGGGGTATCAGCTTTTCGGGGAACTGGAACGGCCCATAGTTATTTGACGAGCGGGTGATGATGACCGGCAAGTCATAGGTGCTGTGATGAGCGAGGGCAATCAGGTCTGAACCAGCTTTTGATGCTGAATAAGGGCTGCTTGGTTCGAGGCGGTCTTTTTCTGAGAATGACCCTTGGGTGAGGGAGCCGTATGTTTCATCGGTGGAGATATGGACGAACCGAGATATTTCGAGTTCATTGGCGACGTCACACATGACGTTGGTGCCCAGACAGTTTGTCGTTATGAAGCGATCGGAACCCTTGAGGGAACGATCAACGTGGCTCTCTGCAGCGAAATGAACAACAGCATTGTGGTTGTCCATGGCGGAGGTTACGAGTTCGCGGTCGCAGATGTCACCTTCGATGAACTGCACACGTGGGCTTTCGGCGAAATCAGTCATCGTGTCTTTGCTACCTGCGTAGGTAAGCGAATCGATGATGGTGATCTCGTCGTCGCTGTTGGCTAGCAAAAACCTCACAAAGTTAGAGCCAATAAAGCCGGCGCCGCCGGTGACAAGAACTTTCATTGTGCGATCAGTTTCGTAGACCGTAGTGGGGTCGAACCTCGTCGTTGATCTCGTTTCGAAGAGGGTTCGATTGGTCACGAGAGGACAGGGTGGGGTCCTTTAATCCCCAGTCGGCTCCAATTTCAGGATCATCCCAAGCCACTCCTAGTTCGTCAGCTGGGTTGTAGTAGTTGTCGACTAGGTAGGTGATGGTCGCGTCGGTCAGGGTCGAAAATCCGTGTGCTACGCCGGGCGGTATGTAGATACCGCGATGTTGGGTTCCATCTAGGTCTGTGTGTTGGGTGGCGCCTTCGGTGGGCGATCCAGATCGCAGATCATGCAGAACAACGCGGACAGTTCCGAAGGGTACGTACCAGTAGTCAGCTTGGTGGAGGTGATAATGCAGACCTATGACACATCCGCTTTGTCGGTCTCCTCGGTTGGCCTGAATCATTTCTCGTGAGCCCTGCGGGATCCATTCGCGTCGGTAC
>DASCSY010000283.1:0-1588 GCA_034399415.1 Acidimicrobiales bacterium
TGCCAGAAGAAGAGCTCTTGCTGTTCAGCCGAGATTTACGTCGAGCGGCCTCGTTCTTGTGAATCACACCCTTTGAAGCAGCCATATCGAGCCGCTTTTGCGCAGCTCGAAGAAGCTCCTCCGTGGGTTCGCCCGCTGAAGCTGCCGCCAGAACAGCCTTTTCTCGCGTCTTCAACTCGCTACGGACCGCTTTGTTTCTGACGCGGCGGGTCTCATTTTGGCGGTTACGTTTGATTTGGCTCTTAATATTCGCCACGTGTGCTTCTCTTACTTCGACTCAAGGTGATGTTGTCTAGTTCTGAGTGCCGAAGCAGCAAAGAACCGCCTCGCCAAGGGATATAACAACCGTGTCAGGTTAGCAACCTCACCATTCAATCCCGCAGGCATCACCCACATTCACACCGCACCCCTTGAGCAACGGAGTCACTCATTCGGGGTTGACGTTGGTACCTTTCAGTTGCAGATGGACCTCACCCGAATCCGCAATTTCTCGATCATTGCGCACATAGATCATGGAAAATCGACCCTTTCGGACCGGATCTTGGAGATCACCGGTGCAGTCGAAGCACGATCAATGCGCGCCCAATACCTCGATTCGATGGAATTAGAACGCGAACGTGGAATTACCATCAAAGCCCAAAACGTTCGGGTTGAATGGAAAGGTCACGTTCTTCACCTCATCGACACACCAGGACATGTCGACTTCGGTTACGAAGTCAGCCGATCGTTAGCTGCATGTGAGGGCGTCGTCTTACTCGTCGATGCTGCGCAAGGGATCGAAGCGCAGACTCTGGCTAATTGCTACCTCGCGATCGACAACGACCTAGAAATTGTTCCTGTCCTCAACAAAATCGATCTCCCAGCCGCGGACCCAGACCTTTATGCAAGCGAAATCGAAAACGTGCTCGGCCTCCCTGCTGAAGCGGTTCTACATATTTCCGCTAAGACCGGTGCCGGAGTCGCAGAACTACTCGACGCGATAGTCGAACGAATTCCTCCTCCCAAAGGCGACACCAACGCTCCGTTACAGGCGCTCATCTTCGATTCACACTTCGATCAATACCGCGGAGTGGTGTCGTCAATGCGAGTCGTTAACGGCCGTATACGCACCAACGACAAGCTTCTCTTTATGCAGGCCGGCGGAACATACGACGCCGAAGAAATTGGAGTACGTTCCCCGGCTACCGCCCCGGTCAACGAGCTAGGTCCCGGCGAAGTCGGTTACCTCATCGCAAGTATTAAAGATGTAGGCCAGGCAAAATCTGGTGAGACAGTCACGACCGCGGCCGACCCTGCAGATCAACCCCTCGATGGGTACGAAGACCCCAAGCCAATGGTGTTCTGTGGGCTGTATCCCGTGGACGGTGACGAATATCCAGATTTGCGAGACGCGCTCCACAAACTGAAGCTCAACGACGCATCAGTCACGTTTGAACCCGAAACATCGGGCGCTCTTGGTTTCGGTTTCAGATGCGGTTTCCTGGGGTTACTGCACATGGAGATCGTGCGTGAACGACTTGAACGAGAATTTGACTTATCTCTCATCGCGACCGCCCCATCGGTCGCCTACAAAGTCACCATCGACGAC
>DASCSY010000284.1:0-1570 GCA_034399415.1 Acidimicrobiales bacterium
GGATGAACGGCAGAAAGAAGTGGTCTTCGGAGAACCAATCATTCAGACAGGCGGCGCAATTTTTCGACTTCTAGAGACGCCGACGAAACCTGTTCGAATCGTCACACCGTCGGCAGGACCTCTAGTTACTGCTACGAAAAATAGCTTTCCAGAATGTTCCGTTGTCACTGTTGATGACTACCTTGCAGCGCTGAAATCAGTCGTCGAGGGTCATGCTGACGCGGCTGCACTCAACGTTCATGTTGGTCAACAAGTCGCAGAACGTGAATTTCCAGAAAAGTTTGATTACCCGAGCCCCATTTTCCGCGAGGTTTTCCTAGCCCCCGCTTGGGCGTTGGAACACGATGACCAACTACGTGAAGCACTGACCAGCGCAATAGTCACGAATGATTTCTCAGATCCCAATACGTAGTTAGATATAGCCACAGGGACAATCAATTGTTGGTGAGGATCGGGAGAAGCCCAGTGACAAATGAAACGTGGATGACATCCAAACAGCATGAAGAACTTTTCGAATCAGTCAAAAACTGGGACCGATGGGGGTCCGACGATGAAGCCGGCGCGCTCAATCTCATAACTCCAGAACTAAGAGCCGCTGCGGCCGCCGAAGTGATCCACGGCCAAGCGGTCAGTTGTGCTCGGGAATTACCAGTCGAACCCAACGCAGAGAATCGACACCCGGCGCTTCACATGATGGTCCGAGGTGGTGATGACTGTGTTTCTCCAAACATCAATATGGAATCAACTGGTGATTTTGTTGGAGTTGCGTTCCATGGAATGGCAACGTCCCACATCGATGCCTTGTGTCATGTTTTTGTCAACAGACAGATGTACAACGGGTACGGCGCTGAGACTGTCAAAAGCACAGGCGCGACGAAGTGCAGCATCATGGTTGCCGCTGAAGGCGTGGTTGGACGCGGAGTGCTTCTCGATATTCCTCGTCTCCGAGGGGTCAAATGGCTTGAACCAGGCGACGCGATCACAGCCGACGAACTTGAAGCCTGCGAGGAAGCCCAAAATGTGTCCGTAGGGCAAGGCGACATCTTGCTTGTCGGGACCGGACGAGATGAACGTCGAGCCGAAATGGGCCCATGGCACCCCTTCCATGTCGGCATGGCAGGCCTCCACCCCGATTGCATCGATTGGCTCAGCAAACGAGACATTTCTGTTCTCGGATGTGATGGAGTAAGCGACGTGTTACCCGGAAACCACCCAGACGACTGGATCATGCCAATTCACCAGACAGTCATCGTTGCCATGGGGGTCCACCTCCTAGACAACCTTCGGTTAGATCAACTAGCCGCAGCCTGTGCCGAGCGTTCCAAGTGGAGCTTTCTGTTTACTGTCGCGCCGCTCAGAGTTGAAGGTGGAACAGGTTCACCTGCGAATCCCATAGCGCTTCTATAAAGCGGTACGCCTATTACGCGACCTGAACCCTGGGGTGTGTTGCGACCCATACCAGTGCCAAAAGAATTACTGCACCGCCAACGACGGTGTTCCCGGCTGGGGTTTCGCTGACCACCAGCCACACCCAAATTGGAGCAAGAATGATCTCGCTGAGCAACAACAA
>DASCSY010000285.1:0-1488 GCA_034399415.1 Acidimicrobiales bacterium
GCGGATCGCGAAATCAAAGTTCACATTACGCGCAACAACGAGATGGACCTTCTGATCACATCAGCAATGCCGTTCACGGTAGAAGGGCTCCAGTTTTTTGGAGGACAGATTGTTCGACTTTCGGCGTACGGACCGCACAACTTCAACATCAATCAATCAGTCGGATGCTTCGACACGGGTTATCCGATATTTCAGGGTCACCCTGGAAGAATGGACAGCAGCGGCCGCACATTTATAGAAGCCATGCCATGGAACACCAACTCCGCGGTGGATGATCTAAATCAACTGTTACAGCTCATCACCTGCGATCGGTCCAACCCGACGCTGGAGGTTTCGCGGCGACACTACCGAGGGTCACTCGGGTTGATCGAACAGAATGGCCAATACACCTTCAATCGCGTCCTGAGAGAGCAATATCTAAGAGGCGTTGTGCCCCAGGAAACACCGTCCTCTTGGGGAACACTCGGCGGTGGATCAGGGATGCAGGCCCTGCAGGCGCAAGCAATCGCCGCCCGCACCTATCTAGAAGCAATATCCCAACGCCGACAAGCCAAGGGCTACATGACAGATACCTGCGACACCATCGGTTGCCAGGTATACCTGGGAGCCAGCGTGAATGGAACGCCCCTTGACTTCGGAACCGACTATTGGACCACGACCGCAGCAGTGGTGAATACGGCTGGACAGATCCGCGTTGCCTACAACGGATCGATTCCTCTAGCCGAATTCGGTTCAAGCAGTGGCGGATGGACCACCCCCCAATCGGAACTCTCCGCTTTCCCCGCCGTAGTCGACGACGGTGACGACATAGAACTAAACCCGCACCACCTATGGGAGAAGAACATCCAGCGAAGCGATGTGGAGTCGATGTACCCAGAGATAGGTCAACTCAAAGAAATCAAAATCACTCTGAGGAACGGGTTAGGTGAGTGGGGTGGTAGGACGCGGCAACTTCTTTTGCGCGGGACTTCTACCAACACGACCGTTGACATCAGTAATTGGGCAGAGGACCCGTTCCGGCGAGGCTTAGGGCTTAAGTCTGATTGGTACCGATTCCCCCAATTCCCGGAATACAGTGACCCAGGATTCTGGGTAGCGAAAAGCAACGGGGGAGTGCTCGCAGTTGGCACGGCCAAACACTTTGGCGATGCCAAACAAGTAGATCGTTCGGGCCCCATTGTCGACATCGCCGCTCCATCTACTAGTGAGGGATACTGGCTTGTTTCAGACGCGGGGGAAGTATTTGCTTTTGGAAACGCAGTTCATCACGGGGATCTGCGGGGACAAATGCCTAACGAAGCAGTGGTCGCCATGGCCGCTCACCCAACAGGCAACGGCTACTGGCTCGCTACCGCCGACGGAGGGGTGTTCTCTTTCGGTAACGCCGCCTTCTACGGATCTATGGGCCACGTTGCGTTAAACAAGCCCGTAGTTGGCATGGAGTCCACCAGGAGCGGTACCGGGTACTGGCTCGTCGCCTCTGACGGC
>DASCSY010000286.1:0-1420 GCA_034399415.1 Acidimicrobiales bacterium
CCTCGGGCCTGGGTGGGTCACTCAACAGATACTGCTCTAAATACCGC
The DNA here is from genome assembly GCA_034399415.1 of Acidimicrobiales bacterium. Lineage (GTDB taxonomy): Bacteria > Actinomycetota > Acidimicrobiia > Acidimicrobiales > Poriferisodalaceae > UBA2110. The sequence continues at coordinate 48 of DASCSY010000286.1, forward strand.
ACGGAGCCCATATTGACTGATCGGTACATCTCCGGAGAGGAACGTCCAAATGAGAGCTCCGTCGAACCGCCACCAATGTCAAGCACCAAATACGGCCCTTCGCGGGGGTCTAGATCAGCGGTAGCCCCCAAGAAGCCGTAACGCGCTTCTTGTTCTCCGGAAAGCAACTCAAGGGGGTGACCGAGGAGTGTGGATGCAGGACCGAGGAATTCGTTTCGATTTTTCGCGTCGCGAGCTGCGCTTGTGGCGACCGCTCGAACCTTCTGAACACCGTGAGTTTCAATGACGGCATTGAACTCACTCAATGCTTTTAGAGTTCTTGCGATGCCTGATTCGCTGAGTTCGCCTAGTTGCTCTAGACCGCGGCCGAGTCCAGTGACGCGATGCATCCGAAGATTTAGCTTCCGGCCGTTAGTAACCAATAACCGGGTTGTATTCGTACCAAAGTCCAATACTGCTACAGGTTCGCCATCAGGCACCTTGATCCGCCTCAAGCTGGTTGACAACCCATGCCCCGACGGGGTCCTGACCCACAGCCAGATGGTACGCAAGGTGCGTATGTAAACACTTGACTCCGGTGCGCGTGCCCCCCACTCCCCCGGTGGGTCGTGGTCCCACATGATCTTCAGGTATTTCACTGTCTCGTTCAGCCGCGTACCGGGCGTGGGTCGCGGCAAGTTCGCCAGCATCGACAGCCGCCTCGGCGGCTCTCACTCCTCCTTTACCTTCTAAACGAGCTACCCGACGGGACAAATCGCGACCTACGAGCCAGTATCGAGTGGGCATCGGGCGTCCGTCATTCATGATCGGTCCGTTGCGGATAACCACAGGGTCTCCCCCAGTGTCTGTCACCACGATTTCGAAGGCGACAGCAGGCTCCCTTCCAAGTAACGCTGCGACCCGACCCGTCTCTTCTTCCGATGGGAGTCCTATGGGGGACACTCTCACGGCGTCGACGTTCACGATCGGTCTCTTGTAGTCGCTACCGCTTACGGCGACGAAGAAGGACGAGTAACAAGGCGACGATTACAAAGGGGCCGAATCGCTTTAGAAGTGGTGCGCCAGCCGTGTCGAGCAAATCCACAGGCTCGGGTTCAGGCATGTCTATTTTTCGTGGCCCCGAATTGTCTTCTGTTGAAGCTTCATCGTCAGAGTTATCATCGCCGACCGTGTGATCCTGAGGATCCTGATCGGCGGCGTCATCGATAGGTGACGCCGCGAGAAGCTTCTCTTCAAGGCTCTCAACGAACTGATCTATCAACTTTTCTGAGACGTCAGCCATTATGCCTCGGCCGAACTGAGCTACTTTGCCGGTCACTTTTAGTTGGGTTGTAATGACGATCTCGGTTTCGTCCCCGTCGGCGGTCATCTCG
>DASCSY010000287.1:0-1393 GCA_034399415.1 Acidimicrobiales bacterium
GTTTGTGTCCCCAGCAAGTTCTGTGCGAACTCCCTACAACGACACTTCGGTTTCCCCAAAGAGCGATGCCGTTTAGTAGCGCCCCCCTTCGACATCCAAGCACAACAAACCCAGCAACCGACGCATTCTCCAAGGGAAAAATTCTTACTGTACCCGGCCGTTACCTGGCCCCATAAATCACACAAGTTCCTGATCGAACTAGCGGAACATGTTAACGATGTCCGTTTGATATTTACCGGTGCAAGCGGTCCGTCACATGCCGAGGTAGTAGCCGCGATGAAGCACTCTCCCGCGGCTGACCGAATAGTTCATTTAGGCGTGGTCGGCGACGAACAACTTGACTCGCTATACCGCCAAGCCCTTTGTCTGGTCTTTCCATCGCGATATGAAGGGTTCGGACAACCAATCGTTGAAGCTATGGCTCGAGGCTGCCCAGTGATTGCAAGTCAATACGGAGCTATTCCGGAAACCGTTGGAAATGGGGGCGTCACTCTCCCACTAGACGTTGACGCGTGGAGCGACGCTGTACAACAAATGTTTCACCCAGAACACAGAACCGGATTGATCGACTCGGGCTTTCGAAGAGCCAGCGACTTTTCAAGTCAACACTCGTCCACCGCCCAGCTCGCTGTTTACCGCGAACTGCTCTGCCCATAAGTTTTCCTTGACATGCATATCACAATCATTTGTCCACACTTCGCCCCAGATACAGCTCCGACGGGTGACGTCATGACACAGATCGTTCGCGAATTTGGCAGACTCGGTCATCGCATGCATGTCGTGACGACATTGCCGTGGTACCGCAATCACTCGGTCGAACCAGCGTGGCGGGGCAGATGGATACGGAGGGAAAGAACCGACTGGGGTCGAATAACCCGTATTCACCCCTTTGCCTCAACTAACCGGACCAATCTCCTATCTCGAGCGGTGGCGTTCGGCGCGTTCACTCTCGTAGCAACGCTGGCTTCGGTGTTGGCCCGGCGAACTGATCTCATATTGACCATGAGCCCCCCTCTCACCCTCGCGCCCGCGGGGTGGATTGCGTCGAAACGACATCGAACGCCACTCGTCCTGAACGTCCAAGACATCCATCCCGATGCAGCCGTCGCAACTGGCACACTTACGGATAATGGGCTAGTCAGGGTGCTGCGATGGGTCGAATCGTTCAGCTACGCACGATCGGACGCGGTTGTCGTTCTGTCAGACGATCTAAGAAAGACGCTTGCCCCTCGAATTGATGATGAAGAAAAGCTTCGAGTTATACCGAACTTCGTGGACACCGAATTCCTATACCCGGGCGAACGAAACAACTCTTATCGCCGCGAACTGGGACTAACCGACGAAATCATCGTGCTGTATGCAGGCAACGTCGGTTTCTCCCAACCCCTCGACC
>DASCSY010000288.1:0-1391 GCA_034399415.1 Acidimicrobiales bacterium
TATGTAATTAGCCCCTTTGTTTTTTGGATTGATCACCAACTCGAACCCGTCGCTAACCCTGCGGAGGTGGCATCTATCCACCGGATTTCTATTCGAGAGTTAACGCGACCAGACTCACCTCGTTTCGTAAAGATTCCCGAAAGTGATCGTCCCGTTGTTCAACTCCCAGTCGGAGGAGATTTGATTCACGCTCCGACGGGGGCTGTCCTCTACCAATTTCGGGCAGTCGCGTTCGATGGGAACAACGTCCGAGTTGATGAACTAGAGCAACCCGTTTTTGCTTGGCGTTGACCTCAGATATCGGAGGGTTCGTTTAACCGTGCACTGACATCGATGAATCAGGGTTGACGCTGCGGGTTCGCCGGAAATTTCCCATATCGATACTCAAGCCTGTGTGCGGACCCACTATCGACACCGGGTCTGAGTCATGATCATGTCCATTTTCGACGGCGCCGATGAGTTCCGACATGCAATATCCGGCAATTGCGGCGTTCTTGAACTGATTGCCGCTAGTACCAATCGCTACGTAGTAACCGTCAACGCAAGTGCGATCGTAAATTGGTATCCAGTCAGATGACACGTCGTACACCCCGACGATTCCGCGCCTCTGGTGGGGAATACCCACTGTGGGTAGTCTCCGGTTCAATCGCAAAACCTGCGCCTCCCATTGGCTGGCATCTATCTGCCCTTCATGGTCGGGTTCTACCCAGTGGAGGGGGTCGCAATCTGGCTCGGTGCTCCCTATCAAAATGTTGTCGCCCACGTCGGGCCTCACATAGATGCCAGTGTCGTCATCGGCAATGCTGAATCCGCGGTTTTGGAAATCGAGCTCATCAGGACTGGGAACGTGATGGACCTCTTGTCGAAGCGGTGAAGTACCTATCGACATGTCATCCATCGCTCCAGCCATTGCGTTCACCACGCTGCTGTGCGGTCCCGCAGCGTTGACCACGATCGGCGTAGAGATCACGCTCCCATCGCCTATACCAACACCCGTGACGCGGCCGTTATCTCGTTGGATGGCGGTGATTTCGGTGTTGAAACGAAACTCACATCCCAGCGTGTCTGCCGCGACATGAAGGTTGTGGGCGGCGAGCTGAGGGTCGCTGATGTAGCCCGCTTCGGGTGTAAACAATCCCCCATCAAGAAATTCGCTGGACTCGTTCCAAAATTCATCGTCATCGGGTCGTTTGGGGGGCCCAAATTTGCGCAGATCAAGCTCGGGAAGACGTGACCGGAACTCTTGGTGACCCCAGTCCTCATAAGGAATTCCGATCGAGTCGAAGTGTGGCACCACCTTGAGGTGGTGCCCTCCGATGGTTTTAAGGGTCACCATTCCGCATTGTCTGAATTTTGCCAGGTCCGCGCCGTTGGCCGCCCTGAGGTGATCT
>DASCSY010000289.1:0-1362 GCA_034399415.1 Acidimicrobiales bacterium
TTGGTTTAGGCCTCTGACCCGCGATTTTGTGTGTGAACGCTATAGGACTCGAACCAGTGACTTCGACCGCGCATACGCGCCGAACAATACTGGGGTTATCCGCCGTAATTCATCCCTGTATCTCGTAGGACCAGAGGAACGGCTGAATCGTCGCGGACACCTGCGTTAACAACTTCTGCAACAAACAGCGTGTGATCACCGCGGGCGATCGTGTCCGTAACCCGAGCCTCGAACCAGTATGCACACTCCACAAGCAGTGGGCAGCCGGTTTCGGGGCCAGCTTCGAACTCGTGGCCGTTCAGAAGGTTCCCTTCAACGGAAGTAGAACGGAAAAAGGCTTTACCCACCTCAAGTTGGTCCGCTCCCAACACGTTGACCGCGAATGACCCGGTCGACTCGATGATGGCAGCAGACCCGCTGTCGCCTTTCACTCCAGCCGCCACCAATGGTGGATCAAAAGATGTCTGGGTAATCCAGTTCACCCCACCAGCTCCGAAGTTTTCTCCATCGGTAGTAGTCAGCACATGCAAGCCGTAATTAATAGCTCGAAGTGCAATCTTTTTCTCTGCAGGATCCACAACTCTCCTTAATATCGTCAAACCAAGCTTATGTCTCCAATCGAGCCGCCGTTTCTGTACTGTTGCCTCTGTCGTTCTCAGGAAAGGACCTCGACATGGACCAAAGCGAACTTCGTGGTTGGGTTGAACATCGTGCAGAGATGCTGTGGGTGTGTCTGAAGTGCCTCGTGTTGATGATCGTCGGGGTGGCCCTGGCTGCGTCGTGGGGCCAGTTAAGCGACGGTGCCGAGGTTGCGTTGTCTGTGGCCGTTGGGGTCGTTGGGTTCTTTCTGTGGTTTGGGGCTTTCGGTGCAATTCAGGACATCGCGGCAATGCGTGAGGACATGGACGATGACCTTCGGTCGACTGCGTTCGGTAAGAATTTCTCGAAGGCACCCTTCCCCGTCTATTTCATTCTTGCCACGATCGCGATGCTTGGCAGCACGGTAATGCTCATCGTGATGATCAACGCCTAACGGCCCGACACTCAGAAACGGCAAAAGACCGCCCCCGTAGGGGCGGGCCTCATTGCAAGCTGTCGGTGAGCTCACTCGTCGTGATCTCGCCACACGATGGGAAACGTTGCGCTGTCCAACGAATCACCGTCACTCACATCGTCATCAACGGGGAATTCACCACGAGCGCTCGGACGGTCCAGATAGGTCACCTCATCGCCCCCGTAGCGGAGCGAGACTGCCCTCCGTGTCTGGTCGGTGCTGACGTTGCCGCGTGATCCGTGAACAGTCCGGTAGTCATGCACAATCACATCGCCAGGTTCTACGTCGAAGTAGATGACGTCGAACTC
>DASCSY010000290.1:0-1347 GCA_034399415.1 Acidimicrobiales bacterium
TGGCTGTCGCGGGTTCGCGAAATCTCACATCGAGGTGGGTGACAACTATCTGTACACAGCGTTCGCTGAGATCGGCCAGAGACATTTCTATTTCGTCGAGGGCAACGCAGCGGGCAGCTTCGAAGTAGGCGACGTAGGCGGCGTGGTTGACATGGTTGTAAGGATCCAGTTCACCAAAACGGGGAATGATGGTGGTGCAATGCGCAGGCATGCTCAGACATTAGAGCGGGATGAGCAACCAGAGTGTGAGTTGGTCGGGTTCAAATCACAAAGTTGGCGACTTCGCCCCCGCTCAAATCGACAAGTCGGTCGCTGGGGAGAGCGAAAACGGTGTCGGGGGTGCCAGCCGCACCCCATACCGTCTCGTGTAGGCGGATGTTCTGATCGACGAAACATCGCAACTGGGTTAGATGCCCAAAGGGAGGCACGCCTCCAATCGCAAACCCTGTCGCGTCGCGGACCATTTCCGCGCCAGCTTTTTCGATGGTGCCGCCGCACAGTTCGCCAAGTGTCCTGGTATCAACTTGTTGATCTCCTGCTGTTAACGCGAGGACAGGTTCACCTTCACATTGGAATACCAATGATTTGATGATCTGCCCCAATTCGCAACCTAGGGCTGCCGCTGCTTCAGCTGCGGTTCGTGTTTCTTCCGAAAATCGTACGATGTGGGGTTCGATACCTAGGGAATCGACCGCGGCCCTAAACCGTTCGTTGGCTGGTAGACGGCTCATTAGCAGCTATTCGGCCCAGGCCTTCACCTTTTCGATGACTTCGAGCGGATTTTCGGTATCTGCGGGAATGTCAATGTTGAGATACGTGACACCGACTTCCTTGTATATCTCTATTCGTTCTCGAACTCTGCTTTCGTCACCGGTCAAGCTTGCTCGGTCAACGTAGTCGTCGGGAACTTTCGAAAATGCCTCGTCACGGTTTCCGCCCAGAAACAGGTCCTGGATTTGTTGAGCTTCTTGTTCGTAGCCGTAGCGTTTGAAGAGGTCGTTGTAAAAGTTTTGGTCGCGAGCGCCCATCCCTCCGACGTAGAAGCCTGTGGTGTCGCGAACCGCTTTTCGGGCCGCGTCGACGTGAGGTCCGCTGCCAAGCGCAACCGTTCCTCCTGCAACTATTTCCAGTTCCCCAAGTTCGGTGGGCCGCTTTGCTTTACCTGCGTGTAATGCGTCACCCCACACATCATGAAATTTTTCGGGCAGGAAATGGATGGGTTGCCACATGTTTCCGAGTTCTGCGGTCATCTCCACGTTTTTGGGGCCGATTGACGCGACCGCTATTGGGATGTCTCGTCTGTAGGGCTTACACATCAGCTTTAGGGGTTTACCCAAGCCGGTGCCT
>DASCSY010000291.1:0-1336 GCA_034399415.1 Acidimicrobiales bacterium
CTCGACGTCAAGAAATTTGTTCCCAAGTCCGTTCACGGCCATATCTCGAACCTAAAGAATGAACTGATTTCAGCTGACGGCGCCCTGGACCGTGCCGAAAACATCTTCGACCGCAAAATCGCCGAAACCTTTGTCGAATATCAGCGACGCCTTCGAACATCAGGCGCCATGGACTTCGACGACCTCCTCACGGTCACTGTTGAACTCTTCAACAACTATCCCCATGTTCTCGACCACTACCAGCAACGCTTCCATCATGTCCTAGTCGACGAATACCAGGACACGAACCCCGCACAGAACGACATTGTGCTCAAACTCGGCGACGACCATCGAAACGTCTTCGTCGTTGGTGACAGCGACCAGTCTGTGTATGCGTTCCGAGGTGCCGACATCCGAAACATCCTCGAATTCGAGAAAGCGTTCCCCGACACCAGCGTTGTGGTCCTCGACCAAAACTACCGTTCAACCCAAGTCATCCTCGACGCAGCAAACTCAGTTATCGCTAACAACCTTGGGCGAAAACCCAAGGACCTGTGGACTGACAAACCCACCGGCGACAAGATCGTTCTCTACCGGGCAGACGACGAGGTTGATGAATCAGCTTGGATCATCGCCGAACTCCAACGACTCCACCTGCACGGTGAACTGAGATGGAGCGACGTCGCGATTTTCTACCGAGCTAACGCGCAAAGCCGAATCGTTGAAGAACAACTCGCAGGTGCATCCATTCCCTACCGAGTAGTTGGTGGTACTCGCTTCTATGACCGGCGAGAAGTCAAAGATGCGCTGGCGTACCTACGCGCAGTAGTTAACCCTTCCGACGAAGTATCACTAAAACGAATTCTCAACGTACCCAAACGCGGCGTCGGCGATAGCAGCGTCGCTCGCCTTGACCAATATGCGTCCACCCACGGTGTGTCGTTCCGCGAGGCGCTCAACAATTGGCCAGAAGCCGGTATCAGCGGCCCCGCAAAAAAAGGCCTGGCGAACTTCACAGAACTCATCAACCAGCTTTTCCAACGCATATCGGAAGGACCGGCCGAACTTCTACAACTCGCATTACAGCGTTGCGGGTACCTCGACGAACTGCGAGACGAACGATCGATAGAAGCCGAAGGCCGACTAGAAAACCTGGCGGAATTGATCGGCTCAGCTGAACCTTTCGAAACATGCGAAGAGTTCCTCGAACACGTCTCGTTGGTGTCTCCAACAGATGATCTTGACGATCAATCCGAGGTGACACTGATGACCCTCCACACGGCGAAAGGCCTTGAGTTTCCCTTGGTGTTCATCATCGGGATGGAAGACGGGATCTTCCCATCGTTCATGTCACTGG
>DASCSY010000292.1:0-1305 GCA_034399415.1 Acidimicrobiales bacterium
GACAGGTATCTGTCGACGCACCAAGAAAAGCCTACGTCGTTCACCATTGGAACATCAGACAAAATCAAAAATCGTTTAGAAGAATCTGAACTGAGCTCATGGTTCGTTGTCTCACCCCTCTGCGAATGTGAGATATGGCTTCTCCTCGACCTCAAGCTTTAACTTGTGCAACGCACGAACAACTATCTCAACTCAACCGTGACTTAAGTCGCTTCTGGATTCTGGTGTGTCGGCAGACACTCGCAGAAACCACCGACCAATGGACCATTGAGATATGAGCATCTTTTTCCTTTCACTAACAGTGTCTGTGGCATTCGGCCTATGGGAGTTATGCAGCAGCAAACACTCACAGCACGACTCGATTCATCACCCATCTAAAGGCCGGCGACACCAACAAACACCAATTTCAGCCGACTCTCTCCCCAACCCCACTTCTTTAACGTCGACGGATGTATAACTACCAAAAAACAATTCGTGGTTTACCTCACGGCCAATACAGGCAATGCTCTAGGAAGAATCACTAGGAAAGGACGATCTTCATGAATTCAGAAACATTTGTAGGCATGAGCGAATCGAACGCCGCGACCATCAGGATGAACGGCTTTACTTACATGCTCGCTAGCACCGCGCTGCTAGCAATCATCGTCTTCGGCAACAGCAGCGACTTTCAGTTCCCACTCACAATGGGGGTTATTGGTACCGGGCTTTACGGACTGCTGACCTTTGACTTTGGGATGCAAAGCGCTATGGGTCTCAAAGATTCCATGCCCAGCGAAATTGCGTCAACAAAGGTAGGGGAAGGTTTTCAGCAAGCACCGTTTGGCATGTACCGCGTGCTTAACGCTGTAATTCTGATACTTGTTGCAGTCGCTCAAATCTCGGTCATTTACTAACAAAAATCTAGAAGGTGGCCGGAGGCTTAACGCCTCCGGCCGCAATGACCGATAGCTGTAACCCCGAATAGGGCTCTCCGGATCCGAACTAACCTTCAAGGCCCAATCAGAGGTTTGGTTGGTGGTTGAAGCTGCTCTCGTTTGTCCCTGCACTGGTAACAAAGATGCACGCCCCGACCTAGTTTCCCAGGCCGGGGCTTTTCAGCTTCCCAAGCGTCTACTTGTCAATCTCCGCTCGAGGGCTGATAACGCGAAGTGGATCTCACACTTTGGAGTGGAATTCCTCTTCGTCGTCATTGCGGATGCGGCCAACAAGAACGAACCGGGATCCGATCGCGAGTGCTAATGCTGCGATAAGCGCGACCAGTACAGCGTTGCCGGTACCAGACCCCTCTACCTCTAAGGGATTGAC
>DASCSY010000293.1:0-1298 GCA_034399415.1 Acidimicrobiales bacterium
AGGCGGCCAAGGGGGTTGGTTAGCCTCATTGCTTCAGCAATGCCTGGGGCTTCTCTTTCGAGCACTTGGAGCGTCCCCTCGGGCGTGAGGTCACGTTCGGTAAATCCCGTGCCGCCTGTAGTGATGACAACGCCCGCGAAGTCCTTCGCCATGACTGCCAGACATTCCGAAACATTTTCTATTCCGTCAGCAACGGCGCGCCGTTCGACTACTTCGAATCCATGGGTAACGAGACTCGACACCAGGGCTTCACCACTTTTGTCGTCGCGAGTTCCGCTCATCACGCCATCGGACACTGTCAAAACCTTGGCCGACAGGACACTTGCTGACGCAGGTACTTCTTCCGAGTCGCGTGAAGAAATGTGGGGATTTTCGCGATGACTCATATCGGGAGGCTATCGCCCGTGTTTCTCGAGCATCTCTTCGGGTTGAGCAGCTACCGTCGTGGCATGGCCTACGCACGAGACCGCGCATACCTGGATGCAGATAGCCACCTCATGGAATTGCCAGATTTCCTCACTGCCCATGCGGATCCCAAGGTGCGCGACCGCATCCCTAAAATCAATTTCGATGCCGGGGGCAGGAGTAGTGATTCGTGGCAGGAAGCCGCAAGAACGGGTGCCCATACGCCCGATGAAGTCGCGGAACTTGTCGCTCTTGGCGATGATCTCATCGCTGGGCCGAAAGGGTATTTCGCTCTTGGCGCATTCAATAAACACGAACGTCGCCTGGCTCTTGACCTGTTGGGGTTTCAGCAGCAATTCGTTTTTTCGACGTTCAGCGGACCCATCGCCTTTGACCCAACCGCCGATCTCGAAGTTCGTTATGGCGCGACTCGCGCCCACAATCGTGCAATGGCTGAATTCTGTTCCGACGACGCCCGTCTGATTGGAGTTGCTCTTCTCCCGATGGACGAGCCAGAAACCGCTTTGGAAGAACTCGAATTTGCTATTTCGCTCGGCTTAGAAGCCGCGTGGATTCCTCACCGCCCAGCAGGCGGAGGTTCACCGGGACACGAGGCCCTCGATCCGGTCTGGTCCCGCATGGCCGAGGCCGGGCTCCCGTTCCTTCTTCACGTCGGAGGTAATCCTCTCCAAATCAAGCCCGAGTGGATGAACACCGGTCGACCGGTACCGACAGACTGGATAGGCGGCGGAGAAAACGTGCGAGGCAAAGACATGATCGCTCTCCACCACGCAGCAGAAACCTTCGTTGGTGCATTGGTCTTGGATGGGGTTCTTCAACGCCATCCAAATCTGCGGGGCGCTGCGGTAGAACTTGGCGCTGGGTGGGTGCCT
>DASCSY010000294.1:0-1185 GCA_034399415.1 Acidimicrobiales bacterium
GCGTGACCTCATCGCGAACGGCCGCCGGGGAACGGCGGTGAACCTTTCGTCTGTCGCCTTTTTCCGTAGTTCAGCTCGAGGCGCTCACTACGCAGCCAGTAAAGGGGCGATTATCGGATTTACCCGAGCAGTATCCACTGAACTAGCGCCACACGGAATTCGGGTAAACGCGATCGCCCCCGGGATTGTCGACACGGCCCAACCTCGTGACGGGATGACCGAAGAACAAATTGCCGCCGCGAGCGCTCTGGTACCGCTCGGTGCCATGGCCTCCCCGAGTGAGGTTGCCGACGTCGCCGTGTTTCTTAGCTCTGATCTATCTCGGCACATCACCGGTCAGACCCTTCAAGTCAATGGCGGCACGAACTTCAGTTGATCGCGTCGCGTTGAGCTGCCTCTCGTTTGTTAATGAGCAGCGACGCGTCCGAGTGAGCCATGATGATGAGGTGAGCACTCATGGTCACGTAAAGCGACAACTAGGTCGCATAACTGAGCGAGATGGAACTGTTAGGGCTTGGGTTCATCGCCATGACGACGATGTGATTTTGGGAGCAGTAGCAGCCGCTCCAAGAGGACCGCTGTCAGGCTGGACGCTCGGAGTGAAAGATGTCATCGATACCTTTGATCTCCCCACCGAACGCGGCTCTCCTATTTACGCCGGTCGCACCACTTCGAATGATGCTGCCTGTGTGGCCTTGGCCCGCGACGCCGGTGCTGTTGTCGTTGGTAAGACAGTGACTACGGAGTTCGCCCTCTTCACACCCAACGTCACGACGAATCCTCACGATCCCGAACACACTCCTGGTGGCAGCTCAAGCGGATCGGCTGCAGCGGTAGCTGACGGCCATGTCCGTGCGGCTTTTGGGACCCAGACGGTGGGATCAGTGGTTCGACCAGCGGCCTATTGCGGTGTGGTGGGTTTCAAACCCACATATCAGTTGCTACCACTGACTGGTGTTGCAACTTTGTCTCACGCGTTCGACACCATCGGATGGTTCACCCGAGGCGTGGACGATTGCGCCACAATGTTTTCGGCGCTCACTGGAGCAGGGGTATTGACAGCTGAACAGCCGCTGCGAATCGGCCGCTACCGCTCACACCAATGGGATGCTGCCGCGTCTGAAACGGTCAAGGTGATGGATGCCGCTTATGCTGCGCTTGTAGAGGGGGACGCAGAAGTGGTCG
>DASCSY010000295.1:0-1179 GCA_034399415.1 Acidimicrobiales bacterium
GCTGGCCGTCACCGCTCTCGCTCTTTGCCTCCTGGTGGGGCTCATCGTGCCAATGGAGCGCCTCGACGGTAAAGGCTGGCCAGCGCGATCTGTCGGATACCCGCTGTCGGCACTTGCCATGGGGACGATTTGGATTCTCAGGAAGAAGAAAGGAACGTTTCCCTATCTTCCGACTGCGCTACTGGTTACCCCTTTTGTTCTGGACCTACTCGGGAATCTCTTCCAGTTCTTCGACACCGTTCAGAACTTCGATGACTTGTTGCATTTCATCAACTGGATGTTTCTTTGCGCTGCCTTCGTTGCGATGTTTGATCCCGCAAACCTCGCTCCTTGGAACCGATCTGCTCTTGGTACAGGTTTCGGGGCGTTCGCGATCATTCTTTGGGAATTCATGGAATACCTGATTATGCAAAGCGGCACCACCGGCTTACACCTCAGCTACGAGGACACAGTGACCGATCTGCTCTTGAGCTCATCGGGGGGGTTGATTGGCTCCGTGGCTATGGTTCGACTCTCCGTGAAAAGGACGTAACCCTCGACCTCTCAGTGGAGGCCGAGGGTTACCTCAGTTGAGGTTCCCAGGAGACAGGGAGTGTTGTGGACGCGTCGCCGACTGTTATTGGCGAACCTCGTGTCTAAACGCCCGTGTCGCGGGTAGGTGTTGGTGATTATGGATTCCGTGACTGAACGTGGTTCCCCTTTCCACCCAGACACCGTTCCTGCAGCGAAGTTCGACATCACATTCATCGCATCTGCGCCTGATGAAAGGACCAATTACTCGGCGATAGATGACGGCGAAGACGCCACCTCTGACACCCCAGATACCAGCGCCACCAGATCCGGCCGCGGCGGCTCCTGCGGCTCCACCGATGATCAACATGATTGTTGCAGCCGCCCCAATTGCTTTAACCGGCAACCCACTTTCAGCAAGTTCTAGAGGTGTTGCGTCGTCATTTCCAGGGGAGAACCGTGGGGGCTCAGGGATAGTGGATTTCAGGGTTAGTTCTGGAGAAAAATTGGTCGATGGATCGGCGTCCGATTCTTGAAAGACGACCCCCTGAGGGAAGATCTCAACGACTAGCTGTTCAACGTTGACATCAGGGCTAGAGAAGGGAACCGGAGGCGTCGGCTCAGGATCAGGCGTCGGCTCAGGATCAGGCGTCGGCTCAGGATCAGGCG
>DASCSY010000296.1:0-1073 GCA_034399415.1 Acidimicrobiales bacterium
GCCGCACCCTTTTCCAGTCCCTGCGGACGAGATGCGCCCCGTCCCCCAACCTCCGTCCCATCCATGGCGACGTCATGACCTTCGAGCCCGATGCCGGCTACGATCTGGTCTTCCTCGGCGGTCTGCTCATGTATCTCAGTGAAAGGGACGTGATTGCCTTGCTGCGGAAATTGGTTCCGTGCATTGAACCGGGCGGGATGATCCTTTGTCGCGAGTCCACCGTCAGGGGGGACGCCGTGACACTAAGGAGCGACTACCAGGTCGTCTATCGCTCGGTGTCAGATTACGGGCGGATCTTCGGGCGATGTGGATTGAATCTCCGCCATGTCGAGAGGAACGAGCCCTATGTGCTCATGGAAATGGGCAGCGAACTGGTCGAGAAATGGAAGCAAACCATGCCCGAGCGGTTTCAAGCCCTTCGGGCCGTCGGGCATTTGACGTATTTCGGGTTGCGTCTGGGGAACCCCTGGATCACGCGTATCCCTAAGGCGCTCGGCATTGCATTTCCAATACTGGAGAATCACTTCTTCGTTCTTCGAGCGGACGCATCTTGAACATGCCTGGGGCACGGGGAAATTTCGTCTATCGGAATCTGGCCAATGCAATGTCCGTTCTCGGGGTGTTGCCTCTCGTGGTTCTCTTTCTCGACGACGGCTATCGGTACGTGGTCCCATTGATCCTCTTCAACAGTTTCATGGACGACTTTGATGGTATTGTGGCCGCCAAGTTGAACATCAGAAGCCGCTTCGGCGCAAACCTCGATAACGTTTGTGACGCGGTCGCCCACATTATCCTCGCTCTGGCGGTCGGAGCGCATTTTGGGGGCCCCCTCATCGCCGCCAGCACGATAGCCGCCGGCTCGATCCTTCTCCGCGTTGTAACCAGGCTCGATACCGAGACAACTAACGGAAATGGCTCTCCGACGAACGAACTCATGCGCCACATGTTGTTCATCCTTTTATTGGCTGGGCAGTTTGACTTCAGCCATGGCTACATTTTGATTGCGCTATTCTTGATACATTCAGTGTCCATGCTGGTGCCGTACCCGATGCCCGCTCTCATCATAAAGTGGG
>DASCSY010000297.1:0-847 GCA_034399415.1 Acidimicrobiales bacterium
CAATCAATCCTTAAGTCGGTCGCCGAAGTGGGGGTTGACCTAGAAAATGTCGCCGAAGTGCTCGAAGAAGAAGGTGTTGCTTCCTTCGTCAAAAGTTTCGATGAATTAATTACAAGCCTCACCGCTAAGGCTGACTCTCTCATGTAATCGCGAGTCGGTTGCAAATAGAAACCGACTGTCCTATCTTCTGCCGTGTGCAAAAGATTTCAGGACCAGGCAACGAATGTTCAATCCAACAGACCCTTGACGTCATAGGCGACCGTTGGATGCTACTTATTCTTCGTAACCTCTTTCGCGGCGCACGTCGCTTCGGTCAGCTCGAGAACGACCTCGGCATAGCCAAAAATCTTCTAGCTTCACGATTATCCAAGCTCGTAGAAGCGGAAATCATCGCTCGGGTCCCCTACCAAGAACGACCAGTGCGCCATGAATACCTCCTAACCCAAAAGGGTCGCGACCTTTCACCCAGCCTTGTAGCAATGATGCGCTGGGGGGACCGCTGGTACAACCAAGGAGAAGCTCCAACTCTTCTGGTCCACTCCGAATGCGGAACTCCTCTCGATCAAGTCACTCGTTGTCCAAGTTGTAATGACGCCCTTGATCCTGCACAAATTCGCAGCCGACCCGGCCCAGGGTCAGTGGAGGTGGTCCAATGATGGTCGATCGCCGCGAAGTTGCCCAACAAATCGAGCAGCTATCGCGTCTGCCATTAGACGAGTTGCTGCTACGGGCCGCATCCATCAGAGATGCAGCTCACGGAACTCGCGTCACCTATAGCCCGAAGGTCTTTATCCCCTTAACCATGCTGTGTAGAGACAAGTGTGGATACTGCACCTTTGCTCAGCCT
>DASCSY010000298.1:0-713 GCA_034399415.1 Acidimicrobiales bacterium
GCCCGGTCGTATGCTGGACGCAATCCTCTCACTTCATCTAAGGCAGGATGTAAATCAGGATCGTGTCTTGGAGGTAGGGGACAGGCAAGAACTTCATCAGCGGTATCGGGAATTGAAACGTCGTATTCTTTAATAATAGGTTCTTCAGCTTCAAGTAATTGGAAAGCAGATTCGAGAACCCTGTGTTGAAACTCAGGATTCTGAGGCTCACCAAGAGGTCGTCCTAGAGGAAAGTCGCAACAAAGCGCACGTGGAGGTGCAGTTGATTCCACTTGTTCCTTGATAGACCCGAAAACAATTGTCGCCATACCAGCGGCTTCAAAAATGTGTGCGAGCGTACTCACGGTACGCGTACACAAAGGTCAAACAGGGGTTAGAAGCACCACATCAACACCCTGGTCTTTTAGAAACTGCGCCCCCGAAGGGCCGCTATCAAGCTGGATAGAAGAAAGATCGAACTGATTTCCAGCATATGAAAGATGCTGTTCAGCAACTTTTCCGATTACATTTCGGTCAGCTAGTTCTTGCAGACGGTCAATTGGGAAAACAGTATTTATATCCAACGCGAAACCGGTTGGATCGAAGTTGGGACTCCAATGGCGCAATACATAGTCATGCCTTGATGACTCCAAAACTCGATATCCAATATCGAGCATTGTAAATTCTTCGTCGTCTGGGTGATGAAGTGCCGCAGATGTAACGATCGCTACCGT
>DASCSY010000299.1:0-693 GCA_034399415.1 Acidimicrobiales bacterium
CTCCAATCGGACTCCCAATCTCAGTAATTTCTGAAAACGCAAGTCGAAAACCTAATAGGCAAATACCTATCTTTAATATGCGTCCAGATGCTAGTTCCAAAGACGGTTTTGCCCAAGAACCCAAAACACCAGAATTTGCTAATACAACTCCTATAAGAAGTGAAATCACCGGAGAAGATAACCGGTTATTGGAATAACTGATTATCTCAGCAGTTATTCCAACAGCAACTATTAAGAAAAGTCCATAAAGATTTTCTCGCACCCATTTGATTAAGGAATTCAAAGAAAACTGGTACATCTTGTCTGTAATTTTAAATGCAGATACATCAACTGCCCTTTTAATATGTAGGCCGCCCGGGGCTCGAACCCGGCACCTTGGGATTAAAAGTCCCCTGCTCTACCCGATGAGCTAGCGACCCAAAATTTAGGCTAGCCGCTTATCAATATATTAATGTTGAAATAAGACTGATTCTAAAGAAAGAAATAAAGATTCTATTTAAAATCACTAATTAAATGATTCCTTCTAACCTCTTAATATGCGATTCACTCTATTTGCTATCTTAGGTATCGCTTTAGTTGGTGCGATTATCTGGTTCGGGGCAATAGACACTGATGATAACGCGAAG
This sequence comes from Acidimicrobiales bacterium, assembly GCA_034399415.1. Classification (GTDB taxonomy): domain Bacteria; phylum Actinomycetota; class Acidimicrobiia; order Acidimicrobiales; family Poriferisodalaceae; genus UBA2110. The sequence goes on from DASCSY010000299.1 coordinate 627, forward strand.
GAAATGCAACTAACTGCACCAGCGACTACTACGACTACTACGACTACTACAACTACTACGACTACTA
>DASCSY010000300.1:0-675 GCA_034399415.1 Acidimicrobiales bacterium
GACGACTTCCTGATCATCGGCAACACCAACCAACTAACTGCTCCCCGCTCGGCCCCCTACATGAACGGCATGTACATGGAAACGGTCAAGGCCGACCGGTTCGGGGGCTACACGGTCTCAGAACTGGAGACCATCGAGGAATCCCTCTACTGGGGATCAGAGAACCTGAGACAGCCTCGCATCAACTGCCTCGAGGGCTGGAGGGTCGTCCACGACTACGGAGAGGACGACGATGACGCTCTGATCGCCGAACGTGACTCCGCCGAGAACAAGCAGTGGATGCGCCTGATCACCACCCTCACCCTGACCCACTCCGACGGACACGTACTCTTCGCCGGCAACCCCATCTCCTCCCACGCACACAACTGGTACGACTTCTGGGACGCCGACCTGGGACAGCCAGTGGGTGACAAACGCCAACTCCTAGACGGCGTCGAAGGCCTGTTCATCCGGGAGTTCACCAACGGTTACGCCGTATACAACCGGTCCGGGACATCACAGACCATCTCCCTGTCGAACGACGTCACAGCCGTGTCGACCGGCCTCGTAGCAGACACCCACCAACTCGGCGACCTGGACGGCGAGATCTACCTCGGACCGATCTCCGGAACCCCTGCCGGGTAAGTCCTAAAACCCCCGACCACGCCGGCAGACACCAGCTCCGACCCCTAAGTC
>DASCSY010000301.1:0-550 GCA_034399415.1 Acidimicrobiales bacterium
CTAATACTTGTGATGTCATTGCCGCTGTTTCGTATTCCTCGAAAGCAATCTCTGGGTTGTCCCACACTTGATGAGAGAGGTCAACGATGGTGTCAGCGGCTGCGGCGACGTCAGCAGCAACGTTCTTTTTGGGATCGGCGGTCATGTGGCGAGCTTAGATGGCAAGCAATTAAACCGCTGACCTTGTCCGACCAGTGCGAGTGTGGTCCCTAAGCGTTCTTGGCTGGACTATTGAGATGATGGAGCGTTGAATGCCTGAAGCAACGCGGCTGTGTCGTTGTATTCCCGCATTTCTATGATCTTTCCCTCAACCACTGTGTTCACGTGAACCCAATCCATTTCGTACGGTTGATCGTTGTGTAAGAAGTGTCCGCTTTCGCTTCCAATCACAATCACGCGGTCGTTGTCATTGACTATCTCGTGGGCTTTGAGGTGTCCAAGTCTGATGCTCTTCTGAATCAGACTCACATATTCGTCCGCGCCTGCGGGTCCTACATAGACCCCTCCGAACGGAATCGGTTCAGGTAGCAGGTTGATCAGTTTTCCTTCG
>DASCSY010000302.1:0-550 GCA_034399415.1 Acidimicrobiales bacterium
TTAGACATGTCAATTACTACAAGGTCAACTTCTGCATCAATCAGTTCAGAGACTTCTTTAACGAAACAGATGTCTGGCATCGCCAAACGTAATTTTGACTGATCCATTAAATCAGGAACAAACGCTACAACTGAGACCGGATTAGATGTTATTTCGTCAAGACCGCATTCAATAATGAAATCTTCATCCATTCGCCAAACGACCCAAAGCATCGTCACTATCAGAAACTATCCCAGTGTAAAAGGGGCCAAAATCTGCGTAAACAGCTGAGGCTTCATCGAAACGCATCGTGTAAACGACTTCTTTGAGATCATCAGGGCGTTCTGCAAATAACGTCACTCCCCACTCGTAGTCATCAACACCAGTAGATCCGGTCACTACCTGCAAAACACGGCCGGCAAAATTTCTACCTGAGCGTCCATGCTCATGCATTTGAGCTGATCGCTGTTCATAAGGAAGCGTGTACCAATTTGCCTCAGGATCACGCCGTTTAGACATCGGGTAAAAGCACCAAGCTGTTTTATTCTCAGGAGGAAGCGTTGGGTAAAGA
>DASCSY010000303.1:0-548 GCA_034399415.1 Acidimicrobiales bacterium
CGGCCCGCCGGATGGCCAACTGGACCTCACCGGGGAGGTTGCCGACCCAGCTGCTGAGGCAGGAGTCAGAGCGGCGGCCGCTCGGGCCCTCCACGGCCCTCTCCTAGCAGCGCTCGACGCCCAAGGGCTGCAGGATCTCAACGCCACTCTGGAGGTCCCGCTGGTGGCTGTCCTGGCCCGAATGGAGGAAGTTGGCGTCGGGGTAGATGTGGCCGAGTTGACCCGGCTCCGCGGTGATCTGACTGCCGAATGCGACCGTCTTCGGGGTCTGGTCCACGAAGCGGCGGGTGGAGAGTTCAACGTGAACTCCACCAAGCAACTTCGGGAGGTTCTGTTTGAGAAGTTGGGTCTGACCCCGGGAAAGAAGACGAAGACCGGATACTCCACCGATGCGGCGACCCTGGAGCGCCTTCGTGACGACCACCCAGTGGTCGGACACCTCCTGGCCTACCGGGAGGTCGAGAAGCTCCGTTCCACCTACGGCGAGGGACTCCTGGCCGAGGTTGGACCTGGAGATCGCATCCGGGCGACCTTTAACCAGACGGTAG
>DASCSY010000304.1:0-529 GCA_034399415.1 Acidimicrobiales bacterium
GGGGCAGTAAATACCGGTAAAGCCGCGCTGTTCAATCTCAGCAGCGATATCGAGTGTTTGTTGACGGCGGCCGCTCACCGCAGCTAACGAAATCGCGGGCATAGTCATTAGAGGTCCCTCCTCAAGGGAATTTTCGATTTGTAACGAAATTCAATACCTTGATCATGCCTGCAAAATCGCTTGTTTGCTTAAGTCGTGCTCCAAGCTTTACTTCGGTACCCTCTGAGAGTTATTGGGGCTGTAGCTCAGTTGGCTAGAGCACCTGCTTTGCAAGCAGGGGGTCGTCGGTTCGATTCCGATCAGCTCCACAAACAAAACCCCTGGAAACAGGCTTAAACCACAACCCTCTAACAAGACAGGGGGTTGTGTTTTTGGTTTAGGGGCACTTCTGGGGCACCAGAAATTTAAGGTGCTGAGGTTGAGCAGAAACGGGAGTTAGTGGGGAAGTTGAGGGGAGCCCTCGCAGCGTGCCGCACCAGGTCCAGCGGTGGCAACCTCAGTCGACTGGGGTGGGTGTGTAGCCGAAGTC
>DASCSY010000305.1:0-510 GCA_034399415.1 Acidimicrobiales bacterium
GAAACTCCTGCTCCGATAACGATGACGTTGAAATCGGGAGGCGAACTGATGCTTTGGTGGTCAAGAAATTTCACTTGGCCTAGCTGAGCAGCAGTGAATTGGCCATATTCAGCCGGAACAGGCTCAGCCATCGAAACGCTAAGCATCCGAACTATGAGATCGTAGTCAGGTTCGGGAAGGGCAACGGGACGACCGTCGCGCCACGCCAATATCGCCTCCAGAGATGCTTCGCGAACTTCTTGCTGGTGTCGGGGTTCGAGGCCGCCGGTGTCGTTGTCTCCTAGCCCTGGTTGTCGTTTCGGTAAGTACGGTTCTTCTAACCATTGAAGTTCACCGGTTAGTTGCACCAAAACCATGAGTAGCGTCGGGATGTTAGCTACATCGATTGCGTCGGAAAATATTTGCTCGTCGGGACTAAGAGTCATTGTTAGATACCAAGATCTTGAAGGTTGTAATCAATCAAGATATCTCGGATTGTCTCAGGCTCGTAGCGATGTTCATCTTCTTGAC